>CACWPR010000069.1:12861-28549 GCA_902762855.1 Ruminococcus flavefaciens
ATTCAGGACGAAGAAATACAAAAAGCCCCCGTCCTATACAGGACGGGAGCATATTACCCGTGGTGCCACCTGAATTACCGCAAAGCGATCACTTTTGGCCGCTGTAACGTGCGGAGCACGGCTCGCTTACTAAGGTGGGCAGATATCTGCACACAAGACCCTTTCAGTCTGCTGCTCAGGAGTGTTATTCACTTCGGGACGTATATGCGGCTCACACCTTACCCGCACTCTCTGTGAAACGTTATCCGGAGCTACTTCTCTCCGTCGTTGCATTTTATCAAGAGGTATTATATCACAGTTTTCGTGAAATGTCAAGAGTGAAAAACAATATTTCGCAGTACTCAGATAAAAAGTGTGCTCAGACCGTGTTCACGGGCGAACTTTTCAGCTTTCTTTCTGTTGACCTGTTTCAGCACTCTGACGGTCTGTTTGTGTCCCTTCTTTACCTCGTCAGTAGTGACGTTTTCATTGTCAAATTCAGCGATATGTACGTTGTAAAGGCTCTCACATCCGCTGAAGGCGTCCTCCTTGATGTCCTTGGTCTGGTAGCTTATACGGAGCTCCATGAGGTTCTGGCAGCCGTAGAACGCCCAACTGCAAATAGTCTTTACGGTATATGGAATGTCGATAGTAGTCAGTGAGCGGCACCATGAGAAAGCACTCTCACCGATGACTGTTACTGAGTTTGAGATAGTGACTTTTTTCAGGCTGTAGCACTCGGAGAATGCGGCATTTCCTATAGCTTCAACAGCTCCGGGGATAACTATCCTGCGGAGTCGCCTGCATGAGAAGAATGTCAGGTCACTTATTCTCTGGAGGTAGGCAGGGAGGACGATGTTCTCAAGAGAATTGCAGCGTCCGAAAGCACCTTTGCCTATTATTTTCAGCGATGAGGGGAAGTTGAGTTCCTTCAGACGCTGGCATTTGAGAAAAGCGTTCTCACCGATAGACTCAAGGCCCTTTGGGAAAACTATCTCTTCCAGGGCGAAACAGTGGCAGAATGCGAATTTTTCTATGCGTTTAACGCTGTCCGGGAGGACTATCTTTTTGAGAGTCTCGTTGCCTCTGAATGCATATTTTCCAATAGTTGTAATGGTATCCGGGACAGTTATAGCCTCGGTTGTACCTATGTACTTGACGAGAGTGCCGGTCTTTTTGTTGATGGCCATGTTGTTGACGTCGTCGATAACGACGTCCTCGTCGTTGAGCATCTGGTTTATCTCTTCTTCTTCCTTGGACTCGGCTGATGCAGAGATGTATTTGTGTGCTCCTGACTTTTTCTCGGATTTTTTATCAGCTTTCCTGACCTCTGCCTGTTCAGGCTCCGGCTTGAGTTCGGCCTTAGGCTCGTCTTTTTTGACCTCTGCCTGTTCAGGCTCCGGTTTAGTTTTGGCCTTAGGCTCGTCTTTTTTGACCTCTGCCTTAGGCTCGTCTTTTTTGACCTCTGCCTGTTCAGGCTCCGGTTTAGTTTTGGCCTTAGGCTCGTCTTTTTTGACCTCTGCCTGTTCAGGCTCCGGTTTAGTTTTGGCCTTAGGCTCGTCTTTTTTGACCTCTGCCTGTTCAGGCTCCGGCTTGGGTTCGGACTTTGGCTCGGCCTTTTTGACCTCTGCCTGTTCAGGCTCCGGCTTGGGGTCGGACTTAGGCTCGTCTTTTTTGACCTCTGCCTGTTCAGGCTCCGGCTTGGGTTCGGACTTGGGTTCGTCTTTTTTGACCTCTGCCTGTTCAGGCTCCGGCTTTGGTTCGGACTTGGGTTCGTCTTTTTTGTCTTCTGCCTGTTCAGGTTCCGGTTTTGGTTCGGACTTGGGTTCGTCTTTTTTGACTTCCACCGGCTTAGGCTCGGCCTTTGGCACTTCAACTGCCTCTGGCTTTTCAGCAGGGAGCTCTTCCTGCTTGCTGCCGGATGATACAGCACGTACCTTAACAGTTCTTGCTTTTACCTTGACAGCCTTGCCTTTTTTATTCTTTTCCAGCTTTACAGTCGGAACGTTTTTCTTTTCTTTATCAGCCTTTATTTTCTCGCAGAACGGACACCTTTCAAATTTGTCTGCGTCGTAGGTGTGTTTTTCAGGACACTTGGTCATATTCACGTACAAATCACTCCAAACATTCATATTATATCAGATAATAGTGAATATCAAAATTAGAAATACTGTATAATTATACCATTTTTATCTTAAAAAATCAATGAAATACTTAATAAATCAACAAAATTTGTGAAAAGTTACAATTTGACGAGAACATAAAGCTCAGAAATCAAGGAAAAACCGGCGGTAGAATGTTTCCCCTTTTGTGAATATTGCACAAATATACAAGAGCGATTGCCAATAAGACAAATGCAAAATGTCCGGCATGAAAGTGTAAAATAGTTGCAAAATCTATTGACTCTGATGTCAGGTTGGACTATACTGGAGTTGTAAATGAAACAGATGAAAGGATGAGACACATGAGATACGATATTATCAGGACATCAGCGTTGTTACTGGTCGCCTGCATAGCCCTTTCTTCCTGCTCAGGGAAGGGCTCGGAGAGCCTTAAAGATGCTCCCGCAGCCGGTATTGCGGAAACCGGAGAGCATCCTACTGAAATGGCAGCGGAGCTGCTCAGCGGCTCCTACAAGGCCATTGATGCAGAGCTTCCGGAGGATATAGGAGATGTCAGCAATATCTGGGAACTTGGCAGCGGCGAGTACGTCATTTACGGCACAGACTGGACACAGAGAGGAGCTCCGCTGGAAAAGCTGTATATATTCTCTGAAGATAAGAATGAGTACCGCAGGCTGGAGCCGGAATTCCCGGAGGAATTCCTAAGTGCTGATGAACATTTTCCGTACACCATTTTTTGTGCTGACGGAAAGGTATATGAGGTGTGCTATACTCAGGACCACGGAGGAATTGTTCCACCCGAAGAATATGATGATTCCTTTGACTACGAGTCCTATGAGAAAAACAGCAGACCGGGCATTATGATATGCGCCTTCGACACCAACGGCAAGCTGCTCTCAAAGGTCATTCCCGATGAAATATTCAGGTACAAGGATGATAATGGATATACTCAGATATCCGCACTTTTGCCTGACTCAGACGGCTATATCGCTTTTGTGAATGACGGTACCCTCATTCATATTTCTGCTGACGGAAGTGTTAACGAGCTCATGGGGTACGAGAAGTGTGAAAACGGCTTCATCAGCCGCTCGGAGCTTCTGACAGACAATGCAGGGGCACCGTATCTCTATGTTATAGAGAATGACTTTGACGAGGGAAATTATATCATAAAGCTACTGCCTATTGATATGACCACCGGAAAACTCGGCGCACCTCTGTATTCATCAGAAGAGGAGGGTTTCCATGAAAGCGGCCGCCTGACCTCTGGCAGAGGTGAGTATCTTATTTTTATGCCGGAGGAGGACGGGCTTTACGGGCTCCGGGCAGACGGTTCCAGAGAACTTGTCCTTAACTGGGCGGATGCGGACATAACCTCCGGCACTGCTGTTCCTGCCGGCGATGACGAGTTCATGGTCCTGAGCCGTAACTGGAACAACAATACCAGCAGCCTTGCACGTCTTGTGAGGAGGGACCTGAGTGAGGTCGAGGAGACTAAGGTCATAACGCTGGCAGCTTTAGACAGTGCTGTTGTCAGCACATCAGTCAATGAGTTCAACCGAAGTCAGAATGATTACCGGATAAAAATAGTTGATTACAGCCAGTACAACCAGCCTGATGACTACACAAGTGATGGTGCCTGGGAACAGCTCAAAATGGACATAATCTCCGGAAAAGCTCCGGACGTGATAATTTCATCAGATCATGATGATATGATGGACCTTGCGGAAAAAGGAGCTTTTGCTGACCTTTACAGCCTCATGGAAGGGGACAGCGAAGTGAATAAGGATACTCTCATGCCGAATATCATGAAGTATGGAGAGGGCAGCGACGGTTCGCTCTATTCACTCAGTCCGTTCTTTTATGCGGAATCTATCGCTGTAAAATCCAAGTTCGGAGTAAGTGAAAACTGGACGATGAAAGAGATGCTGGACTTCTACGACAGTGCTCCGGCATCGGCAGACCTTATCTATAAATACGACACCAAGGAGGCGGTCTTTGAGCGTTACTTCGACTGGACAGATTCTCTGATAGACTCAAAGAAAGGCACCTGTGACTTTGACTGCGATGATTTTGTCCGCTACCTTGAATTCTGCAACAGGTTCCCGGATAAGGAGGAAGAGTATGAGAAGTACTCTGATGAGTGGAACAATATGCAGGAAGAAATGTGGATGAAATGGCCCACAGACCGTGACATAACTGAAAGAGTATGGATATCCATAGACCACCCGCTTTCCTTTATAAAGGGATGCGAGGCAGGTGAGGACATTACCCTTGCAGGCTATCCCTCTGCTGACGGCAGCGGCGGACGTATTAGTTGTGATACCTTTATGGCCATATCTGTGTCCTGTCCGGAAAAGGAAGGGGCATGGCAGTATATCCGCAGTAATTTTACGAAAAGGGCGCAGGAGAAAGGATATTCCTGCGGTTTCTCTGCCCGCAGGGACGTCTTTGCCGGGCAGGTGGAGGATATGAAGCATTTTACAGATGATAATGGCGACCCCGTTGACCACTATGAGAGCAAGGGACAAAATTATTATCCCCTCACTGACCAGGAGGCTGAGCATTTCTCGGAGTATATCATGAACTGCTGTAATTCGGGCGGAAATTACGATAAGGATGTCTATGCTATCTGTCTGGAGGAGGCTCAGTCCTATTTTGCCGGAGAGCGCAGTGCCGAGGAAGCAGCCGGGATGATACAGAACAGAGTGGCGATAGTAGTCAGCGAAAAAAGCTGAAAAATTTTTTTCTGGACATTCTCCTCACTCCATGATATAATATACCTATCAGATAACGAGGTGTTGAGAATGAATGATAAAATAACTGCGGAGGAGCTTATAAAGCTCTCCCCTGATGAATATACAGTTGTGGACATTCGTGACCCGGCGGCCTTTGAGTACGGCCATATCACCGGGGCCGTGAACATTCCTCAGGACAAGGTCCTGGATACTGAGCTCCCAAGGGACAAAAAGCTGATAATATGCTGCAAGAGCGGGATAATAAGCGGAGAGATAGCTGATACGCTCCGTGATAATGGATATGATGCTGCTGACCTTTCCGACGGCTATGCCGGCTGGCTGGACATAACGCTCCGTGACAGGATGATAACCGAGGATGTTGAGAAAAGTCTGCGGAAAAAGTTCAAGAAGTCGATATGGTGCCGGTTCACCAAGGCCATAAACGAGTATCAGCTTGTCCAGCCGGGAGACAAGATAGCTGTCTGTATCTCCGGCGGCAAGGACTCAATGCTCATGGCAAAGCTGTTTCAGGAACTGAAGCGGCATGACAAATTCCCTTTCGAGGTGGAGTTCCTTGTTATGGACCCCGGCTACAGCCCTGAGAACCGCCGTGTCATTGAGAACAATGCAAGGTCAATGTCCATACCTATAAAGGTTTTTGAGTCCGACATTTTTGACTCAGTATTCAATATCGAAAAAAGTCCCTGCTACGTCTGCGCCCGTATGAGAAGAGGCTACCTCTACAGCCATGCCAAGGCATTGGGCTGTAATAAGATCGCACTCGGCCACCACTTTGACGACGTGATAGAAACTATCCTCATGGGAATGCTTTACGGCGGACAGGTCCAGACTATGATGCCTAAGCTCCACAGCACCAACTTCGAGGGCATGGAGCTGATACGACCTCTGTATCTTATACGTGAGGCTGACATAAAGCACTGGCGGGACTACAACGACCTCCACTTCATACAGTGTGCCTGCAAGTTCACCGATACCTGTACTACCTGCGACCCGGATACAAGGTCAGTGTCAAAGAGGATGGTGGTCAAGGACCTCATAGCAGACCTTAGCAAGCGTGACCCACAGATAGAGAAGAATATCTTCCGAAGTGTTGAAAATGTAAATCTTGCTACCGTCATTGCCTATAAAAATAAAGAGGGAGTCCACCATTTCCTTGATACCTATGACGTTGAATAACTATTGCAGAAAAAAGTCGATAATATAATTTTTTCC
Source organism: Ruminococcus flavefaciens (assembly GCA_902762855.1). GTDB lineage: Bacteria > Bacillota > Clostridia > Oscillospirales > Ruminococcaceae > Ruminococcus > Ruminococcus flavefaciens_V. The sequence goes on from CACWPR010000069.1 coordinate 18,932, forward strand.
ACAAATATTTTTTATCTCCTGAGTTATAATACTATCACGGCATCAAAAAAATCCAAAAGGAGAAAAAAACAATGGCAAACAGCAACGGAAACAACAACGGCGAAATGACACAGAAGGGCAGAGAGGCCCTTGAAAGATTCAAGATGGAGTCTGCAAGTGAGCTCGGTGTTAACCTCAAGCAGGGGTACAACGGTGACCTCACATCCCGTGAGGCCGGCTCTATCGGCGGACGTATGGTCCAGAAGATGATAAACTCTTATAAGATGCAGTAACAAAGCTGAAAGCGGCTGCCGCAGTAAATGCGGCAGCCGCTGCTTTTATAGGTCTGAGTATTCAAGGGCATCGAAACGTTCGCACATATCAATTGCGGCGCTGTCATTAAGGTATCGTTCCCAGTCACCGGAGCTCCGGAGCTCTATCAGATCCCAATTGCCGGTATCAAAAACGTAAAGGGAATACTGTCCCATATCGCAGCCCCGTGACTCTTTTTCGACAGTGCTTTCAGGACTTATGCTGTACTGCTCCATGTATATGTCGAATATCTCATCAGAGTCTACCTTGGCATAAGGCTTATCCTTGTGGTATACATCGTAATATATGCAGTCTATGAGTGCGTCATTGAAAGTATAATCATCGGTCTTTTCCCTTTCCTCACAGATCTGCACTATGTCAATGCCGTCGAAGTTGAACTTATATACATAGCCGAAGTCGTCAATGAATGAGCCGTGTATCTGTATGCCTTCTGCCCAGTTTGAATAAAGGCTGACGAACAGTATTATGTCCTTTTTATATTCGGTCTCCGTTATCTCACGGTAGCTATGGTCCGGAAGTTCATAAACATCCTGTATGTTATCATCGTTGACGGTAATATCCTCTACAAGTCTGTCAAATTCATTTTTTATATCGCCGGGTACAAGGTAGGTGACGCTGTTACCTCCGGATATAAGGCAGAAAGCCGGTTCTGAGCCCTCGGTGAGGTTGTCTATTTCGTCGTAGCCGTAAACTGTGGCCATGCCTGACTGAATGGCAATGCCTTCCACAGCGTCATCAAGGCAGATACTGTGATCGCTGCTGAAAGGCCCTGAGGACTCCTCATACTTCCCGGAAGTAAGGTCAGTGACAAGCTCTGAGATATATTCCGGTTCAACTCTGTTAGTCTGCTGCGTTGTCCTATATGTGGTGCGGACGCGGTCATTCCATATCTGACACCAGGTCTTTATGGAGCTGCCTGCGGCATCGTAGGTCTGGCCGAAGCACTCGAATGCTGTTTCGGACATGACTGTTACAGCGTCCGTAGTTTCCTGAACTTCTGTTGGGGTTATAATGACCTCCTCTGCCTGCTGACTGCTGCTTCCGGAGTTCCCGGCACAGCTTGTGAGAAGGGCTGCTGCCATAGCGGCTGTAAGAACTCTGCTGATTTTCATAGTATCATCTCCTCAGAAAGGTGGTTTATATATAAGTGTCAGAAAAAGGCCGTTCTGACAACTCAGGAAAAGAAAATCGGCTGAATGCACAAAAACCGATATCCAGAATAGTGCATTCAGCCGAAAATGTTTTATTTTGAACGTTCAGGGAGAGTGATCAACTCCAGCAGGAATTTCTGGACCGAAAGCGCATCCTTTACGCTGAGTCCGGAACCGGGATCAAAGCAGTCAGCCTTGTCGAGGTTTTCTTCCTTGAGAGCATTTTTGTCGGAGCCGCCTACGCCGTACTTATCGTTATTGGCTAAAGCCTGCATTATGAGAACGCCGTCGTTCATCATTACCTCGCCGTCACCGTCAGCGTCACCGTAGGTAAGGTCATCACCGCCGGTAGTCAGCTCAGTGGTGGGATCGGTAGTAGGATCAGTTACAGGCTGAGAGCTGCCGCTGTAATATTCGGTAAGGGTGATGCCGTTTGCGCCGATCGGTATAGTGTGGTCAAGGCTGATGAAGCGTCCGTTTTCGTCCTGCCAGAGCGCAGGCTTTACGAACTCATACTTCACATCGTCCCACTTCTCAAAATTATCGTATACCATTCCTCCTGTATCAGAGGAGTTCTCATTGAAGCACCAGAAAGTGTGGTGGATGTGTTTGTCTATCATGTAGTCTCGTATTTCCTGGAGCCAATGGCGGTTCTCGCCGGTCTTGTCGTGCTCGTCATCGACCCAGCCGCCCCATTCACCCATGAGCAGCGGGTACATATTTTTCTCTGCGAGGTAGGCCCAAGTGCCATACCAGTAGTCGTCAAGAAGTGTCTCACGGGTAAAGGTCTTGGAGTCATCCTCCAGGTAGAACCAAGTCTGTTTCCATACCTCCGGACCGTAGTCGTGGGGCGAGTAAACAAGCTGGCTCTGGTGCTCGCCAAGGTCAACAGGACAGTCCAGGACTCCACGCAGATTAGCGCCCCACCATGCTCCCCAGAGTGGGCTGGGACCGTCATAGTTAGCATAGTCAACAGAGGGGGTGGTCCAGTCGGAACCCTGATCGAACTTGGGATATACTTCGACACCCTCGACCATTATGAGGAGGTTGGGGTTCTGGTCAAGGCAGGCCTTTGCTCCCCGCTCTGCGGCATACTTCCAGTTGTTGAGGTCAGTGGAATCGTCCCACTTGGCAAACTTGCCCTCTTCCGGCTTGCCGTGAGGCTCGTTTTTCAGGTCAACAGCTATGATAGTATCGTCATCCTTGTAGTACTCACAGAACCATGACAGAGCTTCAAGCCAGTCTTCAGTACTGAAACTGTCATCGTACCAGAGCGGATAGCTGTGTCCTGAGGCATTTGTGGACGCACTGTGTATATCGAGCATTATTTTGATGCCGTTCTCTCTGCACCATGCAACAGCCTGGTTCCAGATATCAAAGCTGTATTTGACCTTGCCGCCCTCGATACCTTCGACAGTGAGCTCAGGGTTTTTCCATTCATTGACCTTGATCATCGGGTCAGGTTCATTGTTCTTCCACTGGAGTAAGATCTCAGTGGACATTGGTACTCTGAGCAGGTTGAAACCGTGGTCAGCGATGAGGTTGAGACAGTCGTGCATATTTACGGACCACACGCCGTCAAAGACCTGACTTCCAACGTTATAGCCGAACCAGTTTATGCCGGTGAGCCAGACGGGGTTGCCGTACATATCAACTATCTCAGCATTTTCGTTAACGTGGAGCCAGTCATCGTGGTACTCGTCGGGTGCGGCAGCACTGTCAGCAGGTGCCGGTGCAGGCAGGGTGCCGGGAAGCAGCATCATAGAAACAGCGCCGGTTGCTGCTATGAGCTTCTTAAAAAAATGATGTGCCATTATTCTCCCTCTTTTCAGAATGTAATATATCAGTATAATTATACAACCGGCCGGAGATTTTGTCAATATTGAATGAAGGAAAATTGAATTATTTTTATTATATAACTTGGATGAGCCTGTCTCTTATACTGTCAAGACGGCTGTCGGAAATGCCAAAGTCCATTTTTTTGTAGCTCCAGGCGCAGCGGCTGATGCCGTACTTCTCAAATACTGCATTTATAGCCTTGTACCATACGAGGGTGTCTTCGGGGCTTACCCTGTCTATCGCACCGTACTCACCGCAGTATAGCTCGGCACCGTTTGCCTTTGCCTTTTCTATTGCAGAGGAGAAGAGCTTTTCAAAGTATTCCGGAGCCACATCGCATTCCTTGGGGGAGTACCTTGCATCGGGGGCGATAGCGTCAGTCCAGTACGCTCCCTGATGAGTGAATCTGAGCGGCTCATAGCAGTGCATATTGTACACAACCTTGCTGTCAAAGGGAGCATCCAGCAGCGGCACCATATCTGCGGCATTATTGTGGCAGCTTCCCACAAGTATCAGAGTATCGGGAGCTATCCTGCGTATACGTTCGATACATCTGCTGACAATGCTGTTCCAGGCTGGCATGAATCCCATATCAGTGACCTCATTGAGGAGCTCAAATGCAGTGTGGTCAGAGAGGTCAGCAAAGCGTCTTGCGACCTCCTCCCAGAGCCGGCAGAAACGCTCCTGTAGAGCTGAACTATCAAAGAATCCGCTTTCGTTCTCACTGTAGCAGTCGAAGGAGAAACCGGCAGTCTTATGGAGGTCAAGCACAGTGTTCAGACCGTATTTCAGCCCGGTCTCAACAGCATTCCGGAGCCTTGCAAAACCCTTTTCATTGTAGGAGCCGTCCTCATTTTCCAGTATATTATAATCGAAGGGTATGCGGATGTGGTCCGCACCCCAGCCGGCTATGACAGCGTAGTCCTCATCGGATATGAAGGTATCCATGTGTTTCTCTTCGTAGCTGCACTGGGACAGCCAGCCTCCAAGATTTATTCCCTTGTAAAATCCCATTTCTTTAAGCATGACAGTGCTCTCCTTTGCGTTTATTGTATCCTTATAATAGCACACATCAGCACAGTTTTATACCACTTTCTTGTACATTACGGTAATATCATGACATCATGAAAAGGCCGGTCTCTTCAGACCGGCCATATACTTTATCACTTTTTGAATCTATACACAGCAAGACGGTCCATTTTGTCCGCCATGAGCTTGTTTCCTATTTTTCCGATAAGTGAATATTTCTTCATCTCTTCAAAGAAGCTGACCTCCTTCAGGAGCTTCCAGCCATCGCAGAGCTTTTCAGCCTCACGGCCGTCCTTGATACCCCAGCGGAAGTGTGCATTTGTGGATCTCAGAGTGTCATGGTGTTTTTCATTTTTTACAGCCATAGGATGCATGAGCTCAGCCAGAAGGTAGCCTTTATGGAAGTGTTCACGTATGCTGCAAAGGAGCTCAGCTACCTGTGCCTCAGTGAAATACATCAGCAGACCCTCAGCAATAAGCACAGTGGTCCCATCTGCCGGGATGTTCTTAGCCCAGTCTTTTTCGGTGAGGTCGGCGGCGATGTTGTAAACTCTTTCCTGCTTGTCAAAGACCTTCTCTCTGAGAGCTATCGAGTCCGGGAGGTCAACGTTGTACCATTTTATACTTCCGTTGTCAACTCTTGAAAAGCGGTCGTCGAAGCCTGAGCCGATGTTTACAAAAACAGCATCAGGGTGCCTGCGTATGATAGCCTTTGCCTCGTTGTCGAAAAGTATGCTCCGGGCAACGACTCCCTCGTGAGAGAAGTACTTGTCATATTTTTTCGTGTCGAAGTCAAGCTCCCTGACGATCTCCACAGCCTTTGCATCATAGAACCTTGGCTCCTTTGAAAGACTTTCAGAGGATTTTATAGCCAGCGGGATGAGGGCAGTCTCCTGAACATCGCCAAGGTCTATTCGCTTTGCTTTCTGCGAAGGCTTGCGGATGACCGCATGGAGCCTGAGTCCCCTGCGCTGCTCGAAGGATTCGAGCCGGAGTCCGGAATCACGGCAGAGCTTCTCGATGTCCTCACGGCCGTAGACTTTGACGTCGCCCTTTCCGACGGCATTTACCAGAGGCATCTCAAGTTTATTTGCAAGCCAGCGGGCGGTTTTGTTCATGGTCATATCACGGAGGATGAGACGTCCCTCAGGGCGGAGAACCCGGTACACACTGCTGAAAAACTTCTGTGGCTCCGGATAATGGTGAAAGCTCATTGAGCAGATGACAGCGTCGAAGGAGTTCTCCTCAAATGGAAGGTCCTCACAGTCACCCAGCACGAAATTTGCACCCTCGATGCCTTTGGCCTTTGCGGTCTCTATCATCTTTGGAGTCAGGTCGATGCCGGTGTAATTCTTTTCGGGGTATTTTTCATGGAGAAGGGATATCATAGGACCTGTGCCGCAGCCGCAGTCCAGGAGGTCATTGAATTCCTCCTTTTCCAGCTCTTCAAGGATGTCCGGGTAGTCCTTGCGGCACATTTTATATATGCCGGCACTGTCGGTCTCATAATTTTCTGCTGCCTTGCTGAATTCTTTGATAGACAGAGCTTTGTAATCACTGCTGTTCATATATTACCTCCTGTTAGAATAAACTAACTTATAAGTATAATTAATGCAGGAGCGCACCCCTGCATTATTATATTACATCTTTAACAGCGCTTTTCGGACGTTTGTTGCCTTAGGCAAACACTGGACCTGCTGTATCATTCATACAGTACGTTCATGTCAACGTCGCCGGCGATGCCGTCGATGCGTCCGCAGCTGCTCTGCTGCCATATATAATAGTCTCCATCGTAATTGGTCTCATCAACGTAGTGAGCAAGCCATACAGGACCCAGTGACTTGGTTTTCTCAGTCCAGAAGTCTCTCAGGAAATTCCTGCTGCTGTAGAGCATGGTATCATATCCGTATTTTGAGAGCTCGTCCCGGAAGGCAGCATAGAGGTCGTTAAGGTCTTTTATGTTCATCCCGAACTGCTGGAATGTGCCGAAGTCCTCCCAATCGAAGGCGATAGGCAGGTCTACAGGCTCTCCGCCGAGAACGTCTGCCAGCCAGCGTGCGTGTTCGCGGACCTCTTCCTCGTTGTTATCTGTGAAGTAGAAATATATGCTGTAGTCCATGCCGGCTGCCCTTGCCCGTTCGAGGTTCTGGAAGAAATAGTCGTCGGTCTTAGGGTCGCCGTAGCAGTAGCCGGCCCGCATTATGACGAAGTCACATCCGGCATTTTTCAGGGCATTGAAGTCCACATCGGTCTGCCACGCAGAGATGTCCAGACCCAGCCGGCGCCCCTCTCCGCCGTATGCGGCGGCAAAATCGGAGAATGGCACCCTTGTCCGGTCATCGGGAGGGACAGGCACTGAATTTACCACCGATATGGTCACATCCCATTCGGTGGAATTGCCGGAGCTGTCAGTTGCTATTGCGTGCAGTGGATAGTTTCCGAGAGTGTTTGGGTCGATGTCGCCGGTGTAGGTCAGTGAGACGTTCCTGTCGTAGTTGTCTGCAAAGCCGACATAGTTGCTGAGGTCAAAGTCTTTTCCGGCAACATGATAAGGGTTCCAGCCTGAGTTCAGCAGAAGGGGAGGCGTGGTGTCGGCCACGTTATAAGTCAGCTTTTCTGTGAACTCATTCCCATTGCTGATGTATTTTATATCCACCTGATACTCTCCGGGGTCAGCAGTATTGAGAAGAGCGCTGCCCTCGGACAGTTCAACATTTTTGTCAGTGATGAATTCATCGAGAGTGAGCTCGGTGTAGACCTCTACAGTATCCATGCCTTTCAGTATAAGGTCAGCAGGAGGCTGAGGAACTGTAGTGGTCGTAACGGCAGTAGTTGTGGTGGAAGTGGTAGTTGTAACTGCATTTGAAGAGGATGAAGGACTGGTCTTTTCAGTTGAAGTGCTTGTGGTGACTGATGAGACTTTCAGGTCCGGGTCACTGTGAGTGCTTACTTTATTGCCGCAGCCGGCCAGAAGAAGTGCAGCTCCGGCGATAAAGGCAGATGTTAGGATGTATTTCATGTGTTCTCCTTAAAAAACAATATAATATAATATTATACCACAGTTCGACAGAAAAGGCAACAAAAAACCGGAGGTCAGTGACCTCCGGCAGAAATTACTTTTTCTTTGTCCTTTTTTTCTTCATGATGGGTTTGGATGGAGCTATCATTACTTCTTCCTCACTGTCCGGCAGCGGTATCCCCATGGCAGCTTCCTTGGATTCAAGGTCCTGGAAGTACAGCTTGTAGATAGTGGCTGCGAGAGGAACTCCCAGTACCATTCCCATGATGCCGAAGAGACTACCGCCCACAGTGACTGAGGCAAGTACCCAGATGCCGGGAAGTCCTACAGATGTTCCCATTATCTTGGGGTAGATGACATTGTCGTCGAACTGCTGGAGGATGATGAGGAACACCAGGAATACCACAGCTTTTGCAGGACTTACAGTGCAGATTATCAGAGCACTGAGAGCCGCACCTGAGAGAGCTCCGACTATTGGGATAAGTGCGGTGACTCCTATTATAGTACCGGTCATAGCTGCGTATGGCAGGTGGAGGAGAGATGCTCCGATGAATGTCAGTGTACCCAGCAGGATAGCCTCGATGAACTGTCCGATGAAGAAGTTGGTGAATGTCTCGTGAGCCATAGCGAAGAAACGGTTTATCTTGGCAATGGTACCTTCACTTAATGATATACGCATCATTCGGTTGATGTCAGTGAAGAGCTTATCCTTGCGGAGCAGGAGATATATTGCGAAGATAGCTCCGATGATAACGCTTGCAACGGCTGAGGTGACTGCACCTATCATGGTGAGGACTGAGCCGAAAAGTCCGAATGCACCGTTTGTAGCTTTTTCCACCAGACCTGCCTTGTCTATCTCGATATTTTCCAGTTCCTTGCTTATTTCCGGGTATTCATCCAGTTTGTCGAGGACCATGTCACGGACTTTTATGAACAGCGGCGGTATCTCGGCATAAACTATTTTGAACGCATTGACTATCTCAGGGATAATGATATTCAGCACAAGAGCGATAGTACCTATTACGATAGCGAATGAGAGGATAAGGCACACAGGCCGTCGTGTGTTTTTTATCAGCTTGGTGTTTTTTTTCGGAAAGTAGTGCTTTTCAAAGAAGTTCATTATTATGTTGAAAATGTAGGCGAGAACGCATCCGATGAATATCGGGCGCATAGCCTTCAGTGCAAGCAGAACAAGGTTCTGGAACACCGAGAAGTTCTGTACTATTACGCAGACTGCCACCGCAAGAAAAGCGATGAATACATATCGTTTGATCTCTTTTTTATCCATGACCCCACACCGGCCGGGCTGACCGGTCCTCCTATATAAAGTATACAAAGTCATTATAAATCATTAATGTGATAGAGCTGGGAAAAAATCTGTTAATTTTTAGTTAATGTGATAAAATAATAAATAATCTTGACCGACGTGGAATAAAATGCTATAATAAAGCTGACAAGCATTTTCTGTTCCGGTGGAGGACAGCATAAGGGGGATATCAAATGAACGAAAGCAGTGAACTTATCAACGAGAAAATGTACAGCGTGGGAAGAGTCGTTGTGGACAGGAGCCTTCATACACAGAGCGCCGATGAGCCGTTCTTCCGGTATTTCGGCAACGACGTCATCTACTCTATACGCCGTACTATAGATGAGGACGACTACCCTCGCATTGCTGAGGCTGTTGAGGACTCTGACGACGGTACAGTCCGCAGAACTGTCATACGAATGAAGGGGATAACAGGTGAAGTGCGCTGGATAATGGCGGCAGTCAGGAGGCTTCCCTCCGCCGAGGACGAGGAGCCTCTGTACAGCATTGCCTTCAGTGACGTTTTCTCGCTGGAAAGACTTGCTTACAGCCGGCAGGGAGTTATTTCCGATTATCGCTACATCCTCAGTCTGGTAAATGACCTGGCCTTTGAGTATTCCTTTGAGACGAAGAGGATACGCATATTTATGTTCGACTGCTACCGTGATATGATACTGGTGGATGAGGAACTGGAAAAATGGCGGAAGCAGTCTATTGACGAGGGATATGTCCTCTCACGGTACATAGAGACCTTCAACAGTTTGTGCCGTGACATAAGCAGCGGAGTCTACCGCTTTGACTACGAGCTGGAGTCATCTATACTCACCTCCGGCCGTACCCGTGAGATGTGCCTTTTCAAGGGAATCACCCGTTACGATGACCCGGAGGACAGAAAGGTCACGGGAGTAATATCAGTGGTGAGCTCCCGTCAGAAGAGCAAGGACGTCAATCTGGCACTTGAA
>CACWPR010000070.1 GCA_902762855.1 Ruminococcus flavefaciens
GGAGCAAATTGCTATGATTAAGAAATTTGACAGCAATAAGGCAAGATTAAAGAGACATCGCAGAGTTCGTGCAAAGATCTCAGGAACTCCCGAGCGTCCCCGTCTCAATGTGTTCCGTTCATCCAAGCACATCTACGCTCAGCTCATCGACGACGTAAACGGTGTTACTCTTGCTTCTGCATCCAGCATGGATAAGAGCTTCGAGGGCAACGGCGGCAACGCTGACGGTGCTCGCAAGGTCGGCGAGATGATCGCAAAGAATGCAGCTGATAAGGGTATAAGCGAAGTTGTTTTCGACAGAGGCGGCTACCTTTACCACGGCCGTGTACAGGCTCTCGCTGAGGGTGCTCGTGAAAACGGATTAAAGTTCTAAGAGGGAGGTACAACAATGGCTAATATTGAAACACAGGCTCCTGAGCTCGTTGAAAAGGTCGTTGCCATAAACAGAGTTTCCAAGACAGTCAAGGGCGGTCGTGTAATGAAGTTTGCTGCTCTCGTAGTTGTCGGTGACGGAAACGGCACTGTAGGTTTCGGTCTCGGTAAGTCCGGAGAAGTTCCGGATGCTATCCGCAAGGGCATCGAGGACGCCAAGAAAAACCTTGTAAAGGTCGCTCTCAAGGGAACAACAATACCCCACGAGATCGTAGGCGCATTCGGCGCAGGCAGAGTTCTTATGAAGCCCGCTGCACCTGGTACTGGTGTTATCGCCGGCGGTCCTGTCCGTGCAGTCATCGAGGTTGCAGGAATCAAGGACATCAGAACAAAGTCACTTCGTTCCAACAACCCCTGCAATGTAGTAAGAGCTACTATCAACGGCCTTGTTAACTGCGCTTCTGCAAAGGAAGTTGCTGCAAAGAGAGGCAAGACTGTTAAGGAAATTTTAGGTTAAGGAGGCAGTAACAATGGCAAAGAACATCAAGCTCGTAAAGAGCCTTATCGGAAGAAAGAAAGACCAGATCGCTACTGCTCAGTCACTCGGTCTCAAGAAGATCGGTGACACAACAACTCAGCCTGACAATGCTCAGACTCAGGGCAAGATCAACAAGATTTCTCACCTCATCGAGGTTACAGAAGCGTAAGCAAGGAGGTGCACTGATATGAAAATCCACGAATTAACACCTGCACTCGATTCCAACAAGGCTGTTAAGCGTATAGGCAGAGGCCACGGTTCAGGAAACGGCAAGACCGCAGGCAAGGGCCACAAGGGCCAGAATGCAAGAAGCGGCGGCGGTGTAAGGATCGGCTTTGAAGGCGGTCAGATGCCTCTCGCAAGAAGAATCCCTAAGAGAGGCTTCAACAACATCTTCGCTACTAAGTATGCTACTGTAAACGTATCCGACCTCAACAAGTTCAAGGACGGCACTGTAGTTGATACAGAGCTCCTCGTAGCTTCTGGTCTGGTAAAGAAGGTTTACGACGGCGTTAAGATCCTCGGCAACGGAGAGCTTACTGCTAATTTAACTGTAAAGGCTGCTAAATTCTCACAGAGCGCTATCGAAAAAATCGAAAAGGCTGGCGGGAAGGCAGAGGTGATGTAATGTGTTCAAGACGCTGAAAAACGCCTGGCGTGTTCCCGAAATAAGGAAAAAGCTACTCTACACATTATTCATGATCGTTATATTCAGATTCGGAGCTGCTGTAACAGTTCCCTTCCTCGATCCGGCTGTTGTTGGTGAGTGGATGGATAAGTCCGCTACCAACGGCAACTTCCTGGAATATCTGAATATCATCACCGGTGGTGCGCTGTCACAGGCCACTATCTTCTCACTCTCAATAACACCATTCATCAACGCATCCATCATAATGCAGCTCCTGACTTATGCGCTGCCTCCACTTGAACGTCTCAGGGATGAGGGCGAGGAAGGACGAAAGAAGCTCGACAAGATCACAGGCTTCGTTTCAATAGTACTTGCTTTCTTCATGGCATTTGCCTACTACATCACCCTGACAAGGATGTCCGCAGAGGTGGACGGTGTTACAAAGTACGCAGTCCTCTACAGAGGCAAGAACTTTGAACAGTATTTTTCAGCGGCAGTTATCATCCTCCTTTTTGTTGCAGGTGCAGCACTTGTAGTATGGATGGGTAACCGCATAAGCGATAACGGTATTGGAAACGGTATATCCATGCTCCTCTTTGCCGGTATCGCAGCAAGATTCCCTGTAGACGCTGGCGTTCTCGTCCAGCTCGTAAAGGACCAGCCCGAAAAGTATCTCTTCGTGGCTATAGGCTATGTATTATTCATCATAGCAGAGATCGCTTTCATCGTTTTCATGAACGAAGCAGAAAGACGTATCCCGATACAGTATGCAAAGCGTGTCGTAGGAAGAAAGCAGTACGGCGGACAGAAGACACACATCCCGATAAAGGTGTGCATGAGCGGCGTTATGCCTATCATCTTCGCTATGTCATTCATGGCACTGCCCCAGACCATCCAGATGTTCAAGGGCGAGCCTACAACAACAAGCGGCTTCTACTATCACTTCTGCGAGTTCTTCAAGAGAACAAGCTGGAGCTACGCAATACTCTACTTCATACTCATCATCGCTTTCAACTATTTCTACGTTTCCATCCAGTATAACCCTATAGAGATCGCAAACAACCTTCGTCAGTCAAACGGCGGCATCCCCGGCATCAGACCTGGTAAGCCCACATCTGACTACATCCAGAGAGTCCTCAATAAGATCACTCTGGTAGGTGCGTTCTTCCTCGGTGTTATCGCTGTGATCCCGATACTCATCGGTAAGGCAGACAATAACCTCATGGTACTCTCAATGGGCGGTACAACAATACTCATTGCAGTATCTGTTGCTCTGGAAACAACACGTACACTTGAATCCCACCTGATGATGCGTCATCACAAGGGCTTCTTATCGTAAGGAGGACTGAATATGAACCTTATCTTTTTAGGCGCTCCCGGCGCAGGAAAGGGAACACAGGCAGAGGTAGTATCCGATGCACTGAACATCCCCCAGATCTCAACAGGCAATATCCTTCGTGAGGCTGCCAAGAACGGCACCGAGTACGGCCTCAAGGCTAAGGCAGCTATGGACGCCGGCGCTCTGGTTTCCGACGATATCGTTATCGGTATCCTGAAGGACAGGATCGCAGAGGACGACTGCAAGAACGGTTTCATCCTCGACGGTTTCCCCAGAACAGTTCCTCAGGCTGAGGCTCTTGACTCAATGGGCATCCAGATAGACAAAGTGATAGAGATAAACGTAGCAGACGAGACGATCAAGCAGAGAGTCTCCGGCAGAAGAGTCTGCGAAGGCTGCGGCGCATCCTATCACATCCAGTATAAGCCTTCAAAGGTTGAGGGCATTTGCGACAAGTGCGGCGCAAAGACTGTTATCCGTAAGGACGACCAGCCCGAAGTCGTACTGGACAGACTCGCAACATACCACGAAAAGACTGCTCCCCTCAAGGACTACTACGAGAAACAGGGTAAGCTGGTGACAGTAGAGGGCCAGGAGGAAGTAGCAGATACTTCAAAGCTCACACTTGCTGCTGTAGGAGTAGAAAAGTAATGAGCATAACTATAAAATCCCAGTCCGAACTTGCCATAATGCGTGAAGCAGGCCGAATAACCTGCGGCGCAATATGGTATGCGGGCGAAAAATTAAGGCCGGGTATGTCAACTCTCGATGTTGATAAGCTGGTGGGCGAATATTACGCAAGACACGGCTGTAAATCCTGCTTTAAAGGACTGTACGGGTTCCCCGCAAATGCCTGCATCTCCGTAAATGAGGAGATCATTCACGGGATCCCAAAGTCCAGCCACAGATTAAAGGAAGGCGATATCGTCAGCATAGATACCGGAGCGGCCTACAAGGGCTTCAACGGAGACAGCTGCTGGACCTTCCCTGTGGGTAAAATTTCTGATGAAGCCAAGGCATTGCTTGAGGTCACAGAGAAGAGCCTTTTCGAGGGCATCGCTCAGGCACAGGTAGGCGCAAGGATCGGAGATATTTCTCATGCTGTTGAAGAGTATTGTGCTTCACGAGGCTACGGAATCGTAAGAAATTACTGCGGCCACGGTATCGGCAGAGAGGTTCACGAATCACCGGAGATACCGAACTGGGGTAAGGCAGGTCACGGACCCAGACTGGTAGCCGGTATGACGATATGCATCGAGCCTATGATAAACGTCAAGGGCGACGATGTCAAAACCCTCAAAGACGGTTGGACCGTGGTTACCAAAAATGGTTCACTGTCAGCTCATTTTGAGCACATGATCGCAATAACTCCTGACGGTCCCGTCATATTGACGCAGCCCTGACAGGGGGAACGATCGTGAAGATACAAACAGGAAGTGTCGTCATTGCCAAGGCCGGCAGAGACGCCGGCGGCCACTTTGTGGTGACCGGATGCGAAAACGGTCTGTGTTTTATAGCTGACGGAAAGAGCCGGAAGCTGGCAAATCCCAAGCGCAAGAATATAAAGCATATAAGCATGACAGACAGTGTGATAGATATCAGCGATATTACCGATAAGAAACTCAGGACGCTGCTCAGAGCGATGCGTTCAGAGTAAAAGGAGGTTGTCTTAGTGTCTAAGGAAGATGTGATCGAAGTTGAGGGCGTTGTAACAGACGCACTTCCCAACGCAATGTTCAAGGTACAGCTTGAGAACGGCCACGAGGTACTTTCCCACGTTTCCGGCAAGCTCAGAATGAATTATATCAGAATAGTGCCAGGTGACAAGGTAAAGCTCGAAATGTCACCCTACGACCTTTCAAAGGGCCGTATAACATGGCGTGTTAAGTAAGAATACAGGACGCAGCAGCAAAAGCGTCCATCCGCCAAAGGAGGTATTTTAAATGAAAGTAAGACCTTCAGTAAAACCTATATGCGAAAAGTGCAAGGTTATAAAGCGTAAAGGCAGGATCATGGTGATCTGCGAAAACCCTAAGCACAAGCAGCGTCAGGGTTAATCCAACGTAATGCATTTAATGGAGGTGCAAGTTTAATATGGCAAGAATAGCCGGTGTTGACCTTCCCAAGAATAAGAGAATCGAGATCGGTCTCACTTATATCTACGGAATCGGTCGTCAGACTGCAACAGATATCCTCAAGAACACAGGCGTTGACCCTGATGTAAGAGTCAAGGATCTCGCAGAAGAGGATGTAGCAAAGCTTCGTGACTATATCGATGCAAACTATACAGTTGAAGGTGATCTCCGCCGTGAGGTCGCACTCAACATCAAGAGACTTGTTGAAATAGGCTGCTACAGAGGCGTTCGTCACAGAAAGGGTCTCCCCGTAAGAGGACAGAGAACCAAGACCAACGCAAGAACCCGCAAGGGCCCTGTAAAGACTATCGCTAACAAGAAGAAGTAAGGAGGTCATGAGCTTTGGCACAGCAGAAGGGTAAAAAGGTCTCTACCATCAGAAGACGTAGAGAGCGTAAGAATATCGAAAGCGGAGCTGTACACATCCAGTCCACTTTCAATAACACCATCGTTACTATCACAGATACAGCAGGTAATGCTATATCATGGGCAAGCGCAGGAGAGCTTGGATTCAGAGGATCCAAGAAGTCCACTCCTTTCGCAGCTCAGACCGCTGCCGAGACAGCTGCAAAGGCTGCAATGGAGCACGGCCTCAAGAACGTTGAGGTTTACGTAAAGGGACCCGGCGCAGGCCGTGAGGCTGCTATCAGAGCCCTCCAGACCGTAGGCCTTGAGGTAAGAATGATCAAGGATGTAACTCCTATTCCCCACAATGGATGCCGTCCGCCTAAGAGACGTCGTGTCTAATCACAGAGGAGGTAATTAAAATGGCAGTTCAGAAGGAACCAATACTCAAGAGATGCAGATACTTAGGTATCAGCCCTGCGGTCATGGGTGTTTCCAAGAAGGAGTCCATCCGCTTTAAGAACGCAAACAACAGAAAGAAGATCTCTGAATACGGACTTCAGCTCAAGGAAAAGCAGAAGCTCAAGTTCATCTACGGCGTACTTGAGAAGCAGTTCTATCACTACTTCGAGATCGCTGAGAAAATGGAGGGTAAGGCCGGTGATAACCTTATCACTGTACTCGAATCCAGACTGGACAGCGTAGTTTTCAGAATGGGTCTGGCTCTCACAAGAAGAGAGGCAAGACAGCTCGTTGTTCACAGCCACTTCACCGTAAACGGCAAGAAGGTAAACATTCCTTCCTATAGAGTAAAGGTCGGCGACGTTATCGCTCTCCGTGAAAAGGACAGGACCTCTGAAAAGTTCAAGACAACAGTAGAAGAGACTAAGGACAGACTCGTTCCCGTTTGGCTCACAGCTAACAAGGACGACTTCTCCGCAACAGTAAATCGTCTCCCCAATGCAGAGGACATCGACTACGAGGTTGCAACACACCTTATCGTCGAGCTGTACTCCAAGTAATAAGCTGCTTGATACGTCAGAACTCATTACGAATATTTATTGTGAAATAGGAGGGTTTTTATGCTGGAAAAAATTAATAAGCCTGATATTGAAATTGTCGAGCTTAAAAGTGACGGCAAATACGGCAAATTCGTTTTAGCACCGCTGGAGCGTGGATACGGTATCACACTTGGAAACAGCCTCAGACGTGTGCTGCTCTCCTCACTTCCGGGCGTTGCCGTAACATCCGTAAAGCTCTCGGGCAAGGATGGTACGGTACACCATGAGTTGTCAACAATTCCTGGTGTGAAAGAGGATGTCACAGAGATAATCCTCTCCATAAAAGGACTGACTGCCAAGCTCTACGGAGAAGGCCCTAAGACAGTCTATATAGAGGCAGAGGGCGAATGCGAGATAACAGCCGGAGATATAAAAACCGACTCTGAGGTCAATATTCTTGATCCCGGTATGCACATAGCAACACTGGGCAAGGACGCTAAGCTCTACATGGAGATCACAATAGACAGAGGAAGAGGATATGTTTCAGCCGAAAGGAACAAGAAACAGGTAAATCTCCCTGTTGACGTGATAGCCGTAGACAGCATCTATACTCCTGTTCTGAAGGTAAACTACACAGTCGAGGACACTCGTCTGGGTCAGGTGACCGACTATGACAAGCTGACAATGGAGGTATGGACCGATGGTACCATCTCTGCAAAGGAAGCACTGTCACAGGCAGCAAATCTCCTTGGCGAGCACCTCAAGCTCTTCATCGACCTCTCCGAAGAGGCCGGACTTGCAGAGGTACTTGTAGAAAAGGACGAAAAGGGCAAGGAGAAGATCCTTGAGATGACTATCGAGGACCTTGACTTATCGGTACGTTCATTCAATTGCTTAAAGCGTGCCGGAATCAATACCGTAGATGACTTGATAAACAAGTCTGAGGAAGAAATGATGAAGGTTAGAAACCTTGGAAAGAAATCCTTTGATGAGGTTAAGGAGAAGCTCCAGTCACTTGGCTTCGACCTCAGCTCAGAAGAGGAATAAACCTATAACAGGTGCGGAAAGCGCACTGATACGAAAAAGGAGTGAATTACAATGCCGGGTACAAGAAAGCTGGGCAGAACAACTGACCATAGAAAGGCTATGCTCAGAGGCATGGTAACTTTCCTGCTCGAAAACGGCCAGATCGAAACAACCGTTACAAGAGCAAAGGAAGTACGTGCAGTTGCCGAGAAAATGATCACTATCGGTAAAAATGATGATCTGCACTCCAAGCGTCAGGTATACGCATACGTAACAAAGGAGTCCGTTGCAAAGAAGGTTTTCGACGAGATCGCTCCCAAGTATGCTGACAGAAACGGTGGTTACACACAGATCGTAAAGATCGGTCCCCGTCGCGGCGACGCAGCAGAAATGGCTATCATCAAGCTCGTTTGATCGAAGATATAAAAAAACCGTCCTTCGGGACGGTTTTTGTTTTTATACAACAAAGTGTGAAACAAAATTTTGTTTAATGTGATAATTGACGGGCGGGAGGGTGAGGTGATATAATAAATAAAAAAAGGAGGTATAGCTATGAAAAAGATAATTAGTCTGATTATTTTCACAGCCCTGCTTACCGGCTGTGGTTCCTCAGCAAGCTCGGAGTCCTCTGAGCCGGAGACCGGGGCGCCGGCAGCAACTGAGGATGCAGTCTCAGAAGTCGAGGATGACATCCGCAGCTACGATTCCCTTGACAGCTTCAAAAAGGACTTTGAGGAGAATTCCAACGGCTACAAGCTGCTTTTTCCAAGCCTTGACGAGGAGAGGTTCGAGCTGAAAAGTATCTCCTTTGACGTTACTGCCTGCTGGTACGACGTACACTTCACCGAGACTGAAACGAGCCGTCCGGTGAGCTTTACAGTGACTCACAGCGATATAGCATCACCTGTAGAGCTGAGCGGAAACAGCGCACAGGTGCAGGTCAGCGGCGGAACGGCCTCCAACCGTTCTGGGGAGTTCGAGGTAAGTATAGAGAACAGCTCCGGGTCCTATGTCCTGACCTACATCCCCGAAAAGGGTTATGTTGTCTCAATGAGAGCCAATTCTCAAAGCTCTGATGACATCCTCAGTTACTTCGCTGAGGTGGATATGGAACAACTATAAACACAAAGGACAGTCTGCGGACTGTCCTTTTTTATCCATGACCTATCCTTTTTGAATTAACACCCCACACACCTCCCAAAGCGCCGGAAACGGTCAGCAGCAGGAGTTTGGCAGGAGAGGGAATATGAGATAGGAGCAAGAGAGACAGGGCCGTTGTGAGCACGTAGAGGGCGGCTCCGCAGAGGGCGCCTTCCTTCAGCCCAAGTCTCCGCCGGAGCTTGCCGCAGAGCCAACCGGAGGCGATGCCTCCCAGAACAAGGGCGATAATGGCGATATACTTCACGAATATCATCTCTTTCAGAAATAGATAGGTGACTCCGGCCATTGCAGCAGAAAAGCAAATGACGACAGTCCCTCCGAAAGCCGCAGAAATGGCTATGCTCAGGGACGTAAAGCTCCAGGGACTCTGATGGTGACGGCGCATAAAAAACCTCCGCATAAGAATTTATACAATTCTATGCGGAGGATAATTTTTTTATTCTTCTGAGTCCTTTTTCTTTGACTTCTTGGACTTCTTTCCGGAGTCCTCAGCATCGTCATCGGCCAGCTTAGCAGATGCAAGGCCTGCACTCTCGGACTTCTTGGCAGATGCCGCAGCCTTAGCCTCTTTGAGTCTCTCAGCAGCGGTAACGTTCTCAGTGATAGCCCATGTCTTGATGCGGAGCTTCTGTCTCTCGGTACCTGTCTCGATAACGACAGTGTCCTCACCTGTGCGGACAACGAAACCAACTATACCGCCGCCGGTAACTATCTCGTCGCCGACTTCAAGGTTCTGCTGCATATCCTTGAGCTCCTTGTCTCTCTTCTTCTGAGGCTTGATAGCTATGAAGTAGAGGAGGGCGAACATAATTACCAGTGAAAGGAAGGTCATCAGGAGACCTGCGCCTGTACTTCCGCCGCCGCTTCCTGATTCAGAGGCAGCCTCTGTAGCGTCCTCGGCAAATGCCTGCATAGCGCTCATAGCGGCAGTCATAGCCACTGCTGCTCCAGCGGTAAGGGAACAAATAAATCTTTTCATTTTCATGATTCTCTCCTTCTGCCGCAGCATTGCGGCTGTCAGTGTACGTTACTCAATACAAAATCAATTATATCATATTTTCTCACGGATTGCAAGGCTTTTTTTACAATTTACAGCCGATTTTCCGAAAAAATAGCTGACGGTCAGACAGTCCCGCAGGCAGCCGCACATTCACCACCGGTGAGCTGCTGACATATAATGAGACAAACGGCAGAAAAGCTGATATAATCATGATAGGAGTTAGATATATGGATAAAATGAAAATACTTATAGCCGGAGGTGACCTCAGGCAGATATCCTGTGCAGAGGCGCTTTCCCGGAGAGCGGCTGCTGCCGCAGTGGGATTTGACCCGGAGCTCCTGCCGGAGGGACTCGTACCTGCTGACCAGGGGGGCTTTAACTGTGCAGTGCTGCCGGTACCTCCGCTGACTGATAAAGGGAGCATTACATCACCCTGTTTCAAGGGGATTCTGACACCGGAGGACATCCGGCCTCTGCTTGCACCGGGAGCACTGATACTTGCAGGACGCATCGGCGAAGATCTGTCCAGGGCCTTTCCGGGGCATCGTCTCATAGACTATATGCAGCGTGAGGAGCTCAGTCTCAACAATGCAGTTCCCACAGCCGAGGGAGCGGTGGCCATAGCACTTGAAGAGCTTCCGGTGACGCTCAGCGGAGCAAAAGTGCTCATTGTTGGAATGGGCAGGATAGGAACGGCTTTAGCGGAGATACTCAAAGGCTTCGGAGCTGATGTGAGCGTAGTTGTCAGGAATCCCAGAGGTGCTGCCCGTGCAAGGATACACGGCATAAAGCCGCTGACTGCCGGGACTATGGGGACAGACTGGACGGTGGTGTTCAACACAGTTCCGGACATGATATTTGACCGGGAGGTCCTCAGAGGATTCAGCACAGAGACTTTGTTCATAGACCTTGCGTCCAAGCCGGGAGGGATAGACTTCCAATCAGCGTCAGAGCTGGGCATAACTGCAATATGGGCCCTGGGACTTCCCGGCAGGACTGCCCCGGTCACTGCCGGACAGATGATAGCTGAGACAGTGGAGCTGATACTGAGCGAGGAGGGCGGACAGAATGTTTGAGTCACTGAAAGGCCTGAAAATAGGCTATGCAATGACAGGCTCCTTCTGCACCTTCGAGCAGAGCTTTGAGCAGGCAGTCGTCCTCCGGGAGGCAGGTGCGGAGCTGATACCCATAATGTCAGAGAATGCGGCATCCACGGACACACGCTTCGGAAAAGGCGCCGACAACCTGTCCAGACTGCGGTATATAGCCGGCCGGGAGGTCATTACAGATATTTCCGCCGCAGAGCCTATAGGACCGAAAGCGATGACTGACCTGATGATAGTTGCTCCCTGTACCTCCAATACTGCCGCAAAGCTGGCCAACAGCATCACAGACGGAGCAGTTACCATGGCAGTGAAGTCTCACCTGCGCCGGGGGAGACCGGTGCTGCTGGCGATAGCCTCCAACGACTCTCTGCTTGGCTCTGCGAAGAATTTAGGGGAGCTCTTCAACCGGAAAAGCTACTTTTTCGTACCCATGCGTCAGGACGACTGGGTAAACAAGCCGGCGTCGCTGGTGGCTGAGTTCAGTCTTATCCCAGAATCCGCCGCCGCTGCCGTAAACGGCATACAGCTCAGGCCACTTATTGGGTGAACGGATGCCGCAGGTCAAAAAATGCCCCTCAGAGTATGTCTCCGAGGGGCATATATTATTCTTCATTACTCTCGTTATCTTTATTCTGGGCAGCCTTCTGAGCGTCGGTAGGCTCACTGGGAGTATCGTCGAAGAAACCACGGTATTCAGCCACACGGGCGGCATCGCCGTGACAGTCTATCTCCACTATCTCCTTGGAGAGCATATACTTTATACCGCCGAACATCAGAGCATAGGCAGCGGCATTGGTGATAACGCTGAAATAGAGCCTTATCTCAAGGATATTTCCCATCATGCCGGCAAGTATGATGCCGATGCAGACGATTATCAGTATCTCAAAGGGCTTTTTGTAGGGGTCGAGCTGGATGAAGGTGAAGCATATCGCCGCTGATATGAGAGCGTGAGCAATGGCAAGTCCCAGGGAGTAGGGGTGGTAGAAGGACTTGGTCTCATAGGAGTTCAGCTCGCAGTACATTATGAAGGCCTCCATGCAGATGTAGACCCAGTAGGCTATCTTGAACTTTGCCCTCATTCGCAGGGTAGCTGTCAGGAAGAAGGCAGATGCAAGGAGCATTGCAAATCCCAGGAACAGCAGGAAGTACTCGAATCTCTCCAGTCCCAGCAGTGTCTTATCACTGGCCTTGGCAGAGAGCCGCATATAGACGTAGGTCAGGACGGCGAAAATGAGGAATACCACATTTCCGCCCAGTCCCAGGTCAAGGCCCAGTTTTAATTTCCTATGCATGACGGCATCCTCAGCTCAGGGCTTTAAGAGCACGCTGTCCGATGTCTTTTCTGTAATGAGCGCCCTCGAAGTCTATCTTAGCAACACCCTCGTATGCCTTATCCAGAGCAGCCTGGAGGGACTCGCCCTTAGCAGTCACACCGATGACACGGCCTCCGTTTGTGAGGAACTTTCCGTCCTCTGAGAGCTTGGTGCCTGCATGGTAAACGAAGCAGCCCTCGACCTGTCCCATATCGTCGAAGCCCTTCATCTCGATGCCCTTGGGGTAGCTCTCAGGGTAGCCGCCGCTTGCCATGATAACGCAGGCACAGCTTCCGGAGTGCCACTTGATGTCCATTTTGTCAAGGGTATGAGTGCATACAGCCTCGAAAACGTCGTAGAGGTCAGCGTCCAGCATGGGGAGGACTACCTGTGTCTCAGGGTCACCGAAGCGGCAGTTGTACTCAATAACCTTGGGACCCTTGGGAGTTATCATAAGACCGAAGTAGAGGCATCCCTCAAAGGTGCGTCCTTCAGCGTTCATAGCGTTTATAGTGGGGAGGAATATCTTTTCCATGCACTCCTTGGCGATGTCCTCAGTGTAGCAGGGATTTGGGGAAACAGTACCCATACCGCCGGTATTGAGTCCCTTGTCGCCGTCGAGAGCTCTCTTGTGGTCCATGGAGGATATCATAGGAACAACAGTCTTGCCGTCAGTAAAGCTGAGAACAGATACTTCGGGGCCGGTGAGGAATTCCTCGATAACTATACGTGCGGAGCTCTTGCCGAATTTCAGCTCATCTATCATCTCGTGAACAGCAGCAACAGCCTCCTCCTCATTCTGAGCGATGATAACGCCTTTACCGAGAGCAAGTCCGTCAGCCTTGATAACAGCAGGGTAGCTGTTCTGTTCTTTGAGGTAAGCGATAGCTTTATCGGACTCGGTGAACACCTCGTAGAAGGCAGTAGGGATGTTGTACTTTTTCATGAGCTCCTTGGAGAACACCTTTGAGCCCTCGATGATAGCGGCATTAGCCTTAGGGCCGAATACCATGAAGCCTTCCTTTTCGAGAGCGTCAGCCATTCCCAGCACAAGCGGGTCATCGGGAGCGACAACGACCATATCAGGTCTGAGCTCCTTAGCCAGGGCAACAACACCGTCGATGTCGGTAGCACCCACATTGAAACACTGGGCATACTTAGATATACCGCCGTTTCCGGGAGTGCAGTATATCTTGTCAACCTTAGGGCTCTCAGCCAGTTTCATGATTATGGCGTGCTCACGGCCGCCTCCGCCTACTACTAATACGTTTTTCATTGATAGTTCCTCCAAAAATAGTGTTTATATTCATTTGAGCTCAATAGCTCCGATAAGCTCATTCAGCCTTCTTATGATGTCGTCATTGTTTTCATAGGCAGAGCTGAAGGTATGTATTTTCAAGAGCCTGCCGTCAAGGTCGATATATCTGTCAGTTACGTTCACTGCTGTGCTGCCGGAGCCGAGTCTGTAGCTGACTTCCTCAGCGGTATTATCCAGCAATTCCGAGCTGGAGCGTTCGAGCTCATAGATCCTGTCATTTTCAGACAGCACCTGGTATGTGCTGTTGGCCTTTTCAGCCGCAGAGACACCTTTCATAGGGCCTCCTTCGATAGTCAGCAGACAAGCGGACTCAGCGGCATTCGATGCCTTTGCAGGGGTGAACATATGTGAGAATTCCAGACCGTCATCCTTGAGCTTTTTTTCGCTTTTTGATTCAGCCCTCATGACCCATTCAGGGCCGAAGTCCAGTGAGTACACATCATTTTCGACGTGCTGCTGTCCGGTAGGGAGCCTGTAGTCCGAGGTATAGACAGCGCTTTCCATAATGCTTTTTATAACAGGTATGGCCTGCCCGGCATTTTCAGCAGGGTAGAAAGCAAATATCCTGAACTCCATGCCCTCACATACAGCGATGTAATCACTGTAGCCGGTTAGGCCGTCTCCGGGGTCACGTTTATAATTGATCTCAGCGGCCTTGAACCCGTTCACATCAACGAGCTCATAGGTCACATCGCTGGTGCCTTCCCAGTCGAGGATGTCCTGATACAATGACTCTCCGCAGTAGGAAATATCCTCATATCTGGAAGCGTAGCCTTCAACCGACATATTGGTGATGATGCTGCTTTGGAAAGATATTTTTAAGGCAATACCGCACAAAGATTGTGCTGAAGATGCGCCGTGAGATTTTTCGTCAGATTGTATAGAAATTCCGCAGGCATACTGACGTATGTCAAGG
>CACWPR010000071.1 GCA_902762855.1 Ruminococcus flavefaciens
AACTTCATGCCTGCGATTATCGACCGCGAGACCTTCGAGCAGGCACAGATACTGCTTGAAAGCAGACTGAAAAATCACGCGAGGGCGAAGTACGGAAGTGTTATCCATAGGTACTGTGGCATGATAAAATGTGCCGAATGCGGAGCGAGCCTCATTGCCAAGAAGCGGACGGTCGCAGGAAACTCTTGGGTGGAGTACACCTGCAACAACAACCATCGATACGGTAACGAATACTGCACCGCTCATACGATACGCGAACCTCAGCTCGATGACATTATCCATAGCGAGCTTGCAATGCTAAGAAACGAGATTCTTGATTCCAGTAAGAAGTACGATGAAATAGTCAAAGATTGGAACAGGAAGAAACCTAAGTACGATAAAATGATAAGGGATTATAGCGAGAAGATAGTTAGCCTCAAGGGGCAGATCGAGGAACTTATAATGGAACGCATCGGCGATCGCGAACACGCTAAGATCTACAACTCTATGATTGAAAAGCGAGAAGCTGAGATAGCGGAGCTGACAAAGAAAATAGAGGAATGCAGGAAGTTCGACGAACTCAGCAAGAAGCGCCGCGACGAACTGATGTCCACAGCAGAGCTGCTCGACGAGGTGCTGCTCGAGCCGTACATCTCGGATGCGAATTTGCGCCTGCTCGTTCGGAAGATAAACGTACACGAAAACGAGGACGGCAGCCTTGATGTAAACCTTGAATTCAACGGTGACTTCAAGGATTCGAGTTCGGTGTGCTTCGAGATCAATGAATAGGTATGAAAATAGCCGCAGGGAGACCTGCGGCTTAATTATTGGTGCGGGTAACAGGAGTTGAACCTGCACACCTCTCTGTACAAGAACCTAAACCTTCCGCGTTTCATTACCTGGTACAGTAGAATCTGAGGAGGTATTTGGAATGGATTGTTATAGCACTGAATGAGTCGCGTGACTGCCGCAACGAATGGATTTAAATGGAATGGGTGCGTAGTTTCCTGATAAAAAAGGTAATGAATATGATAAATAATGTCATTTACTTTTATTGTGCGTTATTGTAATATTAAATCAAGATGAGCGTTGATCGCACAGATAAAGGAGGGATATAAATGAATATACACAAGAAAATGACAAGCATCGTTTTATCCGCCGCTCTTGCTTTACCGGTGTATCATGCGGTGCAGTTCAACGACCGTGATACTATGACGGCAAAAGCTGCATCAAATACGATCGTCAATGATACTTTCTGGAAAGATACCTCCGGCAAATATATATACTCTCAGGGCGGAGGAGTTTTCAAGTTCGGTGATACCTATTACTGGTACGGTGTGCATTATAGGGGGGCAGAGACCTATGCAGCAAATCCATCAAAGAAAAACAACGACACGGGATTTGTTTCTGTTACCTGCTATTCGTCAAAAGACCTTGTAAACTGGAAGTTTGAGAATGACGTGCTTACGGCATCAACGAAGAATTTCGGATTTGCGTACTGGTTCGGACGTCTTGGAGTTGCCTATTGTCCGAAATCAAAACGATACGTACTTGTTGCACAGTATAACGAGAGCGTGATGTTTGCATCTTGTGATTCTCCCACTGGTAACTTCAGGGTCGAGAACGTACAGGATCAGATAACAAATGTGCAGAAGCAGGGAACAGGCGACCAGACTATATTTGTGGACGATGACGGGCAGGCTTACCTTATCTGCTCAAATAAAGGCGGACGTGGTCATCAGTATGTTTCAAAACTGCGTGAATCGGATTTCTTGTATGCTGAGCCGGCAGTTGAGGTCGCCAAGGGAAGCGGACGTGAAGGCAACTGTATGTTCAAGTACAAGGGCAAATATTATTTTTGCGCCTCCGATCTTCATGGCTGGAACTCCTCTCACAGCTACTATATGGTTGCCGACAACATTAATGGTCCGTACTCCGGCTGGAAGGTAATGGGCGGAACAGATAATGATTTCTCTCATGTTACACAGACAGGTTTTTTCTACACAGTTAAAGGTTCAAAGGAAGAAACTGTTATTTTCTGCGGAGACCGTTGGAGCGATTTTGCAGGAAATGGTATTGGATATAATCAGTGGGTGCCTCTTACTGTGAACGGAAATGACGTGCAGTTCAATTCCCTGAGCGAATGGGAGCTTGACTCTGTGACCGGTCAGTGGAGCGTCGGCGCCGGCAATAATTATATCCTTAATCCAAGCTTTGAGGCAGACAGAGTTTCACAGACTACTCTTGCTGGCTGGAAGGCATCAGGCACTGGCAACAGCAATAAAAACAGCGCCAAAACAGGTAACTGGAGTGCTCAGCAATGGAGCGACAGCCCCTACAAAGCGACTCTCTCTCAGGATGCAGCAGTCCCAAACGGCACATATACGCTCAAGGCGTGGGTCCGCTCGAGCGGCGGTCAGAATCAGAGTTATATCTATGTAAAAGACTATGGCGGAAATGAAAGGCAGATAGCTCTGAACAAAAAGATAGACAGCTGGCAGGAGGTGTCAATCTCAGATATAGTTGTTACTAATGGGAAGATACAGGTCGGCATCTACTCCGATGCAAATGCGGGCAACTGGGTGTTCTTTGATGACTTTTCACTCATCGGGAACGGAAACAGCACCGCGCCTGAACAGATCACTGACGGAAAGTACATAAAGTCTCTGGAGGTCAATGACAGTGCCAACAGAGCTAACTGGTCAATACAGAACGGCATTGATGCGGGAACTGAGGTCTTCGGAGACAGAGCATTCAGATTCACATCTGTTCCTGATAAACTAAAGAATGCCGAGTGGATAAGAACAGCCTGCGATTCCAAGAAATTTACGGACATAGAGGCAAGATTCACAGCGGCTGTGGACGAGACAGTCTATATCGGTCTCGACTCTCGTATCGGAGAAACTCCGGACTGGTTATCAGACTGGAAAAAAACGAGCATGACTCTGACTGATGACGGAGACCCTGTTGTTACATATAACGTTTATAAAAAGGACTTTCCGGCAGATACTGAGGTGATACTTGGCAAGATAGCAAACAGCGGCATTGTGAATTATGTGGTGTTAGCAGGCGAGAAGGAGAAGATAAGCTATATCTTGGGTGATATGGATAATGATGGTCACGTTGATGGATTTGATATGGTCCTGCTGCGTAAGGCATTGATACATGGACTTGCAGATGAGGAGAGTCAGCTTGTAGCAGATATGAATGGTGATGGAGCAATAAACATTTCCGATGCAGTGAGTATGCAGAAATATCTTCTCGGAATTGAATGATCAGTGTCGATAAGATACTGTAATTATGATAATAATGAAGTACACAGGTGATGAGTACTTCGGAAGGAGTTTATTATGAAATTGGATATTCTGAAAAAGGCGGCTGCACTTGTCCTCTCAGGTGCTATGCTTACGGTTTCAACACACATTCCGTCTCATTTTATGGCATCAGATGCAGCGGCGAACAAAGCAAGAGTTTCAGTTCACGACCCGTCTATCATTAAGGACGGAAACACTTATTACATCTTTGGTTCGCATATTGAGGCAGCAAAATCTAACGACCTTCAGAACTGGACACGTTTTTCAAATGGATATGCCAGAACGAATAATGTGGAGTTCGGTAATTTGTCGGAAAATCTGAAAAAGGCATTTGCATGGAGTGGCGAGGATTTAGAGGACTGTGCCGGCGGATTCGCAGTATGGGCTCCTGACGTTATCTGGAACCCTGATTACCAGAACGCAGACGGAACAAAAGGTGCATACGTTATGTATTTCTGTACGTCCTCTACTTATATAAGATCAGTTATATGTTTTGCTACATCAAAGAACATACAGGGACCTTATACATTCGGTGATACACTTATATATTCCGGCTTCACCAAGAATGATCAGTATGTATCAAGTGCCACGAAAAATGTAAACAAGAAATACACAACTACAAACGTTGATAACCTTATCGAAAAGGGTGAGGTAACAATGAATAACAGTTGGTTCAGCGGAAATAATTTCAACAACCAGCTCTTCCCGAATGCTATCGACCCTACTATTTACTATGGCACTGATGGTAAGATGTATATGACATACGGTTCGTGGTCAGGCGGTATATTTACCCTTGAGATAAATCCGAAAACAGGCCGTGTTATCCATCCAAAGACCGGAACTACATCAGACGGCAGAATGGTCGACAGCTATTTTGGTACCAAGATCGCAGGCGGTTACGGAAAGTCAGGTGAGGGACCGTTCATTGAATACAATCCGGATAATGGCTACTATTATCTCTGGACTACCTACGGAGGTCTTGCATGGGACGGCGGATATAATATGCGTGTATCACGCTCAAAGAGTCCGTTAGGTCCATTTACAGATGCGGCAGGAAGAAAAGCAGTTCTTGACCCCGGCACAAACCTTGACAGCGTTGGTCTGAAGGTAATGGGCAATTACAAGTTCAGCACACTGGACGCAGCATATTTTGCTCCGGGTCACAACTCTGTCCTCAGAGATGACGATGGACGCTGGTATCTTTTCTACCACACACGTTTCCAGAATAACAATATGCATCAGGTAAGAGTTCACGAAATGTTCTTCAACGAGGACGGCTGGCCTGTTGCAACACCGTTTGAATACGGCGGAGACCATATCTCCGAGGGCGGCTATGAAGAATCAGATATTGTTGGCGATTACGAATATATCAACCACGGCAATGGTACAAATGCAAACCTCATCAACTACCAGAACATCAAGCTCAATGCCGACCACACCATTTCCGGAGCGGTTTCCGGCAAGTGGGAGCAGGCTCCTGACAGCGCTGCTGCAACTATCACTATCGGAAATCAGCGTTACAGCGGCTTCTTCATTGCAGCTGAGAACGAAAAGGGCACTAAGGTAATGTCCTTCACCGCTCAGGGCAGCAACAATCAGTGCATCTGGGGCGCTCAGAACAAGAAGTTCACCGGCAGTGAAAGAGCTTCCCTTGCTGATTACACAAATGCCGATGCCGAGCTGATTATGGCTCCTGACACAGTGGGCGAGCAGAGCAAGTCTGTAAAGCTCAGCGGAACAGATCTCATCAGCGGAGCAACATACTATATAACCAACAAAAACAGCGGACTCGCCATTGATCTCCCTGAGGGAGCACTGGACGCAGGTACAAATATCCAGCAGTGGGATTTCAACAAGTCCTGGGCACAGCAGTGGAGACTGGTTGCCGTGGACGACAGATACTTCCGCATCGTTTCTCTTGGTGATGAGGGCAAGTGCATAGCAGTTGCAGAGAATTCCGCAAGCGACGGTATCAATGTGGAATTACAGACATATACAGGTTCTGACAACCAGCTTTTCAGGCTGGTTAAGAGTGGAAACTATTATGGGATTGTTTCAAAGTGTTCAGCAGGCAAGAGTGCCCTCGACGTGTTTGAGTGGTCTACTGAAAACGGCGGAAATATCGCACAGTACCCTTATAATGAGTACGACTGTCAGCTCTGGAGAATAGAGGCGGTCCGTCCATCAGTCACAAGCGGTGAATACACAATAAAGAGCCTCAACAGCGGAAGGTATATTGCTGAGAAAAACGGAAGTGCAGTACAGAGCAATGCACAGAGCTGGAACATTACCAAGCAGAATGATGGCACATACACGATCCAGACAGCTGACGGCAAAGCACTTACAGTGGAGAATAACTCAACTGAGGACGGTGCTGATATAAAGCTGGCAGAATTCAAAGGAGACAGCTCTCAGAAATTCAAAATTCAGTGCGGTAAGGACGGCACATATTCACTGCTCACAGTCTCATCTGGCGGTACAAGGTGTGCAGACGTATACGAGATAAGCCTTGAGGACGGCACAAATATCTGCCAGTGGGAATATTGGGGCGGAGACGGACAGAAGTTCATTCTGGAGCCGGCAGCTCTCGAAAAAGCACCTGAAAAGATCATAGGCGATGTAAATGCGGACGGCAGCTTTAACGTTGCAGATCTCGTAATGATGCAGAAATTCCTGCTCGGAGCAGGTGAGCTTACAGACTGGACAGCCGGAGATCTTTACAATGACGGAAGGATAGATGCATTTGACATGGTAATGATGAGAAAGCTCATTATTTCTTCAAATTAAGCTGAAAAGAAGATATCACTGATAATACTTGTTCATATTATCATCCCTCAGAAAAGCAGAGAGCTTTTGTACTAAACATCAGCTCTCTGCTTTTTTCTTGGTGCCATAAGAAAATATCGGAACTTTTACAAGATTCATTGACATTTTTTTGTTTATAGATTAAAATAGTAGTTATAGGAAACGATGCTGTGAAAAGGAGGTACCGTCGTGAATGCTAAAGGCAGGTTTGGACTTATTGTTCCTGAGATAAACAGTCCGTTGGATTATGATTTTGTTGAAGGAGCATACGTACAGGCAAAAAAACTCGGGTATGATCTTATAGTATACACAGGCGTATTCAATTCTATGCGAGGAATTCAGTATGATGCATACATCGCAGGACTTGAGAATATTTACACTCTCGTCTGTATTCATGAGCTTGACGGGATAATATATGCATACGAGCGCTTTCATACACAGGAGGTCATAGACAAGATCTCCGATTATGTTTCACAGACATATACTCCTTGCCTTGTTCTTGGAGGAGAAGTCCCGAAAACTCAGTCTATGGAGGCGGACGAGTACAGCAGTATGTACATGATAACCCGACATTTGACTGATGAACACGGATGCAGGAAGCTATATTGTCTTGCAGGTGTGCCTGATCACAAGTCCTCTGAGGAGAGACTCAGAGGCTTTAAGGATGCCTGCGCAGACTGCGGCATAGTTATAGAGGATAAAGACGTGTTCTACGGCTGGTTCTGGAAAGATATTCCCGAAAAGCTGGGGCTCGATATCGCAGGAGGCAGAATAGAATGTCCGGATGCGGTCGTTTGTTGTAATGATGCTATGGCAATAACCCTTATCGAAACACTAACGGAAAATGGTATAAGAGTTCCCGAGGATGTAAAGGTAACAGGATTTGACGGCGAGGTCGATTCATTGTTCTGCAAGCCGTCTCTTACTACAATAACAGGACGTGATAAACAATTCGGAGCTGAAGCTGTTTGCAGATTGCACGGTATGATAAGCGGAACTGCTCCTGAGCAGAAGCTGTTTGCCCAGAGCATACGCTATGGAAAAAGCTGCGGCTGTTCCAAAGAAACTGAGATAGATCCGAATTTGTTTGATATGATACTCAGAAGCAGGGAAAAGAGACAGTTTATAGCTACCGACTATATTTATCATATGTCAGGTACGTCAGATGTAAAAGAGCTTTCTGAGAGAATAAACGAGGTAGGACATATATTCAGCAGCGCAGAATGGCTTGATGTGTGCCTTTGCAGCGACTGGAAAGGAAATATGGATAATCCCGATGATTTCAGGCAGTACGGATATCCGGATGAGATGTATATGCTCCTGTCCAAGCGCAGCAAAGGCAACGATGAGTCGTTTTACAGTTTCAAGACAGCAGATGTTCTTCCTGCACTTACACACCCTCACACTCCTCATCTCATTGTATTGACGTCGCTACATTGCAGCGGACAGATCTTCGGTTACCTTGCAATGGCTTATCCCGATACGCGGTTTATTTCTCTTGACGAGCATTTTGTAAGCTGGTGTGATGCAGTTGCCAATGGAGTGAAGAGTCTACAGAAGATGATCTATGAACAGTATTATAAAAGTCAGCTTGAAAAACTGTCTGAGACCGATCCTGTGACAGGTGTTTTCAACAGACGCGGTTTTATGATCCGTGTTCCTGAAATGATAAACAAATACAAAAACGAACAAAAGAGCAGTTATCTTCTCCTCATCACATACTATCCCGAGCAGATAAATTCCATAGATCTGAAGGGGTCCATTGACAGTATAATGATGAGCTTATGTATAAAAAGACTCTTCGGAAGGATAAGCGATAGTATTTATGCAATTATTCTGCCGTCTCAGGAACAGGAGGGGATAGTCAATACCTCCGAGAACCTTATTGCTGCAATTGAAGTGGGACTGCGTGAACGCTTCGGTGATGTAAGACTTCCCGAATTTGTTACGAATATCACTGTTGTGAACACTGTGGAAAGCTCTGCTGTTGAAAAACTCGTTTATGAGTCTGTACAATCCCTTAATGATAAAAAGAATGCTGCCGAGAGCAATTATATTGACTATAAGGAGCAGATATACCGCCTTAGGAGAAGCCTTATCTCACAGCCGCAGAAAGAACGTGATATGGACTCTGTTTCGCGTGATATAGGAATAAGCAGAAGTCATCTGCAAAGACTGTATAAGCAGCTTTTCGGTGTCACAATAAAGGACGATATCATCTCTGCAAGAATTAAACGTGCAATGCAGCTTCTTATGAATACAGATATGCGTATACAGGAGATAGCAGAGCAGTGCGGATACAATAATGAGAGCCATTTTATGCGTCAGTTCAAGGAAAAGTGCGGCATGACCGCAATACAATACAGAAAACAGAATAAGTGAACGAAGGGAGCTTTACAGCTCCCTTTTTTGATAAAAAACATCATTATTTTGCTCGAAAATAGCATTAAACAGATGAGCGTTCTGTTTTATTATTATATATAGAAAAAGCGGTAATGCGGACATCTGCACAATTATCCAATATACTGCAAGCGGTATTCTTTTGGGCTGGATATAGCCTTTTCCCCAATGAGGTTTTATGATGAGGAAGATATGTCCATCAAAAGTGTTTGCGTTTGCTTGTGTTTTTACAGCAATAATTACTTTGGCGGTCGCAGAGCTGCTTGCCTTCCTCAGCGCTGAAGCAGCATCAGCGAATCATCCAGCTGTATTGCTGCGCATAAGTACATATGATAACAGCAGGCATCTGAATATCTCCGGATATGATGATAAATCAGCTGTTGTTGCCTCAGAACTCAAAAACTCTCAGAATGAAAACTGGCGCTTCGACTATGTTGGTACAGACAGCAAAGGTAGTTTCTACAAGTTGACAAATATGGGCACCGGAAGACTGCTTACAGCAATCGGATATAATGCAGTCGAAGGCACTGCATGCGTGATCTTCGGAAGCGAGAGTGAAAAGACTCAGCATTGGTATGTAGTACCGATTCAGAAAGACAGCTATGGTCATGATCTTTACTACAAGATAGTGAACTATGAGAACACTGATATGGCTCTTACCAACAGTGGCAATAAGCTTGTGATCTCAAAATACAGCGGCAGAAATGAACAGAAATGGCTTCTCAATTCTGTTGGATTGCAGGGATTTGCAGGCTATTCAAAGGATATGAGCGGAAGAGTAAAGGCTTGTGATATAGGAGGAGCACTCGGAAAAGTTGTAGAAGTACAGAATTTTGATCAGCTCAAAGCTGCTTGTACAAGTACCGATCCCTGTACTATCGTCATAACAAAGAACATCAGCAAAACAGGCACGTATACTAAGGACAGTAATGGGCGTTACCGTTTTAAAGACGCAATAATCTATATGCAGCCAAATAAAACCGTCATCGGAAGCTATGGTGCTAACTCTCTTTATAACGTGTACTTTCAGACATATAATGAGACATATGGTCCGGGACATGATATAATTCTCCGCAATATAAGGATATCCCATGACAAAGAACTGAATAATGACAATATCTGGGAGTTTGCCTATGGTACTAACTTTTGGATAGACCATTGTGAATTTGTCGGACATGATAAGCTTAACGGAGCTTCAACAAAGCTGGATGATTGGGATAAATTCCTCAACTTCAAGGGAACAACTGACTTCATCACTATCTCCGACAACAAGTTCGGACTTCACGAATACGGCGTACTTCTTGGCTATCCTGCTGATGACGAAGCCACTTACAAGATTTACAATAATCATCCGCTTGCTACACTTGCTGATAATTATTACAAGGATACCCTTACCCGAGCACCTGCTCTTATGCGATACGGATATTTCCATTCATTCAACAACTATGTCGATAAGTTCAGCATGGCATACACTGTACATACTGCTTCAAAGATCTACGCTGAAAATTGTTATTACAGCAACGGAGGAAATGTTATATGTGACTGGAATGAGGTCACATATCCCGGTTCTTATGCAGAGAGCGGATCTGTATTTGTAAGCTGCAAACGTACACAGATCGAAGGGAAAGCGATAAAATGCACATGGCGTCCGAATGCAAATTATACATATTCCGTGAAATCAGCAGAGGAGGCAAAGAATTACTGCACAAAGTATACCGGAGCGCAGTCATCTGCGGCAAATTATACCTATGCAGTTTTTACAAAGGCAGGTTATCCATCGGCAGGTTATGTTACAGCTCCAAGCATAAAAATGAACGAGCAGCCTGTTCAGACAACGCCTGTACAACTCAGCGGTGAATTAATTACTG
Source organism: Ruminococcus flavefaciens (assembly GCA_902762855.1). Lineage (GTDB taxonomy): Bacteria > Bacillota > Clostridia > Oscillospirales > Ruminococcaceae > Ruminococcus > Ruminococcus flavefaciens_V. Next base: position 10,367 of record CACWPR010000071.1, read on the forward strand.
ACTTGAATATTGAAAACGGGGCAGTATGGACTGTCAAAAAGGGAATAGCTGAATGTGACAAGCTGTATACAGACAGAGAGTTCACATACCTCGCTTTGCCTGAACTTTTAAAAGGAGCAGAGTATATACATACTGACTGTGATGGCAAGTTTTCGGAAGGAGTACAGGCTTCATTCAGAGCAGGTCAGAATATGACAGTATATACTGCGTTGGATATTCGTGTTGAAAATGTACCTGAATGGCTCAGAGACTGGCAGAAGACTTCGATGCAGATAAGCTCAAGTAATGATGTAACTTTTGAAGTTTACAGCAGGTGCCTGCGCAAGGACGAAAGAGTTACACTCGGCAGCAACGGTCAGTCGGCAAACTGCATGAATTACACTGTTTTTGCAGCACCTCATCTTGGTGATGTTAATAAGGACAGTAAATTCAATGTTGCAGACCTGGTTGCTATGCAGAAATATCTTCTCGGTGCAGGCAGAGTTGAAGACTGGCAGTTTGGAGATATGAACAATGATGAACGCCTTGATACTTTTGATATGGTGCTCATGCGTAAGCTTGCAGTTGGCAGTGCGCTCTCAGCACAGACTGAGAGACCTGTTGTCACTACTGCTCCTGTCACAACGACAGTCGCTGTTACAACGACTGTTACCCGCTACGAACCGTCAGAGACGAGTTTCTCAGGGAAAATATACCTTGTTGGTGATTCGACCGTATGTGAGTATGACAGCAATACCCAGCAAACTCTCAACAGATATGGCTGGGGGATGAAGTTGAAAGAGCAGCTGAGCGGAGTTTCAGTGACGAACCTCGCCCTGTCGGGCAGAAGCTCACGCAGCTTTCTTGCGGAGAAGAATTATCAGACCTTGAAAAACTCTCTTGGCAAGGGCGATTATCTGTTTATTCAGTTCGGACACAATGACGAAAAAACAGATGAAGCTCAGTATCCGGGAATTGGTACTTATCCCGGACTTGACCGGAATACTCTTGACAATACAGGAAAAGACTCGCAAGGACGCTATTCCTATGAATACATACTCACTGCGTATTATATAGATCTTGCGAAAAATAAAGGTGCTGTACCTGTTCTTATCACACCGATAACAAGACGAGCATCTGACGGTCAGGCAAATTATAAGCAGCACACTCCGTATCAACAGGCTATGATAACTCTTGGCAAGCAAAATAATGTTGCAGTTATAGATATGACTGACCTCACAACTCAGCTTTATAATAATCTTTATAATGCAGGCGGAGCATCCGAGACTGCAAAAATGCATTGCTATGCTGATACAGCCAGAACGAAGATAGACAATACACATCTGAGTAATGCAGGAGCATCAAAGATCGCACAAATGATAGTTGAGCAGGCGAGAAAACAAGGACTTATTTTATAAAACATAACCTAATCATCAGGAGGTAAGATCTATGCACGGTGTCAACCCCAAAAAACTGCTCCCGATAGCAGCTGCCTTTATGTTTTCTGCATCGGCTTCCCATATGAGTATACCGATGAATGCAGCATATTCCGCTGAAAACGAAATGAGTATTACAGCAGACAGCATTATCCCTGACGGTTTATACTCCATAAAGAACGTCAACAGCGGAAAGTATCTTTCACAGCGATATGGAAATGTGCTTCAGCTTAGTTCACCTAAGGCATGGAGGATCATAAATCAGCCGGACGGAAGCTGTTTCATCACTTATAGTGATGATCATGCATTGACAGTAGAATGCGGAACAGGTGCAGACGGCAATAATATCTCGCTTCAAAGAATTGACGGCAGCGAATCCCAGAAATTCCTGCTGAAACAGGCTGAGGATAATACCTATGCTCTGCTTACCGTCGCCTCAGGCGGAGAGTCTGCTGTTGATGTTTACAATATAAGTAAGGAAGACGGTGCGAATATCTGCCAGTGGGATTACTGGGGAGGAGACGGACAGCGCTTTGTGCTGGAAGCTGTACCTGAGACGGAGAATGATATTACTGATGTTTGTCTGCCGGTTGAGTTGGCTGTGAGCAGGAATACAAATCCGTTTGCAGGCAATATCACAAAGCAGAATGAGCATTATAATTACGGTGGTGATCCTGCTGCTTTTGTTGACGGCGACACAGTATATGCGTATACAGGACATGATATATCTACAAATGCGGAAGTGGACAGAGCGATTTATAATATACCAGAGTATCTCTGTTATTCTACTAAAGACCTCATCAATTGGAATTATGAGGGCGTAGTGATGAAGATGTCAGATGTTTCGTGGGGAGACCCCAAAAGTGCATGGGCAGGACAGGTAACGAAGCACAATGGAAAATACTATCTTTACTTCTGCTCATGGGACAGGACTTCCGAAGGGAAACAGTCGATAGGAGTCGCCGTATCCGATTCTCCGAAAGGTCCGTTCAGGGACATCGGTCGTCCCCTTGTGAGAGGAACGCTGACTAATGATCAGTCCAGCAATTGGGATGATATTGATCCCACGGTATGGATCGAGAATGATAAAAATGGCGTGGAACACAGATATCTTGCATGGGGCAACAGCAGATATTATATTTGTGAGCTTAATGATGATATGATAAGTGTCAAGGACCTTAACGGAGACGGTAAAATAACATTCGGCGGAGAAGGGACGAACGGAGATGTTTTTTACCGCGGCAGAGGACTTGGTATGTATACCGAAGCTCCGTGGCTGTACAGGCGGCAGCGTGAGGACGGAAGCTTTTACGGCGACTATTACCTTATCTATGCTTATCGCTGGCGTGAACAAATGGCATATTCGACCTGTACCGATCTTCTTAAAGGTGACTGGAAGTTCGGAGGACTGATGTTTGAAGCTAATGCGACCTCGAATACCAATCACAGCGGTCTGTTCGATTTTAAGGGAAAGACTTACATGATCTATCACAACGGTGCACTGCCTGAGGGCAATGGATACAGAAGGTGCCCGAACATATGTGAGGTAAGATTTGACAGCAATGGCAGGATAATGAAAATGGAAGAGACTACATCAGGCGTCGGCGGAACTGTGTCGCATATAACTGATCATAATGGAAATATGCTTGCTCACGCAGGCTTTGTGAACTCTATAAGTGATAATGATTATCCATATACAAATGTCCGCCTTGGTACTAAGCTGGAGAATTTGTCTCAGCATGATAAAGAGTGGGTGATCGTTCCGGGAGTTGCAAATGTTGAAGAGGCATCATACGTATCTGTTGAATCTGAAAACAAAACCGGATTATTTGTTACTGTGGATAGTAATGGCGGAGCAGCTATGCTGTCACAGATAACTTCATTGGATGACAGTGGTCTGAAACGCGCTACATTCCGCACAATAGAGGGACTTGCCGATCGAACGAAGGTAAGCTTTGAATGTGTATCAAGTCCGGGTAAATACCTGACGTCTACAGTTTCGGGGAATATTGCGATAACAGATGGCAGTGATCCTGCGGCGTGTACTTTCGGTATTTCGCCGGAATGCCTTTGTCAATAAAAAACTGAGCCACAGCGCTAATAAAAAAGTGAGCCAGTTTTGATAAAAAAATAATGAGCCACTAATCATTATTCATGGTCGA
>CACWPR010000072.1 GCA_902762855.1 Ruminococcus flavefaciens
AGATCGTAGTGCCGGTCTCTCTCGTTCAGAAAGCTGAGATCCTCCAGCTCAAAACTATCCAGAAGATCAAACAGGCTTTTCTGAATTTCCATGCAATGCTCGATCTCCTGTCCGTCCTTGAAGCGGATAAAATAGAGCGGTTCCGGCGTTCCAAATCCCACCGTGAACAGCTCATATGGGTTATCTTTGTCTTTGCGGCGTTTCGGGCGTTTATCGTGTTGATTAGGATGTTGTCCATCCATTCTTATTTACCTCCAATCTGAATTCTTGAAAAAACAGATTGGAGGGCGGCGAACGGCAGCCGACAGGAGAAGCCAGTTTTGTTTGTAGCAGAAGCGCAAAAAAGCTACCCGTGTATGCTCTGTGTCGCACACGGATAGCGGAATCTGAATATAAAACTCTATATTGACGAGATGTGATTTCTACATGATCCCCGCAATAGTCCTGCATGGAGATTAAGTTTTTTTTGATGGATCATGCGGAAAAGAAATCGCTTAGGTGTCCTCCTTCTTACTTCACTGTATAGATTAGGGGTTGTGCTGAAAGCCTCTATCAGAGAGAAAAAAGAGCCGATGAACAATGTGATTACTCACAAGTTCATCGGCTCTGCGTCTAAGCGTCCGGCTCTTTGATGACTTCGACTATTAGGTTTTTCGCTGAAATAAGACTTTCCTTCTTGCATTTCGGACAAAAGAGCGGGTAGTTTTCTAATACTGTGTCCTCTCGTATCTTGTCTCGTGTTTTGCTTCCACAAACAGGGCATTGAATCCATATTGAAGTTATGCTATCACCCCCATCAAAAATAGGATTCAGCATTTCATGTCTTTTTTCTCAATCCAGCACAACAGCTTTGTTAGGTAACGTAAGATTGGCTCCGTTGTGATTGCAAAAACAATCAGGAGAAGTGCGCATTTATACGATAGACGAGACAGGAAAAACAATTGGCTGAAAGGAGCTTTTTCTTTTTCCCGAAACAAATATGGTTCATCTTTCTCCCGGCATTTGGCCATTGTAATTCTTTCATCATCTGCATTAGTACCTATCGTCAGGTCGCCAGCATTGGTCAACTGGATTTTGTCAGAAAGCTTAACCTCCAGCAATGCGGACTCATGGCCTACGCTCACGGTGAGTACTTCGCTCTCGGCCGCAAGCTGGGAGACTTCGGCTGGTCTGTTCGCAAAAAGAAAAAGGCGCACAAAAAGCCCTCTCAGCACTGAAATGAGTTTTCACACAACTTAGCCCCTCAGCATATCCTGTAGTGTACCACGTTATTCTGACCTGCTGCTGATACGGTCAGGGGTGATACTTTTTGACAGTATGCATTGTGGAGATGCCCTCGTACACCTACGCTGTAAAAGGCGAAAAGCTCCTGAGTTCAAGAGGGTATCCCTGTAAGATAAAAAGAAACGTCAGTGCCTCACCCGAAAGCTGCGGCTACTCCCTTTATGTCTACAAAAACGGTAAGGATGCACTGAAGGTCCTTGATTCCTATAAGGTGCCGTATACACGTTTCTACTGGGGAGGCGGCTGATATGCTCATAAATTTTGACAACGCTGCTACTACCTTCCCGAAACCTCCTGCTGTAAAACGTGCCGCCGCTGAGGCTATAGAACTATTCGGCGGAAATGCCGGAAGAGGCGGTCACAAGCTGGCTATGAGGACCTCCTCGGCCCTTTACTCCGCTCGTGAGACTGCCGCTGACTTCTTCGGAGGAACTCCTGAAAATACTGTTTTCACACTCAACTGCACCTACGCTCTCAATATGGCTATCCAGGGCATTATGGCAGACGGAGGTCACCTTATAATAAGCGGGCTCGAACACAACTCCGCTGCACGTCCTGCCGCTGAACTCGCACGCAAAGGCAGGATAACTCTTTCTGTTGCGCCAATATACCCTGATAAGGAAAGAACTGTCAAGTCCTTCCGTGCCCTTATCCGCAGAGACACAAGAGCCGTTGTATGTACCCTCGCCGGGAATGTCACCGGACAGATACCTCCCTGGAAGGAATTCGCAGAGATATGCCGTGAAAAAGGCATCTGCTTCATTGCCGACGGTGCTCAGGCCTGCGGTGTCTCAGACATCAGACTGGGTGACGGCATAAACATCCTTTGTACCGCAGGCCACAAGGGTCTATATGGTATAACCGGCACCGGTCTGCTGCTCTCCGACGGAAAGTTCAGGATAAAGCCTGTCATACAGGGCGGCACCGGAAGCGCATCCCAGAGTCTTGTGCAGCCTGAGCTGCTGCCTGAGTCCCTTGAAAGCGGCACCCCCTGCATCATCGGAGCAATGACTGTAAAGGCCGGTATCGGCTTCATAAACAGCACCGGCCGTGAGAATATCCTCGCCCATGAGGAAAAAGTCTGCTCACGTTTCATCAGGGAGCTGAGCTCTGTTCCCGGTGCAGTCATCTATCGGGATCCTGCCGCAGAATACGTTCCTATCGTCTCCTTCAACATTGAAGGTGTCCAGCCGGAAGCTCTTGCTGACGATATTGCCGAAAAGGGGTTCTGCCTTCGTGCAGGATTTCACTGCGCTGCTCTTGCTCATGCTCAACTGGGGACCAAAAGCGGAACTATCCGCTTCGCTCCGTCGTTTTTCAGCCGTGAGGACCATGCTGCCGCTCTTGCTAATACAATTAAAAATCTGTTAAATTCTGGGAAATATCAAAAAAACTATTGAAATTATCTGAAAATGTGGTACAATATTAATATGTATAAGTGTGCAGTCAGAACGGGGAGCTGCCCTCCCCGTACATATATACGTACACACACCGAAAGGATGTGAACGGATGTCCTTAAAAGACATTAAAGACGCTTTCCTGAGTATCATCTCAACTCTTGAATTTATAGATATCATTGACGTCGCTATCCTCGCGTATATAGTCTATATGCTCCTGAGACTCATCCGTGAGACCCGTGCAGGACAGCTCGTAAAAGGTATCCTATTCCTCGTTGCAGGATATTTCGTAAGCAGTTTCCTACAGCTCAAAACTATCACCTACATACTCAAGCAGACCCTCGACATCGGTCTCATCGCTATGATAATCCTCTTTCAGCCGGAGCTGAGAAGAGCTCTCGAAAAAGCCGGCCGTACCAAGCTGGGTATCCGGCTCTTCGGTATCGGTCAGAACACCGATGAGGCTACCAAAATATGGGAACCGGCTATAGAGACTATATGCGATTCCTGCGTTGAGCTCTCAGCTACCTGCACCGGCGCCCTCATCGTTGTGGAGCGTCAGGTCCGTCTGGGTGAACAGATAGAAACAGGTACTATTCTCAACGCTTCTCCAAGCAAGGAGATATTCGGCAATATCTTCTACCCAAAGACTCCGCTCCATGACGGAGCTGTCATCATGAGAGACGGTATGATACTTGCCGCTGCCTGCTTCCTGCCTAAGCCACAGAAGGATGAACAGATAAACAAGCGCCTCGGCTCCCGCCACAGAGCCGCTATCGGTATGAGCGAGAACTCCGATGCTATTGTCATCGTTGTTTCTGAGGAAACAGGTCAGATCTCTGTCGCTATGAACGGTGTACTCACAAGAGACTATACCAGAGAAAAGCTCATGAACTTACTCAAAACAGAGCTCTTCGAGGAAAGCAATGATATCCCTATCCTCAGAAAGAAACTTTTCTCCTCCCACTCTGAAAGGAGGAAAAAATAATGAAGATCCTTAAAAAGATAAAGAGTACCTTCGCACAGAAAGCTCAGACCAATATATCCCTTGCGATATACTCTGTTCTTATTGCTATCCTGGCATGGTTCGTCATTTCTATGACATTCTATCCCTCAGTGCCCAAGACTATCAAGAACGTTAAGCTGAGCCTCGACATAAGCGGAACTTCTGCTTCTGAAAACGGTCTCAGCATCATCAACTGCAACGTCAAAGAGGTCAGCGTCCGCATAAAGGGAAGCCGTACTCAGGTGGGTAACATCAACTCCGACAGCCTCGTTGCTTACCTCGACGCTGAAAACGTCCGCACTACAGGCACTAAAAATCTCAACATCAAGGTCCGCAGTGAAAACGGCGAGGTATTTGAGCTCGAATCCGTCTACCCTGAGACCGCTACTGTGGAATTCGATAAGATAGAAACAAGAGAATTCAGCGTTGACCCTATGGTCCCGAATATAAAGTACGCTGAGGGTAAGACTATCAATCCTAATGAGTTCTCCTGTGAGCCTGATACGGTAAGTATCACCGGTCCTTCTGCTCAGCTTGACAAAATATCAAAATGCTATGCTGTCTCACAGAAGGCCATGACTCTCGATTCCTCTTACTCACTTCCAAGTGAGGAGATACAGCTTTATTCAGAGGACGGCACTCTTATCGACAACCCTCTGCTGAAATTCAACACCTCCAGCTTTACTATCTATATTCCGGTGCTGACTCAGAAGGATGTTGACCTGACTCTCAATGTCATTGGCCCTCCGGATTTCGATGCGGACTGGTTCCTGGATAAGTTGAAATTCTCAGTTGACAAAATAACTATTGCCACAAAGAACAGCCAGACAGAGATACCTGATTCGCTGAATATCGGCCGTGTCGAGCTCAGCAAGGTGGATATAGACAACGGATACACCAGCACCTTCCCGATAACAAGTCTGCTGGAGTCCAGCAATATGATGAATATGTCAAATATCGATGAGGTAACAGTCTCACTCGATACCACTGACCTCGTGAAAAAAGAATTCACTCTCGATCAGAGCAGGATAACTTTTTCAAATGCGCCAAACAGCAGTGACTATGACTACGCTGTTGTTACGAAGAGTATCAAGATAAATGCTATCGGACCTGCTGAGGTCATCGAAGAGCTCACTGCATCGGATTTCGTGGCAGATGCAAGTCTCCTCAACGACCAGATACTCTCTGACCAGTTCTCTCATGACGTGACTATCTCGTGTCTGAAATCAGATAAGGTATGGGCTGTTACTCAGACTCGTATACTTATTCAGCGTACTGAACACGTTGAACCTACCACATCCGATGAAGAGGATGATGAGGACAACACCCCAAATACGCTCAGCTACGAAAATGATAAAAAGAATAACTGACTCAAAAGCCGGCACCACTGCGATGCCGGCTTTTTTTGTTTTTGAACTGTATCGCAGAAGTTGACAATTCTGGTATTCTGTGGTATAATATAATGTAATTTTATGTACAGAAATAAAGGTGATTTTCATGGACTTTAATGCACTTGCAGAACTTCTTTTCCCGGATACCACTGAATCCCCGGAGGATATGGAGGCTCGTTTCCCTGAGAGACAGCTCCCCGCCGGCGCTAATGTTACCCGTATCGGCCCAAGCCCTACAGGATTCGTTCATCTGGGCAATCTCTATAACGCTCTCATCGGTGAGCGTATCGCACACCAGTCAAATGGTGTATTCTACCTCCGTATTGAGGACACCGACAACAAGCGTGAAGTCGAAGGCGCTGTTGAGACCGTTATCAATGCTATGAACTACTTCGGCGTTCACTTCGATGAAGGCGCTGTTGCAAACGGCGGCGACAACGGCAGCTACGGCCCCTATCGCCAGAGACAGCGTAAGGCTATATATCACGTCTTCGCAAAACACCTCGTTCAGAGAGGTCTTGCCTACCCATGCTTCCTCACTGCTGAGGAGATAGATGCTATCCGTGAACAGCAGACCGCTAATAAGGAGAACCCCGGTATCTACGGCAAGTATGCCAAGTGCCGTGACCTCTCTATAGACGATGTCAAGGCTAATATCGAGGCAGGCAAGGAGTGGGTCCTCCGCTACAGAGGCACTGAAACTGACGAGTACATCGCTGTTGAGGATGCTATCAGAGGAAAGGTCGAAATGCCACGAAATAACATGGACTTCGTTCTTCTAAAGAGCGACGGCATCCCTACCTACCACTTCGCTCACGTTGTTGATGACCACCTCATGCGCTCTACTCACGTTATCAGAGGCGAGGAGTGGCTCTCCTCCCTTCCCATGCACGTTGAGCTCTTCGGCGCTCTCGGCTGGAAACAGCCTGTCTACTGCCACACAGCTACCCTCATGAAGATAGATGAAGAGACCGGCGGCAAGCGCAAGCTGTCAAAGAGAAAGGACCCTGAGCTCGCCCTCTCCTACTACCAGCAGGAAGGCATCAGTCCTGACGCTATCTGGGAATTCCTCCTTACTATCCTCAACTCAAACTACGAGGAATGGCGCCTTGCTAACCCATCAGCAGACTATAAGGACTTTCCTTATTCACTGTCTAAAATGTCTATCTCAGGTGCTCTCGTTGACTTGGACAAGCTCCGCAATATTTCAAAGGACGTTATCGGCAGAATGCCTGCTGAGGACGTATGTGCCGGCTGGCTCAAATGGTGCGAGGAGTACTGCGATGAATTCGCTCAGCTCATAAAGAAATACCCTGAGCGCACTGTTGCAGCACTCAATGTCGGACGTCAGGCTGCAAAGCCACGTAAGGACATCGAGACCTGGAAGCAGGCCTGCGACTTCATGAGCTTCTACTACGACGAGACCTTCTCCATAAAGGACCAGTGGCCCGAAGAGGTCGATGAAGCTACAAGAAAGCTCTTTTTCTCTAAGTACCTGGAGTCATATGACCACAGTGACGATTCCTCTGCATGGTTCGATAAGGTAAAGGTCATCACTGATGAACTGGGATTTGCTGTAAAGCCCAAGGACTTCAAGAAGAATCCCGACCAGTATAAGGGCAGTATCGTTCACATAACAAATATGCTCAGAATAGCTCTTACAGGACACGCCAATGCTCCGGATATCCACGAGGTATCCCACGTTCTCGGTGAGAATATAGTTCGCAGACGTCTTGAAAAATGGGCTTGATAAAGCTGAATATCGAAAGGACTTGAATCAAATGGCAAGAAATAAAGAAGGCAATAACGGTAAGCCTTTTGAAATACCACGTCCCGTTTTCCCGAAAAGAGCCGTCATTACCGGCGGTATGCCCTACGGCAATAAGGAGCTCCACTTCGGTCATGTGGGAGGTATGTTCGTTTTCGCTGACACATATGCAAGGTTCATGCGTGACCGCATAGGCAAGGAAAATGTTATCTTCGTCGGCGGTACTGACTGCTATGGTTCCCCTATCGCTGAGGGCTGGAGAGTCAAGGTTGAAAAAGGCGAGTTTGAAGGCTCCCTCACTGACTTTGTTCAGCGCAATCACGACAAGCAGCAGGCTACTCTCGATGCCTACGGCATCTCCCCTGACCTCTTTGCTGCCTCCGGTCTCGGACGCTCTAAGGAGATACACGCTGAGGTAACTGACTGGTTCATCAGCTCCCTCTACAAGAAGGGACAGCTCAATAAAATCACTACTATGCAGTTCTTCGACGAGAAGGCCGGTATGTTCCTCAACGGCCGTCAGGTCATTGGTAAATGCCCTGTTGAAGGCTGTACCTCCGAAAAAGGCTACGCTGACGAATGCGACCTGGGACATCAGTATATGCCGGAGAATCTCATAAACCCTGTCAGCACTCTCACCGGCGAAACTCCTACAATGAAGCCCGTAACAAACTGGTACTTCAAGCTCCGTGACTACGAGCAGCTTATGAAGGAATGGGTGGAGGAACTCAAAAAGCGCAAGGACATCCGCCCTGTTGTATGGAAAACTATCGACGAATTCCTCAAGCCTCCGGTAATATATATAAAGCGTGAATTTGAGGAGAAGTACTTCTCACTCAAGGATTCCATGCCTGCTCATGAGTACCTTGAAGAGCCGAAAAAGCCTTCATTTACCATAGAATTCACCAAGCTCTCAGACTGTGACGAGGCCTGCCGCATACTCACTGAGAACGGCATCCGCTACAGAACAGGAAAAACTCTCGTTCCATTCCGTCTCACCGGAAATATCGAATGGGGTGTTCCGGCACCCGTTCTGGACGGCGAGGAGGGCCTGACTGTTTGGGTATGGCCGGAATCCCTCTGGGCTCCTATCTCCTTCACTCAGACTTACCTCGAAAAGGAAGGCAGAAACCGTGAGGAATGGAAGGACTACTGGTGCAGCAAGGACTCAACTGTTTATCAGTTCATCGGACAGGACAACATCTACTTCTACGGTATCGCTGAACCTGCAATGTGGATGGCTCAGCAGGAAGCAGATACAAAGACTGCCTTCCCTGCTGACGGAGAGCTTCAGATGCCTGTTATCGTAGCTAATCACCACATTCTCTTCCTCGATAAGAAGGCTTCAAGCTCCGGCGCAGTAAAGCCTCCTATGGCTGACGACCTCCTGGACCACTATACTCCTGAACAGCTCCGTATGCACTGGCTGGGTCTCGGTCTCGGACAGCGCTCTGTCAGCTTTATGCCTAAGCCGTACAATCCTGATGCTAAGCCTGAGGATGCCGACCCTGTTGTGAAGGACGGTCTGCTCCTCTCCAATGTTTACAACCGTATGATACGCACCGCCTTCTATACCGCTCAGAAGGAGCTGGACGGCATAATGCCAGACAATGCTCCCGAAGAGAACTTTGTCGCAGACGCAAAGAAGGCTGTCCTCGAATACGAGCGTCATATGTCCAAATTCGCATTCCACCAGTGTACCTATGTCCTCGACAGCTACATCAGAAACGGAAGCAAATACATGGCAAAGAACCTCACCGGCACCTACCCCGACAAGGAGGCTCTCAAGCAGGCTCTTGCAAACCTCTTCTACATGATAAGGATAGCAGGTGTGCTCCTTCATCCTATGGCTCCTTTCGGTACTGAAAAGCTCCGTGAATACCTGGATGTGGATGAGCGTATCTGGTCATGGGACACTATCCTCGAACCCCTCACCTTCTTCACCGGTGAGTCCCACAAGCTCAAATTCCTCCCGCCCAGAACAGACTTCTTCACAAGACACGAAAGCCAGTTCACATCTGAGGATAATGAATAAAAAATGCGGTACGCTAAAGCCTTATCCCCTTAGCGGAAACACAACAAACCAAACCGAATAGTACAAAACAGCGGCACTTAGGCAAGTGTCGCTGTTCTTTTTTACATTGAATTCTGATTTGCTTAGAAAACTAACATAATTTTTATATTGAATTTTTCAACTTTTTATGTTATACTAAAAAAATAAAAAATTTGGCGTTACCTAATATCAAAAATGCGGACTTATTAAGTAGAGGGGGGTGAAGCGATGTACGATGATGAACATATTATAGAACTGCTCAATAATCGGGACGAAAGTGTTTTACAAGTAATAAAGGAACAATATGGTGCGCTCTGCTATCAGATTGCATACCGTATGACAGGAAATCACCAGGAATCCGAAGAATGTGTAAATGATATGTTACTGGATGTTTGGAATTCAGTCCCCCCGAATTGTCCAAACCATCTTCCAGCGTATCTTACATCGCTTGTCCGCCGAACAGCGATAAATAAATATGAAAAAGCGCATAGGCTGAAGCGAGGTGGTGTTCAATTTACGACTGCATTAGATGAAATATCCGAGATGATCCCTGCCAAGGAACAAGTTGAAAGTGAAATAGAGCAGCGAGAACTGACCTCAGCTCTCACAGAATGGCTTCAAATTCTTCCACCTGGATCAAAGCGCATTTTTCTACAGCGATACTATATGTCAGATTCTGTTAAGGCTATTGCACAAAAGCATGATCTGAGCGAAGGAACTGTTAAAATGAAATTAATGCGTTTGAGACAACAGCTTAAGGAGTATCTTGTAAAGGAGGGATTGTTATGAATGCAATGGATCTTATGAAAGCACTTGGCGATATTCCTGAAGAACTTGTAAAAACTTGCTTTGATGAAGAGTTTGCAGATAATAAAACAAAAGCTCCCTCCGACACCAATAGCTCTGACTTGCCTGAGCTTGCAGATCCGTACCAGCCAGAGGAAACAGACGATGACAATTCGACTTCATCTAACAAGAGCGGTGCAAAGCATATTCATTTTTCGGGGTATATAGCCACTGTTGCAGCGTGTTCGGCTATTGTGATCGGATTGCCGCTTATAATCAGCCATTTCAATCCAAAATCAAGCATATCACCTGATGATCCATTTGTTCCGACTCGAAGTCAGAGAGAACCTGAGAATCCAATTGTTACCGAAGCCAAAGAAACAAATACAGCAACAACATATACGAATAAAAGCACTACATCTTTATCTACTGCAGTTTATTCAACAGAAACAACGAGTGAACATCAGACAACAACGGCCATTACGACAGAAGAAAACATTACTGAGTCAAATAATGAAACAACATTGCCTATTTCTAAAACGGAATCAACTACTACTTCAAAAACAACTACAACATTACAGACTACTAATACAGGAGTACAAACTACAAGCACTACAACACAAATTCAGACTGAACCTGAATGGTCAGGTGACAACGTTGCAAAAGAATTCCGACTTGGCGAAGGCGGAGCGATATCAGATCATGTCGGCAGTACAACTGGATTTTCGGTATGTAGTGACCGAGTATAAGACAGTGAAACCAAGCGATATATGGGTACTGAATGACTTCGGTGATAACAGGCTTACTGTCGTATCCTGTACCGATGACGGTGAGTACAGGCAGGTCGTGGTTGGAATGCTGAAGTAAAATACAACCAATTACTCCAAATATATGCTTAAAGAAGATATACTTGAAGAAACGTCCTCGAAATAATTCGGGGACTTTTCTTCGCAATTATTAAAAGAACAAAATTTCGATTTTATATTGACACACGAACAAATGTGTGCTAAAATATCATTAGCCAAACAAGAACGTTCATTCTATACATACACTTAAACCTTCTGCCGAAAGGAAAATGTTATGAGAGTGAACAAATATCACACGCATGACGATATGAGCGTTCTTGAATTGGAAACGCCGCTCCAGAGTTATAAGGAGGAACTTGGTCAGGAAGCATACGCACAGGCAACTGAGTTTTATAAGTCTGATGAATGGAAGAAGGTCGACCGTGATCATCTTAATTCAGACAGACGATACTACGAGAACAGAAAGGCTTGCAGTCTTGATGAGTATAGTGAATGGGAAAACGCTGAAGCAAGAAAGAAACGTTTTGAGAAACCGTCGACTGTTGTTCTTCATGCTGAGCGAAAACTCACTAATGGATTTGATGATCTGTTTGACGATCCGGTTCTTAAAGAGGCTGTGGAAGTCCTCACAAAAAAACAGTACAGTGTGCTGTATTGTTCATTCAAGAGTGATTTTGATACATATGAAATTGCGGAAAAAATGGGTACAACTGTAAGAGCAGTGCAGGATCTTCGCCGACGAGCTTTGGACAAACTTCGTGATGAGTATATCTCGCTCTACGAAGAAGCCAAAGCATTCGGTTATCCGGGATTAGTCAGCTACAACTATAAACGGATAATGAAACTGTTTGAACAGTGTAAGATCATCTTTTCGCAAAACGAACCGCCTGACGCATCTTCCATTCAACCAAATACTTCCAATAACGATCCGGCGGCGTAAACTTCTCCCCACAGTAATTGCTGTGGGGATTTTTCTTTTCGCCAATTGGTAAATATTACTAAATGCAAATAACGCAACCACCTGCCACTTGTGCAGATATACAAACAATTGCTTCTCGTTTATTGAAATCTTCGTTTTTGTCTTCTCCCATCGGTATATATATGGAGGCAGTCCTCTCTCTGCTAATGACAGCGTGACAGCAGTGACGGTAGAAATGTTACCGTCACGCAGGCACTTCCCAACAGCTCACAAAGCTCTATATAGCTTCATCTGCGGGGCGTGTCAGTAGGTTTCCGTGTCGGTAGTTTTACTGTCATGGCTGAGTTACTGTCACGCGCAAAAACGCCCATTTTTGCCGCCGATACAGAAATCGAGTAGTTATCCCACCTGCGGCGGTGAAAGCGATTGTCGCGCAACGTCGAGCGAGTGTGGGCGGCATTGGCATAAGGAGAAAACTACCGCTGACGGAGCAGTACAGGCGACGGAAGTATGAAATGCCAGCATCGCATTCGGCAGTCCGCCGAACGCTTGCTGGTCGGGGCGAACCCCGAGCCCCTCTCAGAAATCGCACAAAGCGTGATACAATGAGAAAACGCAATCGAACTATCACTATCCGCTGTACCGATGACGAGTACGAACGGATACACAGCAAGGCTCAGCGATACAAGCTGTCCCTCAGTGACTTCGTTCTCAGGTCGGCACTCGATAAGAAAATCATCGTGGCTGACGGATTGGACGAGGTCGCAAAGCAGCAGAAAGCTATCAGTCGTAACCTCAATCAGATAGCAATGCTGGCTCACGAAGGACGGCTGCACTCTGTCAGACTGGACGAGCTTATTGAACAGCACAGGGCGGTGACAGCGGCAGTCTGCGACATAGCCAAGGAGGTGAGATAGTGCCTATCATACATTTCATCAACAATAAAACTCAGACCGCTAGCGGCATGAAGAACGTCCTCGCATACGTCAGCCGAAAGGAAAAGACCGTGTCAGAGGACAAGCGTTTCGTGACAGGAGTCAACTGCTCGCCTGATACTTCCTCTTCCTTCTCCGATGTGTGCAGGGATGGCTGTTCATCTCGGAGCTTGATATGCTAATGGAATATTAAAAAGATGAATATGACGTATGGGATGAGAACGTTAGTCAGACAGATTTTAATACATTCCGATTGACTTTTTCTACTTTCTGTGCTATAATTCCGGTGTGGAGCAGCCCAAACTTTCTTCTTTATAAATATGGTTTTACAGGAGGATAATTATGGATACAGAGCTAAAATTGATACCAGATTTGGATAACATAATATGTGATGTTCTTAAAGAAGAATTTGATGTTAAAACCTATGAAAAAGGACATTATTGGTTTTCGGCGTGGGATAATCACTGCCGTAAAGTAATTAAGATCTACCCGTTGAAAGGAACTTTATATCCTTTATACTGGGGCTATAATTTTGATTTTATTCCTTGGGAACGCTGCTTTTTAGGTGTAAATCCCAAGCCATGGAATGAAACAGGAAAACTTGTTTATCATCGAACTGAAAAAGCCGTTAACATAGATTTTACAGGCTACCCTTTCCCATATATAGGATACGATTTTGACAATCCAAGTGCACAAAGCTATGAAGAACATTATGCATTCAGAAACATGTATTTCGTTTCAGTATATGGAAATGACTCACCTAAGAATATTGAGCTGATCAAAACAGTTGTCAGAAGAAACATTCCTTTTATGCTTGATTGGTTTGACAGAATAAAAACACCTGAAGATATAATTGGAGAACTAACAAAAGATATCAATGAAAGTGAGAACGACCATTGCTTTCCTTATTCTTCGTATTGGGTACGGATATATGAAGAATCCCGATAATACAAAACAGCTTATCCCTGATCCTATCGCCGCGCCAGTCGTAAGGACAATCTACGAACTCCGTGCAGACGGCAAGGGAACGAGAGCGATATGCAGATACCTGGAAGAGCATGAAGTTGAAAGACCGGGCGTGTATGAATTCCACACCAGAGGGACGAAAAACAAGCACCCTGACCTTGAACATCCATATCTCTGGACTCAGAGTACGGTCAGAGATATGCTGTCCAATCGGATTTATTGCGGCGATACTGTGAACTTTCAGACATACAGTAAGTCCAATAAGCTGAAGAAGCGTATCAAGAACGCCCCCGAAAACATACTCATCTTCGAGAATACACATGAAGCAATAATCAGTCGAGAACTGTTTGCACTTGTTCAGAAGCATTATGAGGGAAGAAGGCGCCCCGCCCGACAGGGTGACACTGACAAGTACGCTGGATATATCTACTGTGCTGACTGCGGTTCGAAAATGTATCTTCATCGAGGAAAGAGCATAAAGCCTG
>CACWPR010000073.1 GCA_902762855.1 Ruminococcus flavefaciens
TTCAAATCGAACCAATAACCGTCCTATGCGTCCTCTTAAATGGCTTTCGCCTATCGAATTCTTTCATGCTCACTGTACAATATGATTGACAAACTTACATCCGGGCAGATTCTGGATTTTTCCAGTATTTATCCAAATTCAGGCAGGTATCGCTCCTGCTCATTCGGCATAATGCACCAAATCACTATGCAAAGCAGATGTCCTTGACAGCGGCAGTGCCGGTGCCGTGATATACGAGATAGAGAGGATAGGTGCCGTCAGGCACGGAGACCTCTGCGGAGACCTCCTGCCAGCTATCGGATGCGGAGACCCTCAGCTCGGCTATTGCAGGGCCGTCCTTTTCGGTATGGACACTTATCCTGCCCTCTCCGGTGCTCATACAGGTCACTCCGACTGTACTGAGTCCGCTGAAACTGAAATACTTGAAGCCCATGAGGGTGCCGTCACTTATTTCAGCGATGAACCGCTCTCTTCCGCCTGGGACGTCCCTGTGGGCTACGTTTGGGAAGGATTCCTGGAATATGCTGTTGGAGCCGTGAGGCATATGTCCATTGGTGATATTGCAGGCAATGACTGCCGGGTATGTGCCCTTTCCTTCAAGGGGACTGGGGTTCAGTCCGCAGGAGGTCATTTCTGCCTGTTTTATGGAGCCGTCGGGAGCTATGGTTATCTTTTCGGCGCAGGCCTGACGGCTGTAGTCGGACTTGTGAGTGAGCCTGTGGTAGAAAACGTACCACTGGCCGTTTATCTCTATGATACTGCCGTGGGTAGTGCCGGTCATGTTCATCTTTGTTTCGTGTGTTACTCCGTTTACGCCTATATCGCCGTTTGAGACGATAGTTCCGCCGAAGGTGAAGTCCCTGTCCGGGAAGTCGCTGACAGCATAGCAGAGCTCATGGTTCTGCTGGGAGGAATATATGAAGTAGTACTTGTCACCGACCTTACGCATGGAGCTTGCCTCGAAGAACTCGTGTCCGCCGAAGTCTGCCTCGTAGGGGATAACATGGTGAGGCTCGCTCTTGACGGTGAGCATATCGTCCTCAAGCTCGACAACAGCAGGGCCGTTGACGTTGTCAGGGGTGGAGAGTATTTCTTCCGGAGTCTTGTCGTAGCGCTTCATTACGTCCTCCAGCTTTTCCCGGTCTCCTGCCAGCACCTCGTTGGGCTCGTTCTGGTACTGGGTACCGTAATACAGGAATATCCGGCCGTTGTCGCTGAAAGCGCAGGGGTCGAAACAGACGTACTTCTTCATGGGCGTGCCGTCAGGCCAGCGCACATATCCGAGATACTGATACTGCCCTGCCGGAGTGTCGCAGACTGCGGCCTGTATTGGGCCGTAGTAGCCGCCGAATCCGTACTCGCCGGACATACAGTAGTAGAGATAGTATCTGCCGTCCTTGCCCTGTACCACATCGGGAGCGTACATATACGGACGTTCAGCATAGTCCGGGTCCTGTGATGCCTTGTAAATGACTCCGTCACAGCGCCAGTCGGTAAGGTCGTCAACGGGAGCGGAGTATACTGTGTAGTCGCCCATGCAGAAGGTATGACCGCCCTCTATGTCGTGGGAGCCGTAGATATAGACCCGGTCTCCGAAGATATGAGGCTCGCCGTCGGGGATGTATGCGTCCAGCGGCAGGAATGGATTAAAAGCCTGTTTTTTCATGTTTGTGTCCTCTTTTATTATTATTTTCTCAGGCAGTCCGTGACCGAGGGAGGGAGTCCCGGAGCTGCTATGTTTCAGCGGCTGAGTGCTTTGCCGCTTTCAGACTGTATGTCCCTTGCTTTTCAGTACGTCCACTATCTGTGAGACGTATCTGCGGCAGATGTCCTCGCTTTCGGCCTCTGCCATTACTCTTATGAGCGGCTCTGTTCCGCTCTGGCGTACCAGGATGCGGCCTGTGGAGCCCAGCTCATCGGCTGCCTTTTCAACTGCTGCTCTGACATCGGGATCCTCCTGAGCAGCGGTCTTGTCCTTGACTCTTACATTTTCCAGCACCTGAGGGTATACGGTGAAGGGAGCTGCAAGCTCGCTGAGAGTCTTGTCTCTGGCCATGATGACCTGCATCATTTTAAGGCTGGTAAGGATGCCGTCGCCGGTGGATGCGTACTTGGAGAAGATTATGTGTCCGGACTGTTCTCCGCCCAGGCAGCAGTCATGCTCCTTCATGTACTCATAGACGTACTTGTCGCCTACTGCGGTCTTTGCGTAGTCTATGCCAAGCTCGTCAAAGGCCTTGTACAGGCCGAAGTTTGACATTATGGTCGTTACGACGGTGTTGTTTACCAGCTTGCCTCTTTCCTTCATGTATCTGCCGTAGATGTAGAGTATCTGGTCGCCGTCGATGACATTTCCCTTTTCGTCAACGCAGAGGCAGCGGTCAGCGTCGCCGTCATAGGCGAAGCCTGCGTCAAGGCCCTTCTCTACGACGAACTTCTGGAGCCCCTCGATGTGAGTCGAGCCTGCGTTGTTGTTTATGTTCACGCCGTCCGGTGAGGCGTTGATGACGTGAGTTTCTGCTCCCAGTGCGTCGAATACGGCCTTTGCAATGTTCCAGGCGGCGCCGTTGGCGCAGTCAAGGCCTATCTTCTTGCCTCTGAATGAGTACATACCCAGTGAGATGAGGTAGCCGATGTACCTGTTTCTGCCTGCAACGTAGTCAACTGTGCGGCCGATAGCGGCATCGTGAGCGTAGGGGAGCTCCGGCCAGTCCTGACCGAAGGCGTTGAGCTTTCCGTCAAGATAAGCCTCAACAAGGTCTATGACCTCGTTCTCCATTTTTTCGCCTCTGGAGTTGATGAGCTTCAGGCCGTTGTCGAAGTAGGGATTGTGGCTGGCTGATATCATGATAGCGCAGTCGAAGCTGTCAACTCTGGAAATATATGCCACTGAGGGAGTGGTGGTAACGTGGAGGAGGTATGCGTCAGCTCCTGATGCGGTGAGTCCTCCTACCAGTGAATATTCAAACATATAGCTGGAGCGGCGGGTATCCTTGCCGATGAGTATGCGGGGAGCGGAGCTGTCACCGCTGCGGCGCTTTAATTCACCGTAGTACCAGCCGAGAAAACGGCCTACTTTGAAAGCGTGGTCTGCTGTAAGGTTCTCATTGGCGGTCCCTCTGAAACCGTCTGTACCGAAATATTTACCCAAATCTGTGATTCTCCTTGTCTTGAAATTATGCCATATCTTGCTGCGATATGAATTTTTTATATTTGATATATAGACATTATATCACTGCCGGCGGACATAGTCAATATTTTTTTAGCTTTTCTCTGTTCATTTTTTGCTGTATAACATCTTGACAGGACCACGGCGGTCTGTATCAAATCATAACATATTATCCGCTGCCATGTGTTGACTTTTTGTTAATTTTAAATATAACGCACCACATCGCCGACTGGCTTGCTGCTGCTGTGGAGGGGAAGAGGAGCAGCATCCGGAGCCGGATAGCCTATGGGCATGAGCAGCACGGCACGTTCTGTCTCCGGCAGGCCAAGCTCACGCTCCAGAACGGAGTTGGCAAAATAGTTCACCCAGCAGTTCCCTATGCCAAGCTCCCAGGCCTGTAACATAGCGTGGCAGGCGGCTATGCTGACGTCCTGCACTCCTGAGTGGATGCCCTCTTCAAGCGGGTTCTTCCAGTCCTCCGAAGAGTCATATGTGAAAATGAGCACTGTCTTTGCCCCGAAAATACACTTGCTGAGCCTGTTCAGCTTTTCCAGAGCATCCGGGGACTCCGCCACGTACACCCTCTGGGGCTGGTAGTTGCAGCCTGTAGGGGTGGTCAAGACTGCCTTCAATATGATGCTGAGGTCCTCACGGGACAGGGGTCTGTCCTGGAATTTCCTGACGGAGTATCTCTCCGCCAACAATCTGCTGAGTTCCATGTTATCTGCCTCCTGTACTTGTTATGCCCTTATTATATTATAATTTTCCGGCGGTGTCAATCGGGCAGACTGCTTATTTTATGGTGCATCCGGGGTAATAGTGCTCCAGTATCTCCTTCCAGGACTTTCCCTCTGCGGCCATAGCGTTTGCACCGTACTGGCTCATGCCTACACCGTGGCCGTAGCCCTTGGTGGTGAACACGGCTTCGTCCCCTTCATACCTTACGTCAAAGCAGGCAGACCTGAGTGCAAGGGCGGACCTGAGCTCGCTGCCTGTGACTGTCCTGTCCCCGGCGGAAGCAGAAAGGACTGTGCCGGAATCCGAGACCTCCTTCACGGCTATCCAGGAGCTCATGTCCTCCGGGAGGATTATCCCCGGAAAGGCTGTTTCCAGCTTGTTTTTCAGGACCTCACGGCTGCACCGGAGCTCCTCCATGTACTTCGGGGCGGACTTGTCATAGCTGCTGTCCACGGGTACAAGGTAGTCAACTGCCGCTCCCCAGGCGTTTTCGGCACTTTCGGTCATGCCGGAGGACATTGAGTGGAAGGCGGAGATTATAGGCTCGTCCTCGTAGGTGATAAGAAAGGGCAGGACCTGGTCGGCGGCAGATGATATTTTGCTCCAGCTCTCTTCAAAGCTGTCACCAAAGTACTGCTTTGCCTGTTCTTCGGTGAAATATCCCTGATACTTTGAAGTGTCATTGGAGAAGTCCGCTCCTTTGAGCTCCGGTGTGGGAGACTCCCTTTCACGGAGGCGCTGACGCTCTGCATAGGTGTGGGCCGCAACTGCCTGGGCCTTCAGGGCCTCTTCACCAAATGATGCCGGCATTTCGGCACATACGGCCCCTATGACGTAGTCCCGGACCGGTACCTCCATAACTTCCCCTGAGGCCATGTCCAGGACCTTGTAGGACTCCTCGGAGCTCTCATCCGGGACCTCCGGAGCCTCTGCGGGACTGCTCTCCCGTACAGGCTCGTCCGCTGTGACCTCTGCCGCAGGCCGTCCGGTGCTGCAGGCTTTCCCCGAAAACCAGACCGGTATGGCCGGCAGTGCTGCTATGGCGGCGGAGAGTATTATTACCGCTGATAAATACTGTTTCATGTTGATGCCTCCTGTATTACCTGCTGTATATTAATAGTATTTGACACAGAGCAAAAAAAGGTGTATAATTAATAATGAATATTTTCAGAGGAGAGTGATCGTGATGCCTTCTTATATTTCAGGTGCCAATATTACAGATTTATGCAGGGAGCTCGCAGAAAATTCCAAGGTGGACCCTGCACTTTACGAAAAATACCACATAAAAAGAGGACTTCGCAACAGTGACGGTACAGGTGTAAAGGTGGGTATAACCAATATCTGCAACGTTCACGGATATGTTATAAACGAGGGAGAGGTGGAGCCTATCCCGGGACAGCTCATATACAGAGGCTACAGCATCACTGACCTTGTGGAAAATGTTGAAAAAGAGGACCGCTACGGCTACGAGGAAACTACCTTCCTCCTGCTCTTCGGACACCTCCCCACCAGGAAGGAGCTTGAGACCTTCACTACTTACGTTTCTCTGAAAAGAGACCTCCCCAACGGCTTCGTTGAGGATATGATACTCAAGGCCCCCTCCAAGAATATCATGAACAAGCTCGCACGTTCAGTGCTGGCTCTCTATTCTTATGACGACGAGTGCGAGGCCAAGGGCCTTGAAAACGAGATGCGTACTGCTATAAGCCTTATCGCAAAGCTGCCTGTCATCATGGCTAATGCCTATCAGGTGAAGCGCAGGGTGTTCGACAACGCAAGCATGATAATGCATCCCATAAACTACGAGGAGAACACCGCTCAGTGTATCCTCTCTCTGCTCCGCCCGGACAGACAGTACACCAAGGACGAGGCTCAGATGCTTGACCGACTGCTGATGCTCCAGGCTGAGCACGGCGGCGGAAACAACTCTACATTTACCTGCCGTGTGCTCACATCCTCCGGTACAGACCCCTATTCCGCCTACTCATCAGCTATATGCTCCCTGAAGGGCCCCCGCCACGGCGGCGCTAACCACCAGGTCATCAATATGCTGGATAACTTCAAGGCCAATATCAAGAACTGGGAGGACGAGGGAGAAGTCGCTGACTATATGCGCCGCACTATCCGCAAGGAGACCAATGACGGCTCCGGACTCATCTACGGTATGGGCCACGCCGTTTACACCATTTCTGACCCCCGTGCCCTCATCCTGAAAAAGAAGGCCTTCGAGCTGGCTAAGGGCAAGGAGATAGAGGCTGAATTCCGCCTGCTGGAAACTGTGGAGCGCCTTACTCCTGAGATATTCAAGGAGGTAAAGGGCAGTACCAAAGCTATGTGCGCCAATGTCGATATGTACTCCGGTCTGGTGTACCGTATGCTGGGCATCCCGGATGAGCTCTTCACTCCCCTCTTTGCCGTTGCACGTATGGCAGGCTGGGCCGCTCACCGCATGGAGGAGATACTTACCAGCAACAGGATAATCCGTCCTGCTTATAAGGCTGTTGCCAAGGAAAAGGAATACGTCAGCCTGGATGACAGGACCTGAACCCTGCATTGAATTTGAAATGAAAATATCCAGAATGTTAGTGCCCTGCCTCTTTGCGGCGGGGACTCTTTCCGGCTGCACCTTCGGTTCAAGCATAGACAACCTCATGGCTCCGCCGAAGCTCAGCGTGGAACAGGAACAGATATACAGCGCTCTCACAGATGCTACCGGTACTTCCATAAGCCTTAAATACCCTAAATCGGGAAAGTACCTCTCGGCCTTCATCGTGGATGACATCGACGGCGACGGCGTTAACGAGGCTGTGGTGTTCTATGAGAGAAACGGTCTGGGAGTGGAGGAGAATACCCTCCGCATCAACATCCTTGACCAGTACGACGGAAAGTGGAGGTCCGTCTGCGACACTGCCGCAGAGGGCGCAGAGATAGAAAAGGTCATCATCTCCAAGCTGGGCTCCAATGACCGTGTAAACCTGATAATCGGCAGCAGTCTCATAAACCGCTCCGAGAAGAATGTCACCATTTACAGCTATGACCCCGACGAAGAGCATATATCCTCGGATTTTTCCGGGAGCTGCTCCTTCATCGACGTCACTGACCTTGACAGCGACGGGGAAAATGAGTTCCTGCTGCTTGCAGGCTCAGCCGGAGGCACTCCTGCAACTGCGGAGGTCTATAAGCTGGACAGCGGCGGCACCTATCACCATTATAAGACCGACCTCAGCGGCAGCTTCACCGAGTTCGACAGTCTCAGCTACGGGGACGTCAGCGGCGGCCGCAGAGGACTCTATATAGATGCTGCTTCAGGCTCAGGCACCATACAGACTGACATAATCTATATGGATAACACCGGCCTGTGCAAGGTGTTCGGCACTGCTGAGGAGTCTGCGGCTACTGTCCGCCTTGCAGGGTGCAGTTCCCGTGACATCGACGGGGACGGTGTTCTGGAGATACCCGTGCAGACTATCGCTCCGGGATATGAGGAGGCCCCGGAAAGTGAACAGATGAAAATGACACAGTGGAAGTTCGTCAGCAAGGACAACAGACTGGTCCAGAAGTACTCCTCCTACTACAGCCTGGGAAACGGCTATATCTTCGTTTTCCCGGAAAAGTGGCAGAACCGTGTGACCGTCCGCAGGGACGCTGTCAACGACGAGATAGTTTTCTGTGAATACACCGACGGCTCCGCAGGCCGTGAGCTCATGAGGATATACTGCGCTGAGGATGCTCCCTCACGGGAGGACCGGCTGTTCAACGGTTATATGCTCATGGGCACCAAGGGAGAATATTCCTACCTTGCCTATATACCACAGGGTACGGGCGAGGGCGACGAGCTCATACCTACAGCAGGCGATGCGGCTGTTGGGTTCAGGCTCATCTGAACACCACCAGAAGTAAAAGGAGTGAAAGATATGAAACGTATCCTCATCTGCGAGGACGAGGCCACTATCCGTGAATTCGTCGTGATAAATCTCAAAAGAGCCGGCTATGACGTAGTCGATGTGGATTGCGGTGAGGCCGCACTCAAGACCTTTGAGGACGAACACGGCAATTTCGATATAGTCCTTCTCGATATAATGATGCCCGGCATCGACGGCTTTACCGTATGCAAGAAGATAAGAGAAAAAAGCTCTACTATCGGCATCATCATGCTCACAGCAAGAACTCAGGAAATGGACAAGGTCAGCGGACTTATGATAGGCGCCGATGACTACATCACCAAGCCCTTTTCCCCCTCTGAGCTCACCGCAAGAGTGGACGCTATATACAGAAGAGTCTGCATGAGCTTTATCAAGAACGAAAAACAGTCCGTGATAGAGTCCGGCCCCTTCGTGCTCAATCTGAAAAGCCGCACTGTCACTAAGTACGGGAAGCCTATAGAGCTTACTCAGGTAGAGTATCAGATACTTGAATTCTTCATGAACAACAAGAACACCGCCCTCGACAGAGCAAGCATCCTCAACCATATCTGGGGCGAGAGCTATTACGGCGACGATAAGATAGTTGACGTAAATATCAGAAGGATACGCATGAAGATAGAGGAAGAGCCCTCAAGCCCCAAGTATATCATCACTATCTGGGGCTACGGCTACAAGTGGAATGACGCACAGTAATGGCTAAAAAAAGCATAACCAAGCGCTGGATAGTCAACAACCTGGGAGTTATAATACTCTCCCTGCTGGTCATAGAAATGGCCATAATCTATGCTATCCAGACCTATTTCTACAGCTCCGCAAAGCAGTACCTCGTGTCGAAGATAAACGCTGTTACCAGCGTCCTGAGCATACATTCCCAGGACAGTGCCGCTAATTTCTCCGCCGAGATGCGTAATATGCTGGAGACCTTCAACGAAAAAGACAAGATAGAGCTCATGGCTATAAACTCCAAGGGACGTGTGGTGCTTACTTCCTCCGGATTCTCCCCTGATGACGACATGGTGATGCCGGACTACGAGGAGGCTATGGCTGAGGGAGAAGGCTCATATATAGGCAGGATAGACGGCAGCGGCGAAAAGATACTCGCAGTGTCTGTGCCTATCTCCTCTATAAACAGTGAGTACAGCTCCGTAAGAATGGTCATATCCCTTGCGGAGATAGACAATACCATAAAGACATATACTATAATGGTAACGCTCATCTCCCTTGTGATAATAGTGATAATCATTTCGACGGGACTCTATTTCGCCGGCTCTATCGTTAAGCCTATCAGGCAGATAAGCGGCATCGCAAGAAAATTCGCTATGGGCGACTTCTCGGTGCGCATAAAGAATAACAGCAATGACGAGATAGGCGACCTTTGCACCGCCATAAACCATATGGCCGACGAGCTGTCCAATGCGGAGGCTATGAAGAATGAATTCATTTCCTCGGTGTCCCACGAGCTGCGAACGCCTCTCACTGCCATTAAAGGCTGGGCAGAGACTCTCATGGTGGACGGCGGCGAAAACCCTGATACTATGAAAAAGGGAGTCGGTGTTATTGTCAACGAGACCGAGCGACTCTCACAAATGGTAGAGGAGCTCCTGGATTTCTCACGTATGCAGAACGGCCATTTCACCCTTCAGGAGGCCAATATGGACATCCTGGCAGAGCTGGGTGACGCTGTGCTCATCTACAGCGACAAGGCTAAGCGTGAGGAAAAGAGGATAATCTACAACGAGCCGGAGATGCTTCCCTTCGTGTACGGCGACAAGAACCGTATACGGCAGGTATTCATAAATGTGATAGACAATGCCATAAAGTATTCATCCCCCGGCGACACTGTTACCATAGATGCCTATGAGAAGGACGGGGATATAATTGTGTCTGTGGCAGATACGGGAGTCGGGATAAAGGAAAGCGACCTGCCAAAGGTCAAGACAAAATTCTTCAAGGCCAACCACACCCGCAGAGGCTCCGGCATAGGCCTTGCTGTGGCCGACGAGATAATCGCTATGCACGGCGGTTCAATGGATATAAACAGTGCCGGTGAGGGTAAGGGTACAACTGTTACCATAAGCCTGCCGGCCAAAAAGGATAAGCAATAATAAGCATTACAGGAGAATAGAATGAGTAGCAAGAATCAGGACTCACAGTGCTGTGAAAAATTCAAATCCAAGATCGGCGGTCAGGCCCTTGTTGAGGGCATTATGATGCTGGGACCGAATACCGGTGCCATGGCCTGCCGCCTCCCTGACGGTACTATCGACCTTGAGACCTGGGAGGAGAATAACGGAAAGAACGCTCCCTGGTATAAGAAAACTCCCCTCGTGAGAGGCTGTACCAGCTTCGTCACCTCCCTTGTAAAGGGCTATAAATATATGATGAAGTCCGCTGACAAGCAGCTCGCCTATGAGGAAAAAATGGAGAAGGAAAAAGAGGCGAAGGAAAAGGCTGAGCAGGAAGGTGCTCCCGCTGAGAAGGCTCCTGAGCCGGCCGGGGACGGAAAAGATAAGGAAAAGGAAGGCTCCGGATACGATGTTTTCATGTATATAGGCATAATCGTCGGTGTGGCTATGGCTATCGGACTGTTTGTTTTCCTCCCCAAGTGGATAGTTGGATTCATCCCGGGCATAAAGAAGCGCCGCATTATCCGCTCCGTTGTCGAGGGTGTGGTCAAGATAGCTATTTTCGTGGGATATATGGCTCTGGTAAGCCTTATGAAGGACATCCGCAGACAGTATATGTACCACGGCGCAGAGCACAAGACCATTGCCTGCCATGAGGCAGAGCTCCCACTGACTGTGGAAAATGTCCGCAGGCAGACACGTTTCCACAAGCGCTGCGGCACCAGCTTCATTTTTATAGTCCTGCTGGTGAGCATCTTCGTTATGTGCTTCGTGCCATTTACTGTAACATGGCAGAGGATACTTGCCTCACTGGTGCTTCTTCCTCTGGTAGTCGGCATATCATATGAGTGCATACGTCTTGCCGGAAACAAGGACAATCTCTTCACAAGGATACTCTCAGCTCCCGGACTTGCTATGCAGCGCATAACTACAAAAGAGCCTGATGACAGTATGATAGAGATAGCTATAGCCGCTCTGACACCCTGTATCCCCAAGGATAAGGAGGAGGACAGGTGGTAAGCCGGAAGGAGCTCTTCGATGAGTGCATGAATGCCCTCAGTACTGCCGGTATCGACACTGCAAGATTCGATACACTGTGCATATTCCAGGATATGCTCGGTGACCCGAACCCGCTCTTCCTGCCAGAGAAGGAGGTCCCGGAGGAGACCGCAGAGCGCATCCGACAGCTCACAGAGCTCCGCTGTCAGAACAGACCGCTCCAGTATCTCCTCGGACAATGGGAATTTTACGGCTGCCCTGTAAAGGTGGGTGAGGGAGTCCTCATACCTCGTCCGGATACGGAGACCCTCGTGGACCAGGTGCTGGAAATATGCCGCAGGGAGAATATGACTTCCCCGAAAATCGCCGACCTTTGCAGCGGCAGCGGATGTATCGCCATTGCCCTGAAAAAACAGCTCCCCAGAGCTGAGGTCTATGCCGTGGAGGTCTCGGAGGAGGCTCTGCCCTATCTTCGTGAGAACGTCCGGATGAACGGCACAGATATATGCATTATCCCCGGAGATGTGCTGAAAAAGGAAACTCAGCAGCAGCTCTCCGGTCTGGATATAATTGTAAGCAATCCGCCTTACCTCACCGCTGATGAGATGCGCTCACTGCAAAAGGAGGTCACATTCGAGCCGGCACTGGCCCTCTTCGGAGGCAGCGACGGCCTGGGATTCTACAGGGCTATAACCGAGCTCTGGCGGAAGTCCCTTAAAACCGGAGGATATATGGCCTTTGAGTTCGGAGATGAACAGCATGAGGCCGTAGGCGGCATACTCAGAACATTTTCATTTGATGACATACAGTTCTGCCGTGACGGCGGCGGGAATATAAGAACTGCTGCGGCTGTAAAAACAGGGGAACAGGTCCTGAACTACAGCGATTCTACAGTCAGCGGTCACAAAACGGAGGTATAATAATGGCAAAAAAGGAACTTGCAAAAAAAGCATCTGTAGTGCGTGTCACCACCAAAGAGGATAAAAAGACCGCCCTCGACGGCGCACTCAAGCAGATAGAGAAGAAGTACGGCGCAGGCGCTGTTATGCGTCTTGGTCAGACCAAGGCCCTCAACGTTGACGCTATACCTACCGGCTCAATGACTCTGGATATGGCCCTGGGCATCGGCGGTGTCCCCAGAGGACGTATCGTTGAGATATACGGACCTGAGAGCTCAGGTAAAACAACTGTCGCCCTCTCCATTATTGCTCAGGCTCAGAAAATGGATGGCGAGGTGGCTTTCATCGACGTTGAGCACGCCCTTGACCCTGTATACGCTCAGGCTCTCGGAGTAAACATCGACAACCTGCTGGTGTCACAGCCGGACAGCGGTGAACAGGCCCTTGAGATAGCCGAGGCTCTCATCCGCTCAGGTGCTATCGACGTCATCGTCCTGGACTCAATTGCCGCTATGACTACCCGTGCCGAGATAGACGGTGAAATGGGTGACCTCCACGTAGGTCAGCTCGCAAGACTTATGTCCCAGGCTATGAGAAAGCTGACAGCAGCTATCTCCAAGTCCAACTGTGTGGCTATCTTCATCAACCAGGTGCGTGAGAAGATAGGCGTTATGTACGGCAACCCTGAGACCACTCCCGGCGGCCGTGCCCTGAAATTCTATGCGTCAGTCCGCATCGAGGTCAGAAAGGGCGAGGTAATAAAGTCCGGCAACGAGATAATCGGTGCGGATACAAAGTGCAAGGTAGTAAAGAACAAGGTGGCTCCGCCTTTCAAGGAGTGCCACTTCGATATGATGTACGGACAGGGAATATCCCGTACCGGTGAGGTCCTTGACCTGGCTGTAGAGCTGGACATCATCAAGAAGGGCGGCTCCTGGTTCAGCTATAAGGACCAGAAGCTCGGTCAGGGCCGTGACAACGTCAAGGAGCTCCTGAAAAATGACGAGGCCCTTATGAAGGAGATAGAGGAACAGATACTGGCTCGCAAGGACGAACTGGCAAATGTGGCTCCCAAGGCTGACAAAAAGTCCAAGAAGGAGGACTCTTCCTCAGAGAGCTCCGATGCTCCTGTTTCAGAGTCCCAGACTGACGACATACTCGCTGACATAGACGAGGATTTCGAGGAGTTTACTCCTGCTGAAGAGTAATGGAGATAACGTCCCTGAAAAAATACAAGGGCTCCACCTATGAGGCGGAGCTGGACGGTGAGAGGAAGATATACCTCCACATAGACATAATCTCGGACTTCGGCCTGCGCTCCGGAATGGAAATAGACCGGCAGCGGCTGAGAGAGGTCATATATGCCTCAAACTTCCGCAGAGCCTACCAGAGGGCACTGTTCCTTCTGGACCACAGAGACCACTCCAGAAAGGAGCTCTTCGGAAAGCTCATAGAGACCTACAAGAACAGCGGTCTCTGCAATGCC
>CACWPR010000074.1 GCA_902762855.1 Ruminococcus flavefaciens
AATATAATCAACGAAAGTGGAATCAAGAAAAAGAAATCAAAAAACGTGTGATTTTGGTAGAAAAAATGGTAGAAAAAAAGTGGCATTCACGCTTATATTCTCTACCAACGCTCACTCGAAACGTAGTTAAATCGGGCAGAAACGGAAAAATTTACAATCAAACTCATATAATAGAGTAGACAAATGCACGATTTTATGCTATAATCAAACTATATTTTACAGGGGGCGATTACTTGAGGTACAGGATAATATCTTCTCTTACTGCTGCTGTTCTGACCTGCGGAACTTGCGGGAATATACCTGCATATGCCGGAGAAACAGACGCTCCGGTGCTGAAAGACAGCGGAATTTCCTATACAGAGACAGTTGAGACTATCTCCAATCCTGGAGCAGGATATACGACCACTATCTGGCCGGTGTGCAAGCCTGGCAGCACTCCTACATACAGTCCAACCGGTTCACTTGTACTGTTTTTTGTGGATATAGGCGGTTTTTCCAGCGGAGCTAACGGAACTGAGAACGAGGACGGCACCTATACTCCCGGAACGGACTATGACCTTGACGAGGCGTTTTTCACTGCATGGCGGACTACATTTGAGAACTGCCGGAAAAATGGATGCATGGTAGCCCTCAGATTTCGTTATGATGCCCTTGGTCAGGCAGACCCTGAGCCTGCAACTTTTGAGCAGGTCCTTAAACATATCAGCCAGATAAAGGAAAGCGGCATCCTGGAGGACTACAAGGACATACTCTGCTTTGTTGAGTCAGGATTTGTGGGAAAATGGGGAGAGCAGCACGGCGGAAAGTATGTTACAGTAGACTACAAGGCAAAGCTGCTGGACGCAATGCTGGACTGCGTACCGTCGCCGGTGCCTGTTACGGTCAGGACTCCGGATATATTTGCAGAATGGGCAGGGATAAAGCGTTCCGAGCTTGGAGACTATGTGCTGGAGGAGGGGAGCCGGGCCAGCCGTGTAGGGCTTTATGACGACGGCTATATGGGCAGCAATTCTGACCTCGGCACCTACTCTGACCGTGAAAAAGAGACTTCGTGGCTGGGCCGGCAGACTCTTACAGCTTACTTCGGCGGTGAATTCTCAGGAAATATCGACTTTGCAAAACAGTATGACACATACCTCCCGGAAAATGCCATACCTGAGATGTACAAAACCCACCTTAGCTATATAAATGCAAATATTTTCCAGCTCTATAAGGACTATACCTTTGGTGCAGACTGTGACGTTGAGGGTGCGGACAATTCCGCTTATTACGGCCAGAACGTATTTCAGTTCATCCGTGACCACATAGGCTACAGGTTTGTGCTGAGAAAGTCTGAGCTGACTCCTGAGACTACACAGGGCGGAAGTGTGGACCTGCATTTCCGGGTGGAAAATACAGGATTTGCCAATCCGATACCAAAGCAGTCCTCATATTTCCTCCTTGAAAAGGACGGAGTCTATTACCGCTGTGACGGCGGACTTGATACGAATAAGTGGTACTCCTGCACCACTGCCGACGCAAAAGTGACCTTGGAGCTTCCCGGTAGTATCCCTGCCGGTGACTGGAACGTCTATCTGAAGATAACTGAGGGAATGAATGACGTTTCGCAAATGGGCATGAGGTCAGTGCGGTTTGCTAACAGCGGAGTGTGGAACGCATCTCTCGGAGCAGACCTTCTGGGTACTGTAAAAGTCACAGAGGCAGAAAGTCATTCATTCAGGAACAGCTTTAATGTCAGCGGACTTCCCGAAAATGAGGGATATGCCCATACCGTCAGGGGACAGGTGATAACTGACGGGACGGTGTCTTCTCATACTGAGTGGACAGATGATATGCTCATCGCTGAAAACAATGGCAGTACTGTTTCTATGACGGCAGATGAGGAGTACTTATACGTAATGGGACATCTTCCGGACACAGCATCAGCTCCGGTGTACAACCTGCGGCTCACAAGGGCAGACGGGGAGTCCTACTGGATATACTTCCAGTCTAATGGATTTGTTTACTTCAACCACGGTTCACATGAGGGTGCTGTGTGCAAGTGGCAGGGTGATACAGTTGAATTCAAGATACCTCTCGACCTAATGGGCCTTAAAGGCGGAACTGAGCTCCAGTCAGTCAGACTTTTCCTACAGGACAGTGCCAATGAATGGAATGTCCTTGGAGATGTGAGTTCTGCTGAGTGCAAAGTACCTGGAAATTTCAAAGTTTATACTGCTGAAAACTATATCAGACTCAAGAGAGGCGCAAGCTATACAATGGCTGTGGAGACTCTTATTGACGGTGCCGGATTTCAGTGGTTCAAGGACGGGGAGCCAATAATCGGAGCGCAGAGCATTACTTATACCATTGAAAGTGCTGATGCTGAAACGGTCGGAGAATACTCTGTTAAAGCTGTATCTTCTGAGGGAATTGAAAAAACTGTGAAGATATGCAGTGTGCTGGAAGTAGGCGGCTCTATAGTATGGGGCGATGCAGACGGCGATTCCGAGGTAAAAATGAATGATGTCGTCCTTGTTATGCAGTCCATAGCTGACCAGGACAAGTATGGCCTCAACGGCACGGACAAGGACCATATCACAGAGCAGGGACAGATAAATGCCAATGTCTATGACAAAGCAAACGGCATCATCACAGTCAATGATGCATTGCAGATACAAAGGTTTCTCCTGGAGCTTATAGATACTCTTGACCCGACGCTAACATAAAAATAATAGGGACGCTCTCATGAGCGTCCCACTTTTTTGACCGGACTTCCAGATAATTCTTTCACCAAACTTTCATAAATCTCACAATTTGCTTGTTGTTTTTTTGTCAATAGTATGTTATAATCATCTCATGACACGAAAAGGAGATGATTCTTTCAATGAAAGAAGAAAAGAATAAAAATAATAAGCGAAGTTTCCTGATTTTTGCCATTATAGCACTGATACTCATTCTGGTATACAACGCATTCGTTATACCGGCTGTGAAAAAGGCTAAAATAAAGGATACGAATTACAGCTTTTTCCTCAAACAAGTAGACGACGGTACCGTTGAGCAGGTACAGATAAAAGAGGATACGATACTTTTCAAGGTAAAGGGTGCAGACGGTTCAGAGCAGCTCTATTCTACGATAAGAGTTGAGGACCCGGACCTTGTGACAAGACTGTATGAAAAGGGAGGCATAGACTTCACAGGAAGTATAGAGGAGCAGAATCCGGTTGCCAGCTTTCTGGTATCATGGGTACTTCCGCTGGTTTTCATGATAATCCTCTGGAACATACTGATGAAGGGTATGAGCAAGCGTATGGGCGGACTTGGAAATGCAATGTCTTTCGGCAAGAGCAATGCTAAGATATACGTCAAAGCCCAGACCGGCAAGACCTTTGCTGACGTTGCAGGTCAGGATGAGGCTAAGGAAGCCCTTGTAGAGATAGTTGACTTCCTTCACAACCCCGGAAAGTATGCAGATATCGGTGCAAATCTCCCTAAGGGTGCACTTCTTGTGGGACCTCCCGGTACCGGAAAGACTCTTCTTGCACAGGCGGTTGCAGGTGAGGCAAATGTGCCGTTCTTCTCAATATCAGGCTCTGAATTCGTGGAGATGTTCGTGGGAATGGGAGCTGCAAAGGTCAGGGACCTTTTCCAGCAGGCCAATGAAAAGGCTCCCTGTATAGTGTTCATCGACGAGATAGATACCATAGGAAAAAAACGTGACGGCACTCACAGCGGCAATGATGAAAGGGAGCAGACACTCAATCAGCTCCTTACTGAAA
Organism: Ruminococcus flavefaciens; assembly: GCA_902762855.1. Taxonomy (GTDB): domain Bacteria; phylum Bacillota; class Clostridia; order Oscillospirales; family Ruminococcaceae; genus Ruminococcus; species Ruminococcus flavefaciens_V. The sequence continues at coordinate 3,759 of CACWPR010000074.1, forward strand.
TGGACGGATTTGACGGCAAAAAGGGAGTTGTCATACTTGCAGCTACCAACAGACCGGAGTCACTTGACCCGGCCCTCCTCCGTCCGGGACGTTTTGACAGGCGCATCCCGGCAGAGCTCCCGGACCTTGCAGGCCGTGAGGCAATATTGAAGGTACACGCAAAGAAGGTACGTATAGAGCCGGATGTTGACTTCAATGCAATAGGCAGGGCTACAGCAGGAGCGTCCGGAGCAGAGCTTGCAAACATTATCAATGAGGCTGCCCTCAGAGCCGTGCGAAACGGAAGAAATCAGGTGAGCCAGTCAGACCTTGAAGAGAGCGTTGAAGTTGTAATAGCAGGCTATCAGCGCAAGAACGCAGTTATTTCCCAGAAGGAAAAGGAACTCATAGCCTACCATGAGATAGGACACGCACTTGTAGCGGCAATGCAGAAGGACTCAGCACCGGTACATAAGATAACCATTATCCCACGTACCTCCGGAGCACTGGGTTACACCATGCAGGTTGATGAAGGTGAAAAGTTCCTTATGACGAAGGAGGAAGCCCTTGCAAGGATAGCCACTCTTACAGGCGGACGTTCCGCAGAGGAACTCGTATTCAACACCTGCACCAGCGGAGCATCCAATGACATCGAGAAGGCAACTCAGCTTGCAAGAGCAATGGTAACACGATACGGCATGAGCTCCAGCTTTGATATGGTGGCCCTTGAAACTGTAAACAACCAGTACCTCGGCGGAGATACTTCGCTGGTATGCTCGCCTGAAACTGCTGCAAAAATAGACGAAGAGGTCAGCAGCATCGTCCGGAACGCACACAGCAAGGCAGTCAAGATTCTTTCTGACAATGTTACAAAGCTCCATGAGCTTGCAGGCTTCCTGCTTGAAAGAGAAACTATCACCGGAGAGGAATTTATGGAAATACTCAAACGGGATAATGTCCCGGCAATATAAAAAGAATGGCTCCCTCAAAAGAGGGAGCCTGTTTTTTACTTTGCAAAATCCTTAGGGTCAAGGGATGCAACGTCTGTGAGGAGGAATTTCTGTATCTGGAGAGCGTCCTGAACTGTGATACCGCTGGTCTCATGTTCATAGACATTAGCTCTGTTCTGTCCGTCCTCTGTAATGTGATTGGGGTCGGTTCCTGTCAGACCGTACTTATCCGAGTTGGACATTGACTGCATTACAAGAACGACATCGTTCATTGCAACAACGTCATTTCCGTCTGCATCGCCCCATACTATATCAGTCTTGTCGCCGCCTGTAGTAGGCTCTGCTGTGTCAGATGAATCTTCCGGCTTTGTGCCGTCAGGCTCTGTACCGCCTACGAGAACGCCGTCAGCGTAAACACAGATATTCTCTGTACGTGTCTCCGGCGGATCGTCAACAGCGAAGAAGTCGGACTTTACACCGAACTTGAGGTCTGCATAGCTCCAGTCATTTGTGGGGTCCCATTTGTAAACATTATATGCGTGGGTCTCAGGGTCAGTCCAGCCTTTTCCGTAGAAACCTACTGAGAACTGACTCTTCTTGCCGGAGTTTACGATATTGCAGCCTTCCCATGACAGTTCAACATAGTAGACATCTTCCATGTCCTTGAACTTATGGGGGCCGGTGACTGAGGCTGTTGCACCTTCAATTTCCATTTCGGACTGGTCATACAGCTTATTTGCCTCAACGATACTTGGGTCAAGGATCTCAGAGGTGTTTATGAAATATCTTACAGTGATATTTTTGGAAGGTGATGAGGAGCCTGAAAGTACCTTCAGTGATACTTCAACGGCACCGGTACCGTCGTCGTTGCGGTTATCGAGACCGAGAGCCTCTACCCAGTAGCCGTTTGAGCTGGAGCCGTCAGTGTTGAGTCCGTAGGCACGCTTCTCATCTTCGGGAGGGAAGTTGGGTGTAACAGCCATATCATCGGTGCCGTATATAGCATAGAGACCTGCTGATGCAGCGGGGAGACAAGCGTTGTAGTCGATAGTTACTTCATTTTCTGTCCAGTCCTTAGTAGCGTCGTCGTGCCGGTCATTACCATCAGGACCGCCGGCGAGGGCGCCCCAGAGGATGTGTCTCTGCTCACGGGGGTCCTCAGCCATGAGGAGTCCGGAAGCAGCACGGTGATGAGGATTCTTTACTGCGGTGTCGTTATATCCAACGACGAAAGCTCTTGGGCCGTGAGTGCCGTTCTTGCCGGCGAGAACGGAATATTTAGCCTTTTCCTTGAATGTGATGTCATTCTGACCGAGGACGTAATCCATCTGCTTCTTTGCCCATTCGCTCCACTCAGAGGGCTGCCCGTTGTTGTGATACTTATCATAGAGCAGGCAGATGAGCTGCATAGCTGTATTGTAACGGCAGCTTCCCCATACCTGGAGGAATGCGAATCCCTGTGGAGTTTCAAGACCCTGCCAAGTTTTCAGGCACTTGCCGAGGCAGTCATCGTCCCAGAAATCCTTGAATACATACTGGTTCTTGCCCTGTGCTTTTCTTATCTGGTTTACCATGTCGAGCTCAGGGTGCTGTTCATTGATAACAGCCCACATCAGAGCAGCGCCGGACCACATATCGTTCCAGCAGTATGCCCAGCCTGAGGGAGCATAGTAATCGAAGTATTCATAAGCGCCTTCATCGAATACAGATGCGTCGCCGGTTGCAAGGTATAACCATGCAGCAGCCCAGCAGTAGTCATCTTCCCAGTGGTTTGAACGGTAGAATTCACTTGGACCGTCGGCATTGTCGGAGAGCTCCTTGGGATTGTCGTTTGCGAATCTCCAGAGTGCCATTGCATAATCAAGGGACTTCTCAGCGTAATCAGGGTCAGTGTCCTTGAAGTTGAGATAGTTGATAGCCAGTGATGCACAGGCTGATACAACATAGTCTGTCTGAGGCTTATCTGCTGTGAGGAAGTAGGCCGGACGTGCCATTGTATCTACCTCAGGAGTATTCCAGATAGAGTGGTCGATATGACCTTCACCCACCTGATAGCAGTGAGCGATAACAGTTCCGTCCTTATCACGGAATGTACACTTCATCAGGTAGTCATTGAAGTGACGGAGGATAGTCTCGATGTGATCGTCCTGTTCCAGTTTTTTGTAAACATCACGGTACTCATAGTAGCCCCAGCCGAGAGTTGCGGCTGTGTAGTTTTCAGGCATACCGAATTCGACGTGGTCTCCGGCATCGTGGAAGCCTCCGGCAACATCTATAGTGCCGTCGCCGTCGGGGTCAAGGACGTCCTTGTACTTCTCCATGAATTCCGGTGTAAGGTTTGTGCCGCCCTTGCTGGAAGGAGTTGTGACGCCGTCCCATTCTATCATCGGAACGTGAGCATCATAGGTGTGGCAGTCTCCTCTCCATGAGAGACGGGTATGCTCGGAAACACTATCTCCGCACATATTGGCATCGTAGAAGTAAAGTGAGTACTGGAGAGAACGGGCATAGTCGATGTCAAGCCCGGAGTCCTGTACAACCTCGCTTATAGGAGCAGAGTAAACTATCTCTGTCTCTTCGTCCGCTGCCAGTACAGGGGAGTAGGACAGTGTACTCATTGAAAGTGTGAGTGCGCTGAGAACTCCTGCGGTCAGCCTTTTTGTGAGTTTCATTAAAAAATCATCCTCCTGTAAAAATTAAAGTTCGGTAACCATTTCAAGCAGATACTTCTGTATCTGAAGGGCATCATTTGGAGTTATGCCGCTGGTTTCCCTTTCATAAACGTTTGCATTCATCTGACCTTTTTCGGTCAGGTGGTCTTTATCTGAGCCTTCTATGCCGTATTTGTCGGCATTGGATATGGACTGCATCACAAGCACGACATCATTCATCTGGACAGTTCCGTCGCAGGTAGCATCACCGGGAAGGAGCTCTGAGGGTACGGTCGTGTCGGTGGAAGTCTCTCCGCCGTAGGCTGATTCGTCGTATGGATAGGACTTCAGGTCCGGGAGCTCATCGAGTGTGATACAGTAGTCGCTGTTGTATATCTCAACGAGGTTGTCAACGGGGTTGTTCTGTTCGCTGTTGAGAAAATTCTGATACCATGGGCAGAAATAAAGCCATGCAGCCTTGTCATTGCTGAGGTTCTCAAGTGAAGGAATGGTGTCGTTCTCAGACATAGCGACCATTTTCTCGCAGTCTGTGCTCTTTACGAGACTGTAGAATGTTGAAGATATTGAGCTGAGGTTGGGCAGTCCGTCGGCGGCATTGTACTTGTCATAGCCGACAATATCAACAACATCGTTGCCGGGGTACCATTCTGCGGAGTTGGGTGAGGTATAACCGGTCCATTCCCAGATGAGGTTGTCAAGTCCGTACTCATTGGTGAGTTTGTCATAAAGGAGCCTGTAGAGCTTCTTGCAGGGCTCAGGGCCCTCAGCTCCCCACCAGAACCAGCCGCCCTCAGCCTCATGGAGGGGCCTCCAGATTATCGGGACGTCAGCATCCTTGGCTTGTTTCAGTTCTCCGGCTATGAGCTCGATGTCTGCGAGGACCTTCTCATGTTCCCATGTTCCCTCTGTCACAGCATTAGTAACGCTGAAAGTGGTATATGGAGTATTTCCGGTGGATTTAACGTAGAAGGCGACTTCATCGCTGTCTTTTTCAGTGGGAACGTTCCAGTGCCAGGTGACTGTAGCAATGCCGTGGTACTTATTGGTCCACTCGATTATCCTTCCGGTTGCGTTATCACGCCAGGAGGTGTCGGTGGTGTTGTATGAGAGCATATCTATTCCACGGATAGCAGGCTGTTTGCCGGTCTTGTCCATGATGTACTCGAATTCGGCCTCATTATCTTTTATATAAGTATCAGGGTCGTTCCACTGGTTGTAGTTGTGGTCACCGCAGTATTCCTGCTGACCAGAGATTATGTGGCTTCCGTACTGGTCACAGAGGTAGCTGTAGAGCCTTTTGGCTGACTCGGAGGCATTCTTGTTGCTGAGAGTTTTTGTTGGACTCAGATTTGTCAGCTTTTCATCTGCGGGTCTGATGGTGAGGTAGTCAAAGAATGTGTAGCCCCAGTAGGCTTTCAGTTCAATGGTGTTTTTACCTGCTTTCAGGTTTATAACACCTCCTGATGTCTCCTGGAACTCCAGGTTGTAGGGGAACGTTACCTCGCCCTGGTTGACACCATTGATATTAAGGTACTGGACCTTTTTGTTAGTGTCACCTGGTTCGCAGTAGCAGATAGAGAGCTCGTAGAGTCCTGCCTCAGGAACTTCCACTTCAACGCTCAGCGTAGTGCTTTTCTGGTCAAGGTAAGCGAAGCCCTTGCCGGAATAGGTGTCAAATTTAGTTTCGGCAGGGAAGTCCTTGGCCTTATCAAAGTCCTCCATACCGTTGGCGTATATCTTTCCGCCGTTTGTTGAGCCGTCCTCAAATTCGTATTTGAGGACCGTATCCCCGGCCGCTGATGTCTCCGGCGGCAGAGGAGAGAAAGGGCTGCCCGCTGCTGCAACGACTGCTGCCAGTGCGATACCGGCAGACGATCTTAGCAGTGTTTTTTTCAAACTCATCACTCCTTGAAGGTTAAATTCGTACTTAAAGCATAAAATTAATGATGATTATTTAAGTAGAAATCAATATAAAATCAACTTTACGTAAATCTGTCGATTTAATAATAACATGATTCTACAAAAAAATCAATAGTTTTTGAAAAAAATCCCCGAAATTGGTCAATTAAATGCTGCGGGCAATTTTTGGTCAGGGCCTTTTTCGGCGCCTGCGGAAGTCGTGAAGGGCAGTTGAGAGTACTGCCAATACAAAAAACAGCAATCCGAATTTCCAGAAATAGTCCGGGACTTCAACCGGAGTATGTACCTCCTCTGCAGCGGCAAAGGCCTGCACGGACTCATCACCTTTACGGAATTCTATGGAGTTTTTCTCAGCGTAATCCTCGGCCGGGGAACCCGGAGTTCCGTAAATACTGAAACCACCGATAACATTGTGGCCTTCTGAGGCATCTGAATAGCCCAGTGACTCACGGCCAAGCTCAGTGACCGATTTTGGCAGGTATATACTTTTCAGTTCTTTACAGTCGAAAAATGCGTAATCTCCGATGTTCAGGAGCCTGCCGCTTAAAGAGACTCCCGTCATTGAGGAGCACCCGCTGAAAGCGAATTTTTCTATGGAAGTCACGTTCTGAGGTATGCTGACGGCTTCAAGCAAAGTACAGTCCCGGAAACAGGAGTCCGGGATGATGCTGATGCTGTCCGGCAGGGAAATGTGTGTCATGGCGGAGCATCCGCTGAAGCATCCCATGCCAATATCGACAAGACTGTCTGGAAGTTCTGCATATTCCAGTGAAGTGCAGTCGTAAAAGCAGTGATGCCCCATATGCAGGAGCGTATCCGGGAGAAAGATTTGTTTCAGTGAACTGCATTTATAAAAAGCGTTATCACGGATAGCGGTGACGGGAACGCCGTTTATCTCGTCTGGGATAGTCAGAGTTTCAGGCTCTCCTTCCCAGCCGATGACCTCGGCTCTGCCGTTTATTACTGAGTAGCTGAAAGTGCTGGTGGTTGTATCAATATCGAATATAAGCATAAATACCTCCTTGGATAGCTCTACTATACAATAAAAAAGAGGATTTGTTAACGGAAAAAAGTCCACGGTAAAACATAAGAATACATATTAAATGATATGAAAACAGAATATTATACATATAATTACTTGATACCTTGTCTGTTCAGGGGTTATTTAAGGAGAAAATGCTTGCGGAAAATGTCGGACCGTGCTATAATTATAAAGGTGTATATTTTCTGATCTTCTGCCCATAATTTTCTGTGAGGTGAAGAAAATGAAAAAATACATTCCACTGATACTTGCAGGAGGACTTTTCCTTGCAGTGTGCATAACGAATACTGTTACATTTATAAGAGACGGCAGAAGGCTTGACCGGCTAAGAGGGAGTGTGCTTCGGCTGCATATTCTTGCAGATTCGGACAGTCCCAGGGACCAGGAGCTCAAACTTCTTGTCCGGGATGCAGTGCTTGAACACAGCGCTGAGCTCTTCGGAGATGCATCCGGACTTGAAGAAGCTGAAAAGAATGCCAGTGAAAAGCTCCCTGAGATAGTGGCTGTAGCAGAGGAAACGCTCCGCAGTCAGGGATGCTGTGACAAGGTGACCGCAGAGATCGCTGATGTTGAATTTGATGAGAGAGTTTACGGTGACATTACGATGCCTGCCGGAACATACCGTGCCCTCCGTATCAGGATAGGCAGCGCTCAGGGCCATAACTGGTGGTGTGTGATGTATCCGCCCCTTTGCCTTCCGGCAGCAAAAGAGGTCACGGATGACAAAGAGGCTGAGGAGGAATTCTTCAATGATGAGGAACGGGATATTCTCTATCATCCAAAAAAATATCAGGTCAGATTTGCACTTTGGGATAAGCTGAAAAGTGTGCTGGATTGAATATTTGTACAAAGTGACGAAAAATCATATATCCCCTTGACAGATCCTGCCGGAGGGTGTATACTATCATAGAAAACAAAGCAGAACTATGCGTTCTCACCGTCAGGCGATGCTTAAACGGTCGATATGTGAATGGCTCCGGTGAGTCCGGAACTGTGCGTGTATTGTGTGAGTGCGGATAATTTCTGCACTCATTTTTGTTTTATATTTTATAGTTGGAGGTGCTTGACTATTAGCAAACAGGAACTGCAGATCAACGAAGAGATAAGAGATAAGGAAATTCTCGTAATCGACGCTGACGGAACAAAGCTCGGTGTATTATCAGCCAAGGAGGCTCAGCAGATAGCCTTTGATAAGGACCTTGACCTCGTGAAGATCGCTCCAAATGCAACACCGCCCGTATGCCGCATTATGGACTACGGCAAGTACTGCTTCGAGCAGGCTAAGCGTGAGAAAGAGGCCAGGAAGAATCAGAAAGTAGTTTCTATCAAGGAGATCAGAATGTTCTCTACAATAGATACCCATGATTTTGAAACAAAGGTGAATCAGGCTGTTAAGTTTTTGCAGGGAGGAGATAAGCTGAAGGTATCTGTAAGATTCCGTAAGCGTGCCATCGCTCACCCTGAGCTTGGAAACGAGCTGCTTGATAGATTCAAGGAGGCAGTTTCATCAGTCGGCACTGTGGAAAAGCCAGCTAAAATGGAGGGACGCAGCATAGTAATGTTCGTTTCCCCGAAGGCTGCTAAGTAAGGAGGATCATATAATGGCAAAGGTTAAAGTAAAAACTCATTCAGGCGCAAAGAAGCGTTTTAAGGTTACAGGAACCGGTAAGGTAAAGTATCAGCACACTAACAAGAGACACAGACTTACCCAGAAGGACACTAAGCGCAAGAGAATCGCACGTAACGCAGGTGTTGCAGACGTTACTAATGCACCTACAATCAAGAAGCTCGTTCCTTATCTTTGATTTCTGAGCGTACATCACGCATAAAAGGAACATTGACCGGTTGACCCGTAATTTTATTTTTGGAGGTAAAAGACTATGGCACGTATTAAAGGTGCAATGATGACTCGTAAGAGAAGAAATAAGACTTTAAAGCTTGCTAAGGGCTATTTCGGCGCTAAGAGCAAACACTTCAAGATGGCTAAGCAGGCCGTAATGAAGTCCGGCAACTACGCATATATCGGAAGAAAGCAGAAGAAGAGACAGTTCAGACAGCTCTGGATCACAAGAATCTCTGCTGCTGCTAAGCTCAACGGCATGAATTATTCAACATTCATGAACGGCTGCAAGAAGGCTGGCATCACTCTCAACAGAAAGATGCTCTCTGAGATTGCTATCAACGATGCAGCAGGTTTCACTGCTATCGCTGACAAGGCTAAGGCAGCTCTTTAATGAAAATAAAAACACGCTCCTTATAAAAGAGCGTGTTTTCTTGTAATGGTGCATTGCGGTGCCGGTCCTGATACGGCTCCGCTGTTGTGCCTGTCACTGATCGGGTCGCCCATGACTGCGGAGGTGAAGTCTCTTTTGGAAAATATCATAACATCTAAAGATAATCCTATAATCAAGCTGTATCAGAAGCTCTCGTCCTCAAAAAAGGAAAGACTTCAGTACGGCTTATTCGTGTTGGAAGGACTGCGTATAACTGATGATGCTCTCATGGAGGACAGCGGTATAACTCATCTCATACTTACCAAAAAGGCTGAGGAGAGATTCGGACAGCAGCTTTTTCAGGCCGATTTGAGAGATACAAGGATAATTGTCGTTTCAAATGAGCTTGGAAATAAGATAGCATCAACTGATACTACTCAGGGGGTATTTGCGATATGCAGGATACCTGTGATGAAGTCCGTGGAGTCCCTTACTGCTGACGGCGGGAAGTTCGTCGTACTGTCAGGTTTACAGGACCCCGGCAATGCAGGCATGATAATCCGTACCGCTGATGCTCTTGGACTTGACGGAGTGATAATGTCAGGGAGCTGTGACCTCTACAGTCCTAAGGTCATACGCTCGACGATGGGCTCGGTATTCAGGATGAATATAACTATCGAAAACGACGAGGAGAAGCTATTTTCCGCTCTGAGCAAAAACGGAGTGACAGCATCTGCTGCTGTTATAGATAAGGACGCTCTTCCTGTAACGGAGTGCTCATTTGAGGGGAGCCAGGCTGTTTTT
>CACWPR010000075.1 GCA_902762855.1 Ruminococcus flavefaciens
GCCATTGTGGGAATACTTGTGGTGCCGTTGTTTGCGATACCGACCAGAAGCGCCGGAAAGACGAGATGGTCCATAACCAAGGAGTCACAGGCTTGCAGCGACGAGATAAACGGCATTCTCAATGAGACCATGTCCGTCAGCGGTCAGCTTCTCGTGAAGCTCTTCGGTATGGAGCAGACCGAATACGAAAAATACGAAAAAGTCAATCATAAGATGATAAAGCTGAATATCCGTGAGGGCATGGCAGGCCGCTGGTTCAGGGTAGCACTGAGCACTTTTTCAAGTATCGGACCAATGCTTATATATCTTGCCGGAGGCATACTCATGATGAAGTATGACTCTTCCCTCACTGTGGGAGACATAACAGTGCTTGTAGCGCTTCTTGGAAAGATGTACGGACCGGTCAACCAGCTTCTGAACATACAGGTGGACTGGATAAGGTCCATGGCGATGTTCACAAGGATATTTGATTACTACGATATGCCGGTCGAGATAGAGTCTCCCTCCGACCCGGAGGAGCCGGAGGAGCCTGCACAGGGCAGGGTAGAGTTCGACCATGTTGGCTTTTATTATGACAAGGAGCGGCAGATACTTGACGACGTGAGCTTTAAGCTGGAGAGCGGAAAGTGCATAGCTGTTGTCGGACCGTCAGGCTCCGGAAAGAGTACTCTTGTGAACCTCATACCCAGACTGTATGATGTTACCTCAGGAACCGTCAGATTTGACGGTATAGACGTCCGCAGACTTGACCTGGGGTATCTGCGGGACAATATAGGAATAGTTAGCCAGGAAACGTATCTTTTCAATGGTACGATCCGTGAAAATCTGCTCTATGCAAAGCCGGATGCCACAGAGGAGGAGCTCATAGGAGCCTGCAAAAAGGCAAATATCTATGACTTCATCCAGTCCCAGGAGACAGGCCTTGATACAGTAGTGGGAAACCGTGGACTCAAACTCTCCGGCGGAGAAAAGCAGCGCATATCCATTGCCAGGGTACTTCTTAAAGACCCGGCACTTATGATATTCGACGAGGCGACCTCAGCTCTTGACTCTATCTCCGAGCAGAAGATACAGGATGCTATAGAGCCGCTTATAACCTCCCGTACCAGCATACTCATCGCACACAGACTGTCAACGATACTTGCGGCAGATGAGATACTTGTCATAAGCGGCGGAGGCATAGCGGAGCGAGGAACTCACAGCGAGCTTGTAGGAAAGGGCGGAGTTTACGCTCAGCTTTACGAGACACAGTTCAGCAAGGCAGCGCAGGTAACGGATAAATTCGAGTATACCGAAGGCGAGGGAGAATAAACGACAGCATTCCCGTTGACAAAAAAATAATACCTGATATAATGGTGTATAGAAAGGACGGATATATATGAGCGAAATGGACTTTTTCAAGCAGACATTTGACAACCTGCCTGCTGTAGTACCCAGAGACGAGGACGTCAGGGAGCAGGTAGCGGAGGTCCTCTATGACTTTATGCAGCTCCAGCATCTCTATGACTCAGCAATAGAGGTAGTAAGGACATATCTGAGCTGTATCGACAATGAGTTCAGTGTGAAGTTTCAGAGAAATCCGATACATAACATCGAGAGCCGGCTCAAATCGCCACAGTCGATAATAGGAAAACTCCAGAAGAAGGAACTTCCGCTGACCACAGAGGCTGCCAAGAAGAACCTGCTTGACATAGCAGGCATAAGGGTCACCTGCTATTATATCACCGATATATACTCCATAGTGGAAATGCTCTCCCGCCGTGATGATTTCACGATAATAAAGCAGAAGGACTACATAAAGAATCCCAAGCTCAGCGGATACAGGAGCTATCATATGATAGTCAATGTGCCGGTGTATCTTTCAACGTACAAGACCTATGCGCCAGTAGAGATACAGATACGCACCATAGCCATGGACTTCTGGGCAAGTCTTGAACATCAACTGAAATACAAGACCTCAGCGGACATCACGCCTGAAATATCCGAGGAGCTGAGAGCCTGTGCAGATAAGATAGCCGAGACAGACATTGAGATGCAGAGGATATTCATGGAAATAAGCGACCTGCAATAAGGCAGACAAAAAGCTCCCTTTAAAGAGGGAGCTTTTCTTTATGCTTTCGACAAAAGGTCACATAAAAAAGCAGAAATGACCCGTTCACATATCGGCACAAACGTGGTATAATCGAATAAGACAAACAGAAAGGAGGATGCCGATGTTCGGGATAATAAGAAAAACGAAACATGAGGTGCGGGACAGAACTGTATATATGGAGGTATACGGTGACAACAAGATAGCCTACCGGGTGACGGCCGGAAAGGTCAACTATTTTGGCGACAGTCTCTATACATACGGAGTTGAGGTCGAGGATCAGGCAACAGGAGAAATGGAGGCGATACCGGATTTTTCACGGAACGTAGAGGATGCGGTAGATTTCACAGAGATGATGATAAATGCGAAGATACGTCCTCGGCAGATGTACTCAAAGGCACTGAATTATCTGTGTATATCCATATGAAAAAATTCCGGAATAGTATGGACAAACGATCTTTTTTGTGGTAAAATAAATATGACCTTTGGGTGAAGCCCGGAGGATATACAGAAAACTGCACAGACAGAAAGGAGAAGAACAATGGCAGAATTAAAGTATGAGATCACAGAGGAGATCGGAGTTCTTTCAGAGAACGCAAAGGGCTGGAAGAAGGAGCTCAACATGGTAAGCTGGAACGAGCACGACCCAAAGTATGACATCCGTGAATGGGCACCAGACCACTCCAGAATGGGCAAGGGAGTGACCCTTACAGCCGACGAGCTCGCTGCTCTCAAGGACCTTTTAAAGGACATCGACCTTGATTCATTTGAATGAGAAAAAGAGCACCGGAGCGGTGCTCTTTTTATTTGCATATCTCCTGAGCGTGAAAACATATAGTGAGGCGTGATGATATGACTGGAAGTAAGAAAACAGGGAAAACAGCAGCTATAGCGGCAGCGGTCATACTGGCAATAGCCGGAGCATTGCTGATAATAACCGGAGCATACGGTCTGAGCGGAGAAAAACATCCGCTGGAAAGGATATTCACAGACAGCGACCCGGAGGGCAGTATCTATGAAGGTGAGCCGGTATACGGTTCTGACGTTTATATGGCTGACGCACCGAGCCTGATAGGCTTTCACAGGTATTACTATTTCATATATGACTCCGACCTTCAGAGGACAGCGGTGGTACGTGCCGGGGAGGACTTTGGTGAGAATTTTACCAAAGCCGGCCTGCGAAATGAAACAGGAGTAAAGGTGAGCGGCAAGGCAAAGCCTATAAAGGGCGAGCTGAAAAAATACGCAGCCGAAAACTGGGGAGAAGAGTACAAGGTTTACATAGACACCTATCACAACAGGATATGCTGGATGAGGATATGTGCAGGTGCAGCAGCATTGCTGCTGTGTGGGATAGCTGTTCTTCACGGCATGGGAAAAAGGAGCTTAAAAAGTACCAGCGGAAAGCTCGATGCCAGAGTGGTCACAGCAGATTCAGGGCTCCTTCTTTTGTTTCTTATGCTGACAGTTATCAGTTTTTCGATATAAAAAAGGCCGGATATATATCCGGCCTTTTGATTATTATTCCAGAACAGGGATAAGTGCCAGAGCGTTGAGCTTTGCGGACTTCTCAGCAGCCTGAGTGAATGTGAGTTCCTCATCAGTGATGAATGAGATGCCATCCTCATGCTCATAGGAGCCCTCAGGAGCATCGCTTCCTGCAGGAATACGGAAGTACCAGCGAGCGGAGAAATTGTCTATGTCGTCGATGAACAGGTCGTTGTCAGCAGACTCCCAGCTTTGTGAGAATACTGTTACCTTATGTTTTACAGCCTCGATAACGTCGCCCATAACAGCACTTGCAGTGGGGAGTTTACCGGCACCACGGCCGTAGAACATGGCCTGGTCGATACCATCGCCGTAAACGAGAACAGCATTGAATACATCGTTCACACCGGATATGATATTATCATAAGGAACAGCCATGGGCATTACAGCAGGGAGTATCTTTCCGTTTTCCTGCTTAGTAACAGTAGCAACGAGCTTTATAGCGTGTCCGAGGACATCGGCGGCAGCAACGTCGCAGAGCTGTATTTTAGAGATACCCTTTGTATAAACGCTCTTTGGGTAAACGTGCTTACCGAACACCAGAGAGGAAATTATGCATATTTTGCGGCAGGCATCTTGGCCTTCAATATCAGCAGTTGGGTCCTTTTCAGCGTAGCCCAGGTCCTGAGCCAGCTTGAGGGCCTCTTCGAATGGCATACTGTCGTTATACATCTTAGTGAGGATGAAGTTAGTAGTGCCGTTGAGGATACCGGCTACCTTAGTTATATCGTTGGCGGCAAGGCACTTGTGAAGGGGACGAATTATCGGGATAGCACCGCCGACACTTGCCTCAAAGAAGAAGTTGCAGCTATGCTCCTTGGCGATAGCGAGGAGGATATCGCCTTTTTCAGCGACGAGCTCCTTATTTGATGTAGAAACGCTCTTGCCTTTTTCAAGGCAGGACTTAACGAAGGTGAAAGCCGGCTCAACACCGCCCATGCACTCGGCAACAGAAGTTACCTCATCATCGTTGAGAATGTCATTGAAATCCTTTGTGAATTTATCTTTGTAAGGTGAATCGGGGAAATCTCTGAGGTCCAGGATATACTTTATATCCATCTCAGTTCCGGCACGTTTTTCGATACTTTTCTTATTCTTGTAGAAAAGCTCCACAACGCCGGAACCCACAACACCATGACCTAAAACTGCAAATTTGACTGACATAAAAAAGAACCTCCGGATAACTATTCGGCGGAGAGGATCTTGACCTCAAGAACGCCGTCGAGTTCAGTTATTGAATTAAGTGAGACCAGCTCATTATCTGACTCACCAGTAAGGCGCAGGGATATATTTACAGCAGCAGCGCCGTCCACAGGTATGCTCTGGTTAACTGTCAGGATGTTCGCATTCATATTGTGAAGGAAAACGAGAGCGCTTGAAAGGACTCCGGGACTGTCGCTGAGCAGGAGATAGAGATTGACTATCCTGCGGGTAAACAGCTCTTCATAGGAAAAGACGCTGTCCTTGTACTTATAGTAAGCACTTCTTGAGATGCCGACTCTTTTGCAGGCGGAGGCAAAGCTCTTTTCGCCTTTCTGAGCCATTAGCTTTTTAACTTCAAGGACCTTAGTAAAAACCTCAGGGAGGATATCGGCCTCGGCAACTATAAGCTGTGATCTTCTATCCATACTGAAACTCCAAATCAAAAAGTTGTGCAAAATCGTTCACCGTGGGTGAACAACTGTGCATTACCTATATACTATAACACTTTTTTGACAAAAAGTCAAGGCCATTAACGGCACTTTTTTCAGAAAAAGCTCCCCTCGGCTGAAAAAATCCCTTAAAACAGGGAAAGCGCTTGAAAAAACGTCATAATTGCATAAAAAACTGTGTTTATCCTGGCAATTATTAATATGATTGTCCGATTGAACTTTTTAATAAAATAATGTATAATTAATATGTATAGTATAATTTATAGAAAAAAGGATGGAAATGATAGACATGGAGCAGATTACACAAGATAAACCGAAGGATATGGGTGATATACCGGGAAATCCATTTGCTGAAAGCAGTCAGAGAAAAGGCGGTCCGCCGAATGGTGCAGGCAATCCCCTTGGTATCCTGCCGGTGAAGCAGCTCATGATAAAATTTGCGGTGCCGAGCATAGTTGGAATGCTTGTCAGCGCACTCTACAACATAGTTGACCAGTTCTTTATTGGCCGAAAGGTGGGAACTCTTGGAAATACAGCCACATCCATTGCGTTCCCGTTTACCACCGGATGTATGGCACTTGCCCTGCTTTTCGGAATAGGAGGAGCGTCCTGCTTCAACCTTGCCCTTGGAATGGGCGATAAAAAGAAGGCAGGGTATTATGTCGGAAATGCAATAACCATGCTTATAGGCTGCGGAATAGTGCTCTGCGGCATAACGCTTGGGTTCCTGACACCGATGCTTAAACTTTTCGGAGCCTCATCGGCAGTAATGTCCTATGCAAAGGACTATGTGAGCGTAACGGCTGTAGGTTTCCCGTTTCTGATACTCACCACCGGAGGAGGCCATCTCATCCGAGCAGACGGCAGTCCGAAAATGACTATGATATGCAACATCACCGGAGCGCTGGTGAATACGGTCCTTGACGCAGTTTTCGTAATGGGATTCAACTGGGGCATGAAGGGTGCAGCCTGGGCAACAGTAATAGGCCAGGTCATATCAGCAGTTATTGTAATAGTATACATAAGCCGCTTCAAGACCATGAAGCTGGAAAAACAGCATTTCAGACCGTCGATAGCATATACCGGCAGAGTCGCCTCTATAGGTATGGCATCATTCTTCAATCAGGTAGCGATAGCAGTCGTCCAGATAGTGCTCAACAACTCTCTGAGACATTATGGAGAGCTCTCAAAATACGGAGCAGATGATCCGATAGCCTGTGCGGGAATAATCATGAAAGTCAATATGATAGTCTTTTCGATAGTAATAGGTCTTGCACAGGGAACGCAGCCTATCGAGAGCTTCAACTACGGAGCAAAGAATCATGCCCGTGTAAAGGAGGCATTCTGGCTTGCAGTCAAGACCGGAGCTGCCATATCAATAGTAGCTTTCATACTTTTCCAGACTATCCCAAGACAGATACTTGCGGCATTTGCAAATGAAAATGCCAGCGATGGATATTTTGAGTTTGGAGAGAGATTTTTCAGGATATCAATGTTTTTCACATGGATAAACTGTCTCCAGCCAATAGCCTCCACCTTCTTTACATCCATAGGAAAGCCTGTAAAGGGTGTTATACTTTCCCTGACAAGGCAGATAATCTTCTTTGTGCCCATACTCATAATACTTCCGCTTTTCCTGAAGATAGACGGAGTTCTTTATGCAGCTCCCATAGCGGACTTCCTTTCCGCACTGGTAGCTATCTCTCTTTCTACCATAGAATTCAGAGCAATGGATATGTCAGATGAGCTGAGGACACAGGGCAAGATACCGGACAGCAAAAGGAGCGTCTGAAGAATAATAAAGCGCCGTATCGCAGTGATACGGCGCTTTTTTCAGTATGAGAGTTTGTTCGGAGTATAATCTCTTAGGACGTTCAGCATATCCTCAGCGACAGCTTTAGCGCCGTCAAGGTCATGTTCGAGGTAATTTCCGCACTCTCTGCGCTCAGAGCCGGGTATCTTTCCGGAAAAACCGGCAACGAATCTGAAGCTGTCGAGAACAAGTGAGATAGCCTGTTCATGGGAAACGCTGTCCCGGAGTATCAGGTAGAAACCCGTCCGGCATCCCATAGGGCCGACGTATATAACATTGTCGGAGAACTGACTGTTCCGTGCATAGGTAGCGAAGAGGTGCTCAAATGTGTGGAGAGCGCCGTTTGAAAGGTAGTCGCCGCCGTTAGGCTTTTTCATACGTATGTCATAGGTAACAGCGTCTCCGTCGATACGGGAGATATACATACCTTTTTCAAGTTTGTCGTGGTCAACGGTAAAGCTCGCAATTTGTTTCATAGAATTACTCCTTCGGCATTTTCTTTCTAATATCATTGAGACGTTCAAGAGCATTTTCAAGTGTCTCATTCTTCTTGGCGAAGTGGAGCCTTATGTAGCGGTTTTCGGGCTCCTTGAAGAAGCTGGAACCGGGAACGGCACCGACTCCGACATATTCAGCAAGTCTTTCGCAGAAAACAAGGTCGCTTGCGTAGCCGAATTCAGATATGTCAAGGAGGATATAGTAAGCTCCTTCGGGTACTGTGTGCGATATGCCTATACGGTCAAGGCCATCCAGGAAAAGCTGACGCTTTTCGGTGTATTTATCCTGGAGCCACTTGTAGTAATCGTCACCGAATCTGAGTCCTGTAACTGCGGCCTCCTGGAGAGGGGCAGCAGCTCCGACAGTAAGGAAGTCATGGACCTTCTTGACAGTGTCGATTATCTCAGGAGGAGCGATGACATAGCCAAGTCTCCAGCCTGTAATTGAGTAGGTCTTTGAGAGGGAAGAGCAGGAGATAGTTCTCTCCCACATATCCGGCAGACTTGCGAAATAGACGTGTTTGTGGGGAGCGTAGACGATGTGCTCATAGACCTCGTCTGTGATAACGAATGTATCATATTTTTTAGCCAGACCGGCAATTATACTGAGCTCCTCATAAGTGAAGACCTTTCCGCAGGGGTTAGAGGGGTTGCAGAGGATGATAGCCTTAGGGTGCTGTTTGAAAGCCTCTTCGAGCACATTAGCGTCAAAGCTGAATGAAGGCGGTATCAGCGGCACATATATAGGCTCAGCGCCGGAGAGTATGGTATCAGCGCCGTAGTTCTCATAGAAAGGGGAGAAAACGATGACCTTGTCGCCGGGGTTGGTAACGGACATCATAGCAGCCATCATAGCTTCTGTGCTGCCGCAGGTAACAACTATCTCGCTGTTAGGGTCGATATTCCTGCCCATGAGTCTGGACTGTTTTTCAGCAAGAGCCTCACGAAAGTTCTGTGCGCCCCAGGTGATAGAGTACTGGTGGAAGTCCTCCTTTGTGACCTGAGCGAGGCGGTCGAGAATCTCCTTTGGTGGGTCGAAGTCCGGGAATCCCTGTGAAAGATTCACGGCGCCGTATTTATTGGATATTCTTGTCATACGTCTGATGACAGAATCTGTAAAGGTTGCTGTTCTGTTAGATAATTCTGGCATATTATTTCTCCTTACACTGCATATAGGATGCGGGCGCACATCGTGCGCCCGTGTAATTTTATGACCTGATTATATTATACACCTCTTAGATGCTGTAGTCAATATTTCTCTCGTCGATAACTCTTCTTGACTTGTGCTCAGAACGTGTATTCAGACCGCCGTCGGGGTGAACGACAACCTTAGCAGGCTTAACACCGGTACGAGCCTTGAGTGCAGCGCTTACCTGCTCTGCAACCTCATCGTCGCTCTTGGTATTGTCAGCGTTCTTCTCTATCTCAACTGCATATTTGCTGGTGAAATCTTTCTCGAAGATACGGATAAGGTACTCACCGGTTATGCCGCTCTGCTCACGGATAACAGCCTCGATGTCGCTGGGAAATACGTTAACTGCTGAAACGATGAACATATCGTCCTTTCTGCCGAGGATGCTTATTCTTCCGTGAGTACGTCCGCACTTGCACTTTGTAGTGTCTATACGGCCGATATCGCCTGTCTTGAAGCGGATGAGAGGTCTTGCGTGCTTACGGAGAGTAGTGAATACCAGCTCACCTACCTGACCGGGCTCAAGTACCTCGCCTGTGTGGATGTCCACAGTTTCAACGAGGATGTGGTTCTCAGCGATGTGGAGACCGTCGTGGTATTCGCAGTGTGCAGCGCAGGCACCGAAAATATCAGAGAGGCCGTAGAAATCGTAGACCTCAGCGCCCCAGAGCTCTTCGATAGCCTTTCTTGTAGCGTCGATAGAACCGCCAAGCTCACCGGCAACGATTATCTTCTTGATGTTGAAATCCTTCTTCGGGTCGTAGCCAGCCTTTACAGCCTTTTCACCGAGCTGCCATGCGTATGAAGGAGAAGTCCAGATAATAGTAGGCTGATATGTCTTTAAAATGAAGAGAAGTCTCTCGCTGGGGAGAGTACCGCCCCAGATACACAGTGCACCCAGGTTCTGAGCGCCGATAACGTCAGGACCGCCAACGTAGAGTGAGAAGTTAAGAGCATGAACGTAACGGTCATTAGGTCTCATTCCGACCTGCCAGAACCAGCGGCTCTCTGTCTCCTGGAACTCGTCGAAGTCCTTCTTTGTGAAGGGGCTCATTGTAGGAACTCCTGTAGAGCCTGAGGAAGTGGAGATGAATACAACATCCTCTTCCGGAACAGCGGCAAGCTCACCGAGGAATGACCCCACACCCTGAGTGTCACGCTGAGTTTTCTTGTTTATGAACGGGAACTTCTGGATGTCCTTGAGAGTCTTTATGTCCTCAGGCTTTACACCAGCCTCATCGAAGGAGCGCTTGTAGTAAGGAGCGTTGTCATAAGCAAACTTAACTATCTCCTTGAGGTCTTCAAGCTGTCTCTTTTCCAGTTCCTCACGGGGAAGGGTCTCAAGCTCTTCATCCCAGTATTTGTTGTTTATATCTCTGCTCATTGTAATATCCTCCATATCTTATTTTACATATTTGTTTGGTATGTCTTAATTATACACCCTATAAGCTCATTTGTCCAATACCAGGTATTTATGATGAGCTATAGGATAAACTTATAACTGGAAGTTCTTATTTATAAATTCCCATTTTTTATCACGGGAGTCGGTTATGACCTTTATGTCCTCATCAGTGAGATGCTTGAAACGTCCCTGTTTTTTCAGGTAGGCGCTGACATCAGTGAACTCCTTTGGCTTGTGGTTAAGAGTGAACTGACCGTCCTGATATTCAGCCAGGTACCAAAGGCCGCTGTCAACCACTTCCTTGGCTATCTCGATAGTCTGGTCCGGGGCTATTCCCCAGCCTGTAGGACAAGGAGCGATAACGTGGATGTATTTTGTACCCTGTATCCTGGATGCTTTTCGTACCTTTTCTATGAAGTCCGGCAGGTATCCGATGCTTGCGGTCGCAGCATATGGTATATCGTGAGCGGCAGCTATCTCGAACATATTCTTTTTAGGCCTGATATTTCCATGGATATTATGTCCGGCCGGAGTAGTAGTGGTCTTTGCTCCGAATGGAGTGAGACCGCTCTTCTGGATACCGGTATTCATATAAGCCTCGTTGTCGTAGCATATGTAGATGACATTGTCGTTGCGGTCTATAGCACCAGAAAGAGCCTGGATCCCAATATCAGCAGTTCCGCCGTCACCTGCAAACCCGACAGCGGTGAAGTCCTTGTACCCCTTTGCCCTTAGACCGGCCTCAACACCGGTGAGCATGGATGCAGTACCTGCAAAGGTAGAGATTATAGAATTGTTTGAGAAACAGAGCTGAGGGAAGTTGAATCCTACAGCAGACATACATCCGGCTGGCAGCACAGATACCGCACGGGGACCGAGCACCTTCAGTGCAGCTCTTACAGCAAGACTTCCGCCGCAGCCTGCACAGGCCTTGTGACCGTAGAAAAATTCCTCTCTTGAAATGCTTTCAGCAGTTTTATTAGCCATTGCCGTCACCTCTTATACCGATGAAATTAACGTTTTCAGTACCGTTTATGATACCGTTATAAATATCCTCGATGTCACCTGCGGAGATATTTCTTCCGCCGAGACCGCCTATGAAGTCATATCCATTTATAGCTGCACCGGCCTTTTTGAGAGCGGAGTTCACGTTAGTGAACACAGTACCTTCATTTCCGAAGCTGATGTCCTTTTCAAGAACACCGTAGGCCTTAGCGTTTTTCAGCGCCTGAGCAATTTCTTCATTAGGGAAAGGGCGCATATAGCGTATTCTAACGACACCTGCTTTGATGCCATTTTCACGGAGCTTGTCAGCGGTCTCACGGCAGAGTCCGGCAATACTTCCGAGGGTTATTAGGATATAGTCTGCATCCTCAGTGCGGTAATTTTCCACCAGACCGGAATACATTCGTCCGAACACGTCGGCAAATTCCTTTTCTGTTTTCCTGATAACATCTCTTGCAGCGAGGACTCCCTGATGCTCTCTGAATTTGAAAACATAGTTGGTATCCGGACCTGCTGAGAAGGCCATATTCTTAGGATTATTGAAGTCGATGCGGTTATCTGTCTCATAGGGAGGCAGGAAACGGTCAGCCTGTTCTCTGTCAGGGATGTCAACAGTTTCGTAGGTGTGAGTCAGCACGAAACCGTCAAGGTTAGCCATATACGGTGTAGATACATCTTTATTTTCTGCTATTTTATAGCTCATGAGAGCGAGGTCAAGAGCTTCCTGAGCATTTTCAGCATAGGCCTGTATCCAGCCGCTGTCAAGCTGAGAAAGGCTGTCACGCTGGTCTCCGTAGATATTCCAGGGGAGGGCAGTGGAGCGGTCTGCATTCATCATAACAATTGGAAAACGTCCTCCGGCAGCGTAGTAAAGGCATTCTGCCATGTAGAGAAGTCCCTGAGATGAGGTAGCTGTAAATGCTCTTGCACCGGCAGCACTTGCACCGATAGCACAGGAAAGAGCGGAGTGTTCAGATTCCACATGGACATATTCAGCTTTAAGGCTGCCGTCCTCGACCATTTCGGAGAGCCTTTCAACAACTATAGTCTGGGGAGTGATAGGGTAGGCAGAAATGACCTTAGGTCTGGCAAGTCTGATGCCCTCAGCGAAGGCTTCGTTGCCTGAAAGAAATTTTTTAGCCATTATCGTTCAGCCTCCATTCTGATAGCACCGGGTCTGCATATCTTAGCACAGATGCCGCAGCCTTTGCAGAAATCGTAATCTATGACAGCTTTTCCGTCACAGACAGAGATAACGCCGTCCGGACAGTAGAGGTAGCACTGTTCACATCCTACACATTTAGTACTGTTGATGACAGGGCGGATGCTTCTCCAGCCGCTGTTAACAGAGACCAGGTATCCGGCCTCAAAGGAAGTATTGACCGGGACCTCATCTATAGAAAAAGTTTTTTTATCTCTGACATAGGGTCTCATCAGACCACCTCCCTGGCAGCTTTCAGGATAGCATTTATATTTCTTTCCTGTATTTTTTCCGGCATATACTGTGTAACTGCATTGACTGCATTATCCTCGGAGATAAGGCCGGAAAGTCCGGTAAGGAGTCCGAGCATCACAGTGTTTACAGTGGGGAGCCGGAATTCCGAGGCAATTTTTTCAGCGTCAAAGGAAAGAGTCCCCTCGATGTTTTCTTTAGAGTTTATGATGAGCCTGCCGTTTTCCTTGAGGAGGGCAGAAAGCTCCGGACTATAGAGCGTGTCATCGAGAACAACTATATAGTCAGCGTGTTCAGTCTGACTTCTGTCGAGTACCGGTGAGTCGGAGAGCTTTGTGAAAGCTCTTACCGGAGCACCACGGCGCTCAGGTCCGAAAGATGGGAAGGCGAGTGCATATTTATCATTGCTGCCGGAAGTAAAAGCAGCACCGAGGAGCTTAGCGGCAGTAAAAGCACCCTGACCGCCGCGTCCCAGCCAAATAATCTCGTGCATAAGAATTCTCCTATCGTTCTGGTATGATTTAATTTTAGCATGATATAGCTGTTCTGTCCAATACCAAAGAGCTATCGTAGGTTATAGCTTAGACCTATAACGAGCCTGTCCAGAGGAATACC
>CACWPR010000076.1 GCA_902762855.1 Ruminococcus flavefaciens
ATAGGCCTGTATCTCGTCAAACCATGGCTCATGGAAGAATATTCCGGACACAGACAGAGCAGTCAGCATAAAGAACATTATTACTCCCGTGAGTCTGTCCCTGCTGAGGGTCTTGTTTTTTTCCATATTTATCTCCTTCTATATCATATAATAATGCAAAATTCTGGGCGCCTTTAACGGCGCCCGGAATGATGAGTCTGTTTTAAACCTTTTCAAACTCCGAAGGTCCCACTCCGCATATAGGGCATTCAAAGTCCTCCGGGAGCTTGTCGCCCTCATACTCGTATCCGCAGACGGTGCATCTCCAGACGGTCTTGCCTTCGGGAGTTTTGCCGACGGGCACAGCATCTTCCTTTTCGGCAGGAGCGGAGCTTGTTACCTTCTCGAAGTCAGAAGCAGGGTGCTTGCAGAGGGGACAGACAAAGTCCTCCGGGAGCTCTTCACCGACGTACTCATATCCGCAGATAGTGCACCTCCAGATAGTCTGGCCATCGGGAGCGGTGCCTACTGCTTTGGGAGCCGGCTTAATATTGCTGAGGTAATATTCGTAAGTTGAGGAGGGGGTATCGTCAAGGACCTCCATGTCGGTGACATCAGCAATGAACATAGTGTGGGTGCCGAGGTCCAGCGCCTTACAGACTTTAGCGGAGATGAAGGCATTTGTTCCCTCAGTGATGCACATGAGGTCATTATCGAGACGCCTGCATCCGCTGTAGCCGGCAAACTTGTCCGCATCACGTCCGGACTGGAATCCGAATCGCTTGAAAAGTGCGAAGTCAGCGGCCTTGCTTATTATTGAAACGTTGAATTTAGCGGTGTTCTGTATCATTTCGTGGGTCAGGTTGTCCTTGTTGACAGTGAGACTTATCCGGTTAGGGGAGGAAGTCACCTGACCGACTGTGTTGGTGATACAGCCGTTGTCAAAGCCATCCTGACGGGCAGTGACTACAAAGAGTCCGTAGCTGAGCTTGTACATTGCTTTTTTGTCCATGGATTACCTCCTTCTGACTTTGTAGAGTCGGTTTACTATTTCATCATTATTTCTGAGATGGTCTTCATTATCTCGTCATGGCAGCCGCCGCAGCCTGTTGAGCAGTGGGTAGCAGCCTGTACCTTGTCGAACATTGCAACAACGTCTGAGAGCTGCTGACAGTCGTGCAGAGCGTCCTCGACGTCAAAATAAGTAACGCCCATGCAGTGGCATATTTCGTAATTTTCCTTCATGATATTTCCTCCTTTTTATCAGTTCCCAAGCTCTTTTACCAGCTTTTTGAACACGTCTCCACGCTCCTCGAAATTCTTGAAGATTCCGTAGCTTGCAGCGGCAGGGGAGAGTACGCAGCTCCTTCCCTCCGGAGTTATCTCAGCGGCCAGCTTTACAGCGTCCTCAAGGTGGGGAACGTAGTATACCCGTGACAGGTCTTCAGCAGACTCGGAGAGCATATCATAAACTCTCTTGCCGGAAGCCTCCATACATATTACATTGACATCAGAGGTTTTCAGAAAGTCTGTCAGAGGAGTATAGTCTATACCTCTGTCCATACCGCCGACGAGTATAGTGGCAGCCTCCGGAACACTTTTTACAGCCTCTATAGCCGTAGCACAGGCGGTGGAGATAGAGTCGTCGTACCAGCGGATGCCCTTGACAGTGTCAACAAATTCAAGGCGGTGAGCAAGCGGGTCAAAGGTGCAAAGAGCTTTGTCGAAATCCTCCAGCTCGACCAGCGATGACATTACAGTCATCTCATATGCAACAGCTATATTGTAGTGGTTGTGGACTCCGAGGAGCTTTATTTTGTCTGTGGGTATGACGTATTTACTGTCCTCAATGATAATAGTCCCGCCTGATACGAAAACATCAGCACTGGGGTCACTGTTGGAAACGGTATAGACATACCACGAGCGGAACTCCTTAGGTGCTATCTCTGAGTTTATGAGGAGGGTATCCTCGTCATGCTGGTGGAGATATATGTTCTTCTTTGCGTTGTAGTAGTTCTCCATAGTGCCGTAATGGTCCAGGTGCTCCTCGTAGAGGTTGAGGAAAACGGCTCTGGAGGGTGAAACGGTCATATATTCGAGCTGGTGGCAGGAGAGCTCACATACCACAATGGTATCCTCGCCCATATCCTCTGCAATGTCGAAAACAGGGATGCCTATATTTCCGGCTATGCGGCAGTCCACACCTGACTCCTTCAGAATATGGTATATGAGGGAGGTGACGGTGCTCTTGCCCTTTGTGCCGGTTATGCCTATTATCTGCTCCCGGAAAACGGTGAAGAAAACCTGTGTTTCGGAGGTTATCTCGCACCTGAGCTGTGCCGGGGAGGTACTGAGGACTATTCCGGGCGACTTGAATACGATGTCAAATCTGTTGAGACACTCCTGATAGCCTTCGCCGGTTATCAGCTCAACAGAGTCCGGCAGACTGTTTTTCTCACGGTCAACGGGGTTAAGGTCGGCAACGGCAACAGTGGCAGGGGAGCAGTACTTCTCCAGCAGTCTGTAGGTAGAACGTCCCTCACGGCCAAGGCCGAGGATGCAGACCTTTTTTCCGGCGGTATAATTACTCAGATATTCTGTGAATCTATTCAAAGCAGTCGCTCCATTTCCTTTGTCAGTATTGTTCTGAACTCATCCGGCAGCAGGTTTTCCTCATTGAAGGAGCCGCAGCACACGGAGTTGAGCTCGTCGATGTTTTCGGGACGGTAGAGTCCCCTTGACTTGTATTCTTTGAAGAGCAGGGGCAGCTCTCTGCCCTCTGACTCCATCCTGCGTATAGCCAGAGAAACGGCCAGATTGACTTCATCTATGCTTCCGACGCACTCAAAGGGCTTGTGCTCGGACTGTCCTATGAGCTCAATGAAGTATTCCTTCATATTTTCGTCGCAGAGCATATCCCTGCCGAAGATGTCCGAGAGCTCCTCCTCGCTGAGGAAGGGGGAGAGTATCAGTGCAACGAAAAGGCATTTCGGGCACTCTCCGCACCAGATGTCCGGGGAGACCTTGCTGCCCAGATTGCAGCTCCTGAAAACAGGCAGGTACTTCCTGTGTGACACGAACATCTTAGCTATCTGGAATTCCGCAAGAGGACGCAGGAAGCTGAAATAGTATATCCCTGTGCGGAGGAATTTTTCCTCATATTCGTGGAAGTCCTTTTCAAAGTCAAAGCTCTTGGAGTACTGGTGGTTGACCTCCTGACCGGCAACGGTGCTCTCGTTCGCACTTGCCTCGTTGGAGAGGACTATATATCTCAGTCCGTGGAGATATGCGGTTATCTCTGCGGAGAAGGCGACTATGGAGGAGAAGGGGGTATGACCGTTGAGATAGCCCTTCTGGTTGAGCGGGATGAGTGAGCGGTCAAAGTTCCTCTTTGCTGTGATGAGCGCATCCTCCGGCAGGCCTGCTGTCTCGACGGTAGCGCTTATGGAGCAGCGCTTGTTTATGGCATAGCAACGGCATTTCATACCGGCCTGAGTGAGAGTCTCAAGGGTGAGAGCTGAGTCCTTTCCGCCTCCGACAGGCACGAGACATCCGCTGAGACTGCGCTGTGCAGGTTTTTCCGGCAGTGAGAAGCTGCCTTCGGAGACTATATCGACAAATGAATCAATATCGGTCTTAATGCCGTTTACGTAGAAGAATTCGCCCAGTCCGAGGAACCAGAGCTTTTTCCACCAGAGGATCTGCTCCTGCGAGAGCTCACCGGCCTCAACTCTTACCTCCGGGGGACAGGCGGCCTTCCAGTAGCTTACAGCCTCGGCCATTCCGAGAGAGAAGGCGAGCCGTTCAAATACCGGGTCTCCGCTTACGGTGACACCGGCGGGTTTGGGGAAGGACCATGAGGGGGAGAAGTCTGCCAGCCCCTCGATAGAGAATTTATAGCTTATGTCCACGGTGCTGTCACTTTCGGTGACAGTGCATGACTTGTAGACGAACAGTGGATGTTCGCCTCTGAACTTTTCAAATTTATCCATTATTTCCTCCGGCATCAGTTGTTTTTTCCGGACTCGGCAAGGAGCTTCAGATAATGCTCCTTCAGCAGGGCGAAGGTCTCGCTGGAGAGGTCGTGTTCAACCTTGCAGGCATCCTCTGAAGCTGTATCACGGTCAACACCGAGGAGCTCAAAGAATCCTGAGAGGACCTTATGTCTGTCGTATATGAGCTCTGCCACTTCAAGCCCTCTGTCGGTGAGGGTGATATGGTTGTCGGAGTCAACGGATACGAGGCCGTCGTCTCGCATTTTTTTAAGTACTATCGACACAGTGGGTCTTGAATAGCCGAGGTATGAACAGATGTCTATTGCGTGTACATCCGGCTGTTTCTGGGAGAGGATGAGTATAGTCTCAAGGTAGTTTTCAACTGCTTCTGTAATAGCCATAAGAGGTTCTCCTTTATAAATGAGGTTATTTCTATCCGGTATTTATTATGTATATTATATTGTATTATATCACATTTTTGTTTTGAATACAATATCTTTTTGTTAAGTTTCACCATTTTATTTCACGGCGAAATAGAGTATCACAAGAGCACCAAGGATGATACGGTACCAGCCGAAGAATTTGAAGTCATGCTTCTTTATGTAGTCCATGAGGAACTTTATAACGAACAGTGATACCAGGAAGGCAGTGACCATTCCGACTGCAAGAACTGCCAACTGCTCTCCGGTGAAGCTGCCGCCGTCATGCAGGTACTTGACCATTTTCAGCAGACTTGCGCCGAACATTACAGGTATTGCCAGATAGAAGGTGAACTCCGCAGCCACGGTCCTGGAGATGCCGATAAGAAGCGCTCCGACGATAGTAGCACCTGAGCGTGAGGTGCCGGGGAATACAGCGGCAAGGAGCTGGAACATACCTATTATAATAGCCGCCTTATAAGTGAGCTGACTGATGTCATTGACTTTCGGGGAACGTCCCTTGTTCCAGTTTTCAACGATTATGAATGCCGCACCGAAAACGATAAGTGCTATTGCAACGGTCCAGGGATTGTAGAAATGCTCATCTATCCAGTCGTCGAGCAGGAGTCCTACAACAGCGGCAGGGATGCAGGCTGCAAGGACCTTGAACCACATCTGGAAAATGTCTGTCTTTACGCAGGCTCCGAAGCCTTTGTCTGACAGGGGAGCGGAATTGTTCTTTTTGCCGAAGGGCCACAGCTTGCTCCAGAAGATGACAACAACTGCCATTATAGCTCCGAGCTGGATGACAACATCGAACATCTCCTTGAAATCCTTGGACTGGTCCAGCTTGAGGAACTCGTCTACAAGTATAAGGTGGCCGGTGCTGCTTACAGGCAGCCACTCTGTTATTCCCTCAACAATACCGAGGATAATTGATTTTAGTATCTCTATCATAGTTTTTATCCCTTTCTTTTATAGATAGGTGTAATTATAGCATATTTTAATGTATATGTCAAATTGTTATTGAATATCAGTGAAAAGTGATTTTATGGATTATAAATATTATAATAGAAATGGAAAGCGCTTTTTATCTCTTGATTAATGTGTTATTTTAGCTTTGAGGGAAAGTAAAAAAATAAATATAAATCTAAAAAGCCTTGACAAACTAATTTTTGGTGGTATAATAGAAAATGGAGCAGAGTATTTCTTTGAATCTTTGCTAAATTTTATTATTTTTGAGGAGGTCTATTTATGAGTAGATATGCAATGTGTCCGGAATGCGGTCATAGAATGCGACGCTACATTAACAGTTATGGATACTGGGACGGCGAGACGTATGAATGTGACTACTGTAACTCAGGTGACTGTGATGATGACGATGAAGGACTAAGCGTTTACGAAGCTGCTGATATTTGGGCTTCGAATGGAAAGGATGAAGATTATACATTTGGATTTTCTGAAGAGGAACTGGAAGATGCACTCAACTAATTGAATGGAGGATGTTTATGAATCATTTGGTTAAAACTAATGGCATTTTGAATGCGCTGTTTGGCGCTTTTCTTTCCAATCCAGGAGATAGTTTTTCAGCTCGAATAACATCAACAGGTAGACAAGTTGTTAAGATTTCTAAAGGAAATGTAAAACAATCTGCCGTACGTTATCCATCTGGTACTGTGGTTGAAACAAGAGTGTATAAACCTTAATAAAACACTTATTGTATCTTTGATGATCGTATTGTTAAAAGTATAAACTTCGAATAAAGGCTGGTCGCTAAAGCAATCAGCCTTTAAATAATGTAGATTAACACTTTGAAAAGTCGAAAACATAAAAACATAGATGTCATAAAAAGAAAATTTTCCTCAATCTCTTGCAATTTCCGGAAGTGTGTGTTATAATATTAACGATAGGGCTATAGCCCTGTAAATGTAATTCTCAGGAGGAATTTAGATTATGTTAACTTCAGCTACCGAAATGCTCCAGAAAGCAAGAGCAGGCAAATACGCAGTAGGCCAGTTCAACATCAACAACCTTGAGTGGACTAAGGCTATCCTTCTCACAGCTCAGGAGCTCAACAGCCCTGTTATCCTCGGTGTTTCCGAAGGCGCAGGCAAGTATATGACAGGCTTTGAGACAGTTGCAGCTATGGTTGCAGCTATGGACAAGTCTCTCGGAATCACAGTTCCTGTTGCACTTCACCTTGACCACGGCTCATACGAGGGCTGCTACAAGTGCATCAAGGCTGGCTTTACATCTATCATGTTCGACGGTTCACACTTCCCCATCGACGAGAACGTTGCAAAGACAACTGAGCTCGTAAACGTTGCTCACGGTCTTGGCCTTTCTATCGAGGCTGAGGTTGGCGCTATCGGCGGCGAAGAGGACGGAGTTATCGGTAAGGGCGAGTGTGCTGATCCCGATGAGTGCAAGCAGATCGCTGATCTCGGCGTAGACTTCCTTGCTGCTGGTATCGGTAACATCCACGGTGTATATCCTGCAAACTGGGAGGGACTCAGCTTTGAGACTCTCGAGGCTATCAACAAGAAGGTTGGCGATATGCCTCTCGTACTCCACGGCGGCACAGGTATCCCTGACGACCAGATCACAAAGGCTATCTCCCTCGGCGTTGCAAAGATCAACGTTAACACAGAGTGCCAGCTTGTATTCGCAGAGGCTACAAGAGGCTACATCGAGGCTGGCAAGGACCAGCAGGGCAAGGGCTTTGACCCCAGAAAGCTCCTCGCTCCCGGATTCGAGGCTATCAAGGCTAAGGTCAAGGAGAAGATGGAACTCTTCGGAAGCGTTAACAAGGCTTGAGTATAGAATGACTATCGGCAGGACGTCTTTAAGGCGCCCTGCTTTTTTATTGTGAAAATCTCTGGATTCTCTTGACAAATGACTTTATTTCGGTTATTATTAAGGTGTATAGGCATAGCTGTAAGCTGTGTCGGATAATACTAAGAGAGGGGTATTAATTATGAATTTTAAGAAAATCACCGCCGCAGCCTCCGCAATGGCTATGGCGGCAGGAATGGCTGTCTATGCTCCCGTTGAGAAGACATCCGCTCCTATCAGTGCATCTGCTGCCGAGAGCAGCTACAACTACGCTGAGGCTCTCCAGAAGTCAATGTTCTTCTATGAGGTACAGCAGGCCGGAAAGCTCCCTGAATGGAACAATGTTTCATGGAGAGCTGACTCCATGCTGAAGGAGGACGGTACTGATGCCGATGTCATCCCCGGCGGATGGTTCGACGCAGGAGACCACCTGAAGTTCACACTGACAAATGCATATACAGCATCTGTACTTGCCTGGGGCGTTATCCAGTATGAGGATGCTGTAAAGAAAGCCGGATTATACGACGTTTACACCAAAAACCTCAAGTGGGGCCTGGACTATGTTGCAGCCTGTGACCTGGGAGACAAGGTCATCGGTACTATAGGCGACGGCGCATTTGACCACGTCTGGTACGGCAGCCCTGAGGTCTATATAAGAAAGTTCAACCTCAAGACAGGCTCTGAGGACAGACCTTATGACGAGATAACCTGCTGTACAACTATCGCAGAAATGGCCGCAGCTCTTGCAGGCGGTTACATGGTATTCAAGGACACTGACCCTACCGCTGCTGCAAACTACCTCAAACACGCTAAGAGTCTCTTTGAGCTCGCAAATGACGTGTGGGCAAAGGAAGGCGACAATGCTAACGACGACATGGGTCAGCAGCAGACATACTATAACACAAAGAACAACAGCGGAAAGGACAACTTCATCGACGAGCTGTTCTACGCTGCAAACTGGATGTACATGGCTACAGGCGACCAGGCTTACCTCGACAAGTGCGAGAAGGACTACATCCCGCTTTTCCCGCTGGAGAGCCAGTCAACTGAGAAGAAGTTCACCTGGGGATTCTGCTGGGATGATACAACTCAGGCTGCTGCGCTCCTCTATGCTATAAATACAGGAAAGCAGGAGTGGATAGACCATGTATCTCATCACCTTGAATTCTGGATGAACGGCTACGGCGGAAAGTCTATAGCACAGACTCCTGACGGACTTCCTATCCTCAATTCCTGGGGCTCACTGAGATATACCTCAAACACTGCATGGCTTGCTAAGGTAGCAGCAGATACTATCTTCAAGGACAACGCTTCAGCAGCCAAGTCCTACGATGACTGGGCAAAGAAGATGATGGACTACGCCTTCGGTGATAATGATATCGGACTCAGCTATGTTATCGGCATGGGCAAGAACGCAGTCAATGTTCACCACAGAGGTGCTTCCGGTATCCACGATGACCACTGGAACGCTCTTGGAACAGACGACAGTGAGGGCAAGTGGCAGACAGAGTACGCTCACGTTCTTTACGGTGCACTTGAAGGCGGCCCGAATGCTGACGGCTCATTTGACGACAGCAACGGTTCATACACAAACACTGAGGTAGCTATCGACTACAATGCCGGATTCACAGCTTGTCTCTGCGCTATGGTGGACGATTACGGCGGAACTATCCTTGCCGACTTCCCCCAGGCTGAAACTCCTAAGTGGCCTGAGTGGGAAATATCTGCAAACCTCAACGGCAAGGGCGACAGCTACACTGAGATAAAGGCATGGGCTATGAACCACACTGCATGGCCTGCAAGAGTTGCCAAGAACGTTTCTTACCGCTACTACTTCGACGTATCTGAGATACTCGCAGGCGGACTTTCTATTGATGACATCACTGTAAAGAGCAACTCCCAGCAGTACCAGGAGGGTCAGGCTGGCTACGCTACAGTCACAGGTCCTTATAAGTATGAGGGAGACCCCACAGGCAATACCTACTACGCTCTCATTCAGTTTGAGGACGGAAGAGCTATCATGCCTACAGGTCAGAGCGAGCACAGAGACGAGGTGCAGTTCCGTATCTCTATCCCGGACGCTGTGAACGGACAGTCCACAAAGGGCTCATGGGATCCTACAAATGACTGGTCCTATAAGGGCATAGCTGATGCGCCTAACGACCTCCTTGCTGAGGAAGCTCTCAACGACCATATCACAATGTACGTCAATGACGTTCTGGTATGGGGAACTGAGCCTGACGGAACAACTCCTGAAGATGTAGACCCTGCAACCGATCCTTCCACAGAGCCCGAAGAGCCTCTTTACGGCGATGCTGACTGTGACGGCGAAGTCAAGATGAACGACGTTGTTCTGGTAATGCAGTCTCTGGCAAATAAGGATAAATACGGACTTAACGGCTCAGACAAGGACCACATCAAGGAAGACGGAGCAGACAATGCAGACGTATACCTCAGAGGTGACGGACTCTCAACTATGGATGCGCTTTCTATCCAGAAGTTCCTGCTTGAAATGACAACTCTGCCGGAGTCATACAAGGAATAACAATAAAATCCGGGCAATGACAACATTGTCTGAAACATAATTTATTAATTCATAATTGAGAAATAAGAGGAGATTCGTCTCCTCTTATTATTTTTGACTTTTTGTGCAGACTGCATAATATTTCCTGTTCTTCATTAGGAAAATACACGAAATTCAAAAAAGCTATTTACTTTTGTTTTTCGATATAATATAATAAGATTGATGAGAAACGGGCATGGTGCAAGTCCGAGCGGACGCCCACTCATCAAAGCCTATAAATCGGTATAACCGCAATGTTTGCACTGGCATTGCGTTATAAGTACATTATATTCTTTATTTTATCAGGGAGGGTAAAAAAATGCACAAGAAAATTACTAAGGCTATTACCGGCAGCCTCCTGTCCGCAGCAATGCTCGCAACTACAGTTGTAAGCGCAATTGCTCCTATGACAGCATCCGCCGGCCAGCAGCTTGGTGCTACAGACTTTGAAGACGGTGTTGGTCTTCCTTGGCACACCTGCGAAACTAACCCTGCAAAGCAGAAGTTTGAAGTTAAGGACGGCGCATACGTTGTAACTATCGTTAATAAGGACGGTTCCGACGGACGTTGGGATCTTCAGTTCCGTCACAGAGGACTCAAGATCGAGTCCGGTCATAAGTACACTATCCACGCTGAGATCACAGCATCCAAGGATGGTACTATCTACACCAAGATCGGTGACTACGGCGGAGAGAATGAGTACTGGAACGACGGCGGTAACGGTAACTGGCAGGTAATCAATCTGAAGGCAGGCCAGAAGTACACTATCGATACTAAATTCGATGCAAGCAACCCTGTAAAGCCTCTCCAGGACGGACCTGCTGAGTGGGCTTTCCACTATGCTAACAACAACGGTAAGTACGGCAACAACGACGAGGGTATGGCTAACGGCGCTACTATCACTTTTGATAATATGTCACTTATCGATGAGACAAGTAATGCAAACGACTTCGATCCTAAGAACGAGTTCGGCGTTATCAGACCTCAGACAAACGTTCGTCTGAACCAGGTAGGTTACTATCAGAACCTTACAAAGAAGGCTTCTTACGTAACAGATGCTGCTGATCCGCTTACATTCAAGGTATACAATTCCTCCGGCACAGCCGTTTATACAGGTACTTCTACAGTTATCTCCGGTGATACAGATTCCGGTACACCTGAGAACACAAAGGCTAAGACCGACGGCGGTGTTATGGTAGACAAGTACAAGGATTCCGGTAAGTACGTTCATATCCTTGACTTCTCATCAGTTCAGACAGGCGGCACAGGCTACTACATCGTTGTTGACGATAAGGTCGGCGTTTCCGGTACTCAGTCTGGTATCACAAAGAACGCTTACGATACAAAGATCGTTGGCGACAAGGTAATGTGGACAAACTGGAAGACTGGCGAAGAGTACCAGATGAACAAGTCCCGTGAGTTCAACATCTCCGATACACTTTATGACGGACTTCTCAGAGACTCTCTGAACTACTACTATCAGAACCGTTCTGGTATCCCGATAGAGTCCGCTTATATCACATCCGGCGACAAGACAACACTTGCTCATACTGAGTATGGTCATAACCCTGATAAGGCTTACGTTCAGCACAACTGGGTAAAGTCTTATGACGGTAAGTTCAACGGCGATACAACATATTCTATCACAGCTACATACGGCTGGTACGATGCCGGTGACCACGGTAAGTACGTTGTTAACGGTGGTGTATCTGTATGGACACTCCAGAATATGTACGAAATGTCCAAGCACATCGGCGAAGAGGCTAAGTGGGATGACGGAAAGACAATGGCTATTCCTGAGCAGACCAACGGCAAGCCTGACGTTCTCGATGAGGCAAGAGTAGAGCTTGAGTGGTTCTTCGACATGATGGTAAAGTCTGATGATCCTTACTTCGGCAAGGATGCTGGTATGGTTTACCACAAGCTCCACGACCACAAGTGGACAGGTCTTGCTATCCACGCTTGGAAGTACGAGGGCTTCGAGGATATGGATCGTATCGTTAAGCCTCCGACGTATGCAGCTACACTCAACATGGTTGCTTGTGCTGCACAGGCTGCTCGTCTCTGGAAGGGCATTGATGACGATTTCGCTGAAGAGTGCTTAAAGAACGCTAAGATCGGTCTTGCTGCACTTGAGAACTCCGGTGACGGCTGGAAGGTCGCTAAGGGTGTTTCCGCTCAGCAGGATGATGTTGCAGGAAAGAACAAGATCGCTGGTGACGTTTACTTCGCTCCTCTCGATCAGGCTATCGGCGGTGGTCCTTACGGCGATACATACGTAATGGATGACTACTACTGGGCACTCTGTGAGCTCTTTGCTACAACTGGTGATAAGGAGTACTACGACAAGCTCAAGACATACAGCAATCCTAACGACTCCACCGGAGCAGATAAGGCATTCAGCCTGACATCTAACCTCGGCGGCGGCGAGAACAAGGGCTCATTCAGCTCCTTCAACTGGGGTTGTACATCCGGTCTGGGAACTCTGTCTCTGTACCTGAACAGCGATGTTCTTGAAAAGGTTGACGCTACTGCAGCTAAGACAGTTAAGGATTCTATCGTAACTGCTGCTGATGCTTATATCGCAGAAGAGAATAAGCAGGGTATGGGTATTCCTTACCGTGGATCTAAGTTCACTGATGAGATCAACATCGGTCTCGACGATAAAGGCAATCCTATCGAGGTTGAAGGTTACGAGTGGGGCTCCAACTCCTTCGTTGCTAACAACGCTATCGTAATGGCTTATGCTTACGATGCTACAAAGACAAAGAAGTACATCGACGGTGCATCCACAGCTATGGACTACATCTTCGGACGTAACGGAAATGACTTCTCATATGTTTCCGGATACGGTGATCGTACTCTGACATATCCTCACCACAGACTCTGGGCTCACGGTGTTGATCCTAAGTTCCCGCTCGCACCTGCTGGTGTTCTCTCCGGTGGACCTGGCGCTGGTATGCAGGATCCTTACATCGGCGGACTTGGATTCAAGAGAGGTACTCTCGCAAGCCAGAAGTGCTACGTTGATAACGCTGAGGCTTGGTCTGTAAACGAGATCACAATCAACTGGAATGCTCCTCTTGCTTGGATGACATCTTACCTTGAGGATGTTGCTCCTACAGTTTTAGGTGGCGACGATGAAGTTGAAGGTACAGGCGTATGGGGCGATGCTGACCAGAACGGCGAAGTTAAGATGAACGACGTTGTTCTTATCATGCAGTCACTCTCAAATGCTGATAAGTACGGCCTCGAAGGTACTGACTCAACTCACATTACTAAGAATGGTAAGTACTGGGGCGACGTTTACGAGCACAACGAGGATGCTCCTGACATCTCAGTAATGGATGCTCAGCAGATCCAGAAGTTCCTCCTCGAGCTGATTCCTTCACTCGATCCTAAGGACTTTGTAAAGTAATTCAA
>CACWPR010000077.1 GCA_902762855.1 Ruminococcus flavefaciens
GTCGTGCATTTTTATAGATAAAGACCATCAGGAGTATGCCTTATTACATTAAACATACTCCTGATTATTTTCATTATACGGTTGGCTTAATGACATTACGCAAATGCGGGGACTTTCTTTATATATTTCATCCAAGAAGAAATACCCATTCCATTATCACATCATACAACTCATCATAGGACGAAGCGCTGTAGTTGACATCATACTCTTTCATTGCATTCTCAGCATCACCATTGGGCATGAACCAGCAGCTTGCCAGACCTGCATTTTTAGCTCCAAGCATATCTGATGTAAGGGAGTCTCCGATGACGAGACAGCTTTCATCGGGCTCATTTATAGCCTTTTTCACATAGTCAAAATATTCTTGCGCCGGTTTGGATGCTCCAATAGTGTCGCTGACAAACACTCGGCATATATGCTCACCCAGTCCTGTAGAAGCTATCCTTCCCAAAGCATTTCGTGTTACACCGTTTGTTATTACGTACACCCTCATATCCGGGACAGACTCACGTATCTTTTCAAGAAATTCCAGTACCCCGTCTATAAGGACACCATTATGCGACATATGGTCTATGAAATCGCTGTTTACCCTCAATAGGTCGATCTCACCGGTATCACATCCGCACTTCTCAAACAGGAGCCTGAATCTTGTTTCAAACAATTCAGTTTTAGAGATGTTTCCCTTTTCAAATTCAAGCCATAAGCCTTTATTTATCAGTTTGAACGATTCGTAGAGTTCTTCTGTAAATACCTGACCATTTTCCTCCATTACCAATTTCAGCGCAATATGTTCAGACGCATGGAAATCAAGCAGAGTTTGGTCAAGGTCAAATAGTAAATTGTGATGCATACGCCCTCCTCGTTCAGCAATTCTGGTCGGTGTGTGCTCTGAGAGCGCTCATACACTACCGTCCGCAGCTCTCAGTTTTCAAAAAACTTTCGTTTTACCCGCCAGTCTTTCTCTTGCGAGACGAAAGGCCTTTTCCTTCAGCAAGCCGGGAGCAATGTTCTCCGGCAGTTGGTCTATAGGGAAAAAGCGCTGTTCCGCCACCTCTTTCTCCTGCGCCTTCAACTCTCCTGAAAAATCACGGCAGAGGTAAACGATGCCGGCTATGTAGACCTTATCGCCGTTGGGATACTGATAGAATGAGTCATCTCCGGACACATCCATAAGGAATTCCAGCTTTCCGCAGGTCAGACCAGTCTCCTCCAGCACCTCTCTCCGGGCACATTCCTCAAAGCTCTCGCCAAGCTCCATTGAGCCGCCGGGGTAGTCCCAGAAGCCGTTATCCGTGCGCCTGCCCAGCAGCACCTGATTTTTTTCATTCACAATAATAACTCCGGTGCCCGCCATTATCAGCGGACGGCTTCCCAGCACCTTGCGAAGCTCCAAAATGTATCCCATTTTATGCCTCCCGTTCACTTTCTTTCAGAAGTGGTGCATTCCTCACTTTTTTCTCATTAACGTCCTTATTCACAGTCCTTCATGTCTTTCTTTTTCTCCTCTCAGGAGCAGACTGAAAATTACGCAGACTGCAATTCCGGATATACCGAGTACTGCGAAGAGAAAAGCTGCTCCGGAGCCTTTACCGCTGCCGAAAAGTGATACCAGCAGACTGTCACGGCTGATACCGGCCATATAAGGCTCAAATACCTTGTCGATAAGCAGGCCTCCCGACAGATATCCAACAGGGATAGTAAAAAATTGCAGAGTATTCCGGCAGGAATAGACTCTCCCCTGCATATTGGCAGGTATAGTGCTTCTGAGAATAACGTCCAGATTTGCTCCCATATACGGGATGAAAAGCCAGCCGCAGACCGCTCCTGTACACCATATTACCGGAGAATCACTGAATGCAAGCATAAAGTTCTCTGTACTCATAGAGAAGAAAAGTGCAGCACAAATGGCTCTGATACGATTTTTAGGGGCAGGTGTCAGTGAAGCTGTAAGACTTCCTGCCAGAGCCGCAGCGCCTGCAAAGAAATTCACAGTGCCCAGCACCCTTTCTCCGCCGCTCGGCTTTGAGAGCACCATTGCAGGCAGAGCTGAATTATAAGCGGAAGCTATCAGGTTTATCCCGGCAAGGAAAAATATGAGTTTCAGCACTACCGGGCAGCCTTTCAGCCACCTGAGCCCCTCCCTTGCCGCAGAAAGAACAGGTTCCTTCTTCGTCTTTGAACCTTCCGGCTCGGGTATAGATATGAACATCAGCAGTGTCAGAAATGCTCCGGCAAAGGTAATGAGGTCAGCCGCCATAACCGCTGATACTCCTCCGAAAGAGAACACTACTGTTGCGAGAACAGGTGTCAGGAGAGAATTCAGCGACCTTGAAAACGACCGCAGCCCGCTTGTTTTCTGATAATATTCCTCAGGTATCAGCTGTGTTGAAGCCACTTCGCTTGCTGGCTGCTGAACAGTGTTCATAAGTCCGTTAAAGGCATTTATTGCGTACAGATGCCATAATTGCAGAGTGCCCGTTTTTATCAGCACAAAGGCTGCCACAGTAGTCATAGCTGCAAACAGGTCACAGACGAGCATTGTTCGCTTTTTGTTCCATTTATCGCTGAGTGCGCCAGCAAATATGCTCATCAGGACATAGGGCGCATATGAGCAGACAGTCAGCAGGGCGGTCTTTAACGCAGAGCCGCTGTTATTATAAAGCCACAGCACCAGCGCATAGCTTGTCATGGCGCTTCCAAGTTCAGAAAGCGACTGAGTGCTCCACAACAGGAGATAACTTCTTAATTTTTTTATTTGATCTTTCATTTGACTTTGCTCCTTTTGACATTAAAATTGTATCATCAGAAATGCAAAGTCCGAGGGAGCTATTTACCCTCCATGCAAATCCCTCAAACCTTGCATGGAGAATTTACTATGCATCTTCTCATAGCTTTCACCTTCCAGTCATTTTTTCATATTATAACTCCACCATATTAAAAAGTCAAGCACAGTCTTCTGCCGAGGAGTTTTCCCGTGTCTCACCTATTGCTTTTTCCTGCCGGACATGATATAATCAGCTCAGCAGCCAGAGTCTGAAAAATGCCTGTAAACAGGGAATGCAATGGATGTTAACGGTATTGACGGTCTCCGTTGACAAATTTCCAGCGTTAGTTGGTAGACCTTTTCCGGCAAAAATGGTACCATGGATACATAAGGAAAACCTATCGCACAGCGATAGAAGGAGGTATCATTCATGAATAAAAGTATCACATTAAACAAAAGCTCAACTGCTCAGAAAAGTGCCGGCAGCGTTAAGGCCTTTCTGAAAAACATCAGCCCATTCAACAACAAGACTGATATGCCGGCTGCACTTCTGGCAGTTAAAAAGCTGCTTGCGTTTGCTTTTTGCTATTGCGGCGGACTTCTTCTGGCTGAAGGCATTATCATAGGCTGCTTTCTCGCCTGCGGTAAAAACTTTCTACAAGGCGAGATGTTCAGCGATGACGTGATGCTGCTCGTTAAACTCTACGGTATGGCTATTCTTATTGCCGTAAGCCTTCTCTATCGAAAACTGATAGAAAAAAGAAAGCTCCCCAAAATCGGAGCTGCCAGGAGTATCAGCGGCTGGTTTCTCGGCGCAGGCATCGGAACGCTGTTGATTATTGTTTCTGTTTCTGCTATAATGGTAACAGGAACTATTGAGCCAAACGGCTT
This sequence comes from Ruminococcus flavefaciens, assembly GCA_902762855.1. GTDB lineage: Bacteria > Bacillota > Clostridia > Oscillospirales > Ruminococcaceae > Ruminococcus > Ruminococcus flavefaciens_V. Next base: position 3,656 of record CACWPR010000077.1, read on the forward strand.
TTCGGCAGACCTCAACATCACAATGATGCTGCTCATGCTCGGCGGATATGCCGTGCAGGGTGCTGCTGAGGAGATGCTTTGCAGAGGTCTTGTATTCTGTTCACTCAAAGACAAGGTCTCGCTTCCTGTTGCCGTAGGAGCAAGCACACTTGTGTTTATATGCCCGCACATGGGCACACTGATGGACTCAGAGCCTGTATTCGTTATTTCGGGAGTGGCAGATCTTGTTGCTATTTCATGTATATTCTCTTTCATTACCCTCCGCACAGAGAGCATCTTGGCAGCCTGCGGACTTCACACAATATGGAATTTTATACTGAACTGTGTTCTCGGACTTGAGCTCAGCGGAAGTCAGGGAGGAGCAGCGCTGATAAGCATGAGGACCGTGGGAGAAAACCTCCTCAACGGCGGCAAATACGGAATAGAGGCAAGCCTTATTACAGGATCGGTATTGACTGCGGCAGCATTTCTGCTGTGGCATATGTATAAAAGAAATGACAGAAAGGCAGGCGTGAAATATGGAATTCAATAACAAACTCTATGAGCTTCGCAAAAAGAAGGGCTTATCCCAGGAGGAGCTTGCAAATCGTCTCAACGTCTCACGGCAGACTATCTCAAAATGGGAAGTAGGCGACTCCACCCCGGACATGGAAAAGCTGGCAGCTATCAGCGAGCTATTCCAGGTATCACTGGACGAGCTGGTCCTTGACAAGGTCCCGGAAAAAGCTCCGGAAAAGCCTGCAAAGTCAGAGCTTTACAGTGATATAAAGGAAAAGGTCCTCACTGAGGACAACAGAAAAAAGGCGAAAAAGGGGCTGAAAATAGCCGCAATAGTACTTGGAGCCTTAGTTATTGCGGACATCGTTTCCTTCATAGTATTTGCAGCTCTGCACTTGTTTTCCTGACCGCAGCAAATATGCACTGTAACATTTAATCCGGGGACATGATAAAAAGGAGTACAAAACATGAAAATGTCAGCGTTTCCTTGCTCTTCACTCTTGGTTCATGCGGCAGTTCAAAGAGCTCCGGCTCAGCAGACACAGCAGCAAGTGAAAGCGGCACCACGCTGAAAAATACTATGACCGAAACTGAAAAAGAGCGTACAGCCTTCCGTGACATCACGCTGCTTGACAGCGAGGAGGCCGCTAAATACGGGGATAACCTGGACAAGTGGACCTTTCTGCCATACGATATAGAAAGGCTAAGGGACAATATCCGGGAGCTGAAAATTTACGACGAGGAGCTCGACACCGACTTTCTTGTACACATAACACTTCCGCATTCGTATGATGAAAACAATACCTACCCTGTATTCTTCCTGTCAGACGCTGTCTGGTGGATGGGAGAGGTCCCTGCAATGTGGGACAAGATACAGAGCGGTGAAGCCGAGCCGCTCATATTCGTGACCCTTGGCTACGAATATGACACAGACGCCACATCCGATGACACAAGAGTAGATAAGTTCATGATAAATCAGGATAAACTGCTGGACTTCATTACGGATGACCTCATGCCCTATATTTCTGAGCAGTACCATATAGACTGTGCAGATTCCACCTTTTTCGGGCATTCATGCGGAGGCATCTTCTCGCATTATGCGCTCATGATGTCAGACACCTACGAAAACCAGCCTTTCGGACGTTACATCATCGGCAGTCCGGTATTCTGGGCATACTCTATGATACATGACCAGGACCCTCCGCTGTTAAGGACCCGGACCTTCACCTGAGCGACTTCGGATATTTTGACCGTAACGACACACCTGACAAGAAGGTCTTTCTTTATGCAGGCAGCCTGGAGGACGGAGACTATGAGGAAGTTTTCAACGGCCACCCCAGCACTACGGAAGGCCTTGATATGCTCTGTGACAGACTCACCGAGAGAAATGCCGACGTCACCCTGAAGCTGTACCCCACAAGGCACTATCAATATCTTCACAATATGTTCCGTGACTACATACTGGAGCAATACCCCACAGAAGAGCAGTCATAAAAAAAGGCATCTCCGGATAACCGGGGATGCCTTTTATCTGCTTAAAATTATTTTGCTGCTTCCAGGTACTTCTTCTCGCCGTCCCACTTATAGAGACCTGTCTCAACGAGGAGCTGAAGGTTGTCCTTGGTGATGACATATGGAGTTAGCAGATAGGACTGGATGTACTTCTTACCGTTGTTGTATGAGCCTGTATCGTATGTTACCTCAACAGGGAGCGTGTCCACAAGACTTGCTGCCGGGACCTCACCGTCAAGGAGCTTCCTACAGACCTCAAAGGCAACTGCCGCCTCGTCGTTCACGTTCTTATATACAGTCATGGACTGCTTGCCGTCAACGATATTGCGGAGGTTTTCGATGTCTCCGTCCTGGCCGGTGATGATGACCTTATTGGAGCCGCTGTATGATGACTCTATCGCCTGTGCAACGCCGAGAGCAGTGGAGTCATTGGAGCAAAGCGCAACATCGAGCTGAGAGCCGTCCGAATAATGCGCCTTGAGAGTAGCCTCCATATTGTTCTTTGCGTTTTCAGAGGACCAGTCCTTAGTAGCTATCTTTTCAAACTCATCTCTGCCGGACTTGATGACCAGCTTGCCGCTCTCGATGTATTCAAGCAGAGAATCATATGCACCGGAGAAGAAGTACTTTGCATTATTATCGCCGTCATCTCCGCCTATGAACTCAATATTGAAAGGACCCTCGGCATTGTCAAGGTCCAGACTGTCCCTTACGAAATTGCCCTGGAGCTTTCCTACAGCAGAGTTGTCGAATGAAATGTAATATGTAACAGCGTCTGTATCCATTATCAGGCGGTCGTAGGCAACAACCGAGATGCCTTTTTCAACTGCGCCTTCAAGAGTACTTGCCAGCTTATCTCCTTCAACGGCAGCAATGAGAAGAAGGTCAACGTCATCAGCGATAAGTCCGACGATGTCATTGTTCTGCTTTGTAGCGTCGTTATCGGAATAAGTCAGGATAACATTATATCCTGCGTCCTCGAACTGCTTTTTAAGGTATTCGCCGTCATTGTTCCAGCGTTCAAGGTTCTGTGTAGGCATTGCGATGCCAATGGTCTTGTCTGTGTTGCTGACCTTTGTCTCAGGTGCGGACTCAGAGTTGGATGAGCTGCTTCCGCAGGAAACGAGTGAACTGCCTATCACCAGGGAAGACAGTGCCGCAATAACTTTTTTCATCTTTTTCCCTCCTATTTTTATACCCCTTCAGAATGCCCAACTGCATCCCTCAGCATCATTTTACACCTAAAAACAGGGATTGTCAAGTGGTCAGCCAATTTTTCTCAAAGTGTATGACTTAGTTCCGGATTCCGCATAAAAAACCAAAAAATACTATTCAAAATGCCTATAAAAAAGCAGCCTCCGGCTGCTTACCGGAGGCTGTTAACATGAGTTTTAAGAGGGGAGTTGTTCTAAGGAGCATCCTCATTCCTCTATTTCAAGCAGTGTCTTCTGTATCTCAAGAGCGTCCATAACGGTGATGCCGTCGCCGGTATTGTTCATATCTGCATTGAACTCGCCCCACTCACTGAGCTGATACTTGCCGGGGTCTGCGATAGACTGCATAACCAGAACAACGTCGTTCATTTTTATCTCGTCGTTATTGTCAGCATCGCCGGAGCGCTTTACAGAGCTTCCTGTTATGGACTCCAGGTATCTTATCTGCTTTATTGCAGTGACTGCCTCGCTGACATCAGTGCTGACTGTGCCGGAGTGAGCGTCGTTGTATGCCTGGAGAAGAGCATTTATGTCCACATCTGTTGTCTGGGTATACTTAGTAACTATGTACTCAACTATCTGGAGGTCCAGCATATCACCGCTTACTCCGTCGCCGTTGAGGTCAAGCTCAGTGTCGATATGTTCCCATACTGATACTGTAAGGTTTGCGCTGTTATAGGCATTTCTCTTTGCCTGGAGGTCTGAGGAATAATCCATGACTGCTTCATAGTCGGCAATAGTGATAGTGCCGTCCATGTTGACATCAGGAGGAGCTGTCTGACCGGCAAGCATCTTCTGTTCAAATTCCTCGCAGGCAGCAGCCAGGTCTGCCTCGTAGTTCTCATCGTGCATACGGTCCAGCTTGTACTGGCGGTCCTCGTCCTGTTCAGCCATATCAGCTTCAAGAGCTATCTCACGGCCTGTTGCGGCATATGCAGCAGGAAGGTCTATGAGCACCATTCCCTTACGCATCTCATTTGCAGCATCCTTGTCAGGAACAGCAGACAGCAGCTCCTCCATATGGTCGTAGAACTTGATATAGTTCACAGTTGCGGCATCAAAGCCGTAGTTGTAGATATAGTACTTGAAGAGAGTATCCTCGCTGCGGCTGTCGAAGAAGCACTTGCTGTGTAAAGCGTCGCAGTTCTCCCAGGTGGAGTCAGTCAGAGGAACAAGAGCCTTTGCTGCATCATCATTGAATGGGTCGCTGAACTTGCTGTAGATGTACATCTGATATTCAAGGAGGTCATACTCGTCAGCCTTTCCGTTTTCATTGAAGTCCAGGCTGATATTCTCCTTCTCGATAAGGTCTGCTGTGAACTGGTAGATCAGGTCCTTTTCAATGGCAGTATTTTTCAGGTCCTCAGTAAAACGATAGCTGTCCATTGTAATGTCGCCGTTGTTGTCTGGGTAGCTGTACATATTGAAGTCCTCTGGGATGATGCCGTTTTTGTAGAGGTAATACTGCTCCAGAACGACAAAATCATTCATTCTGACTGCTCCGTCTCCTTCCACATCGCCTCTGCTCCGTACAACTTCCTTCTCCTCAGGCGTTATCATGGTATCACGGCCAAGAAAATAGGCCCAGAAATCACAGATGTCATATCTGTCGAAAACCCCGTCATTGTTGACATCAGGGGATATTTCTCCTGATTCCAGGGCAGGGAACACAAATTCCAGATAGTACTGGTCGAACTCAGGGGGCACATAGGCTGCCTGAACACCAGTGGGAACTATATTTACCAGAGAAGCGGCTGCGGCTGCTGATGCTAAAAACTTTTTCATAGCTATACTCCTTTCGTATTCAGCGACTTCCTTATCAATGTCGCTGATAATGATCGTCGTTGTCGTTGTAACGTTCTGAGGCCCTTGATTTGCGGAAGTCGTTACATTTCCCGCATAGGCACTGGTCACTGTGGTTCTGACGGCAGGACGGCTGACCGCTGATGCTGATGTTGAAGTCTGGTAAGATATATCATTCATGGCAGTTGTTGCGGCTGATGCAGGTATCTGTGAAGTATCCCGGACCGTTGTAATGGCCGCTGATGCTGATGATGTCAATTCTGTTATGGCCGTTGTTTGAGTTGTATCAGTAATACCGGGACGTTCTGCTGTAGTTGCTATGACACCGTCCGCACCAGAGGTAGTTATATCATTTACCCCAGCTTCCTCTGATGTGATTATATCACTCTTGTTGGCATCATGACGTCCGACAGCAGGCTGACGCCCTATGTTCCAGACTCCTATGGCAAGTGCACAGGCTGCGGCTGCAGCGGTTATCCTTAGCGGTAACGGTATGAACTGCCGGCGGTGTTCTTCTTCGGCGGGGATACCCTGTGCTCTGAGGAATTTGGTTTTTCGCACCGGTTCCGGGAATTCAAAGGACTCCCGAATGGCTTTCTTTAATCCGTTCTTCTTCATGGTATCCCTCCTCTCCGTTGAATTCATTTTTCAGGAAGGAAAGGATCTTCCTTAACCTGCGGCTCATAGTGAACCTTGAAATACCATACAGCTTACTGAGGACGTTCACGGGTACCTCATTCACATATCTCAGCATAATGAGCTCCCTGTCCTCTGCGGACAACTTTTTCATCGCACTGCCAAGGGCAACATTGGTGAGGATGTCATCCTCATGGTCCTTGTCATCGGGGATGTTATCGGTCAGTTCCTCCGTCTGTTTTTTCCTGAACTCATCTGCACAGAGATTGCCGGCTATAGTGTACAGATAGTGCATTTCCTTGACGATACTGTTTCCCCTGTTCTGCATTTCAAGAAAGCGGAGGAAAGTCTCCTGAGTTATATCCTCAGCGACAGTCCTGTTTCTCAATTTGAAATAGCAGTAGCGGAAGATCTTATCGTACTGTTCATTCAGATCAACTGACACGCATTTACCTCCCTTCATAATGATTGACGTTTACGGCCTGGGTAATGTGCAGGATCAATTGTAAACATTTTATGAATAAGCCTGATTTATCATACTATGATTATAGCATATTGCGGATAATAATGCAAAAGCACTATAAAGCATTGACTTGTCCCCTGATTTTATTGTATAATATAATCAGCCACGGGGGGGATATTAATGGATAAAGAAAGACGGCCGATAATCGGCATCGTTACAACTATGGCTAACGGTATCGGGCAGAAACAGATAATCTGCGCCGCCGCCGCAAGAGCTCAGGAGCTGGGCTATGATACGGCGGTATTTTCCAATATATACAGTCCAATGCAGATAGACCTCAACCTCATCTGTGAGCAGAAGGTCTATGAACTGGTAATGTCCGAGGAGATAGACGGCATAATACTCATCGCTGAATCCTTCGTCAACAAGGACCTCCGCAGCGACGTTGCTGACTTCCTCGCCCAGAAAAGCGTACCTATAGTCGTTACAGGCGGAAATCTGCCGGAATTCGATATTCCCGGACTTACCGTCCTCAACTCCGACGACTCCGCAGATATGGAAAAAGTCACCCTTCACATGATAGAAGAGCACGGCTACAGGGACATCGACATTCTTACAGGACAGAAAGATAATGAAATATCAGAAAAAAGAGTAAAGGGCTACATCTCAGCCCTCCGCAGACACGGCATAGAGCCCGATGAGAAAAAGATACACTACGGAGATTTCTGGCTGCTATCAGGTGAGGAGCTTGCAAAGAGCTATATATCCGGTGAAAAGCCCATGCCTCAGGCAGTGGTCTGCGCCAGCGACTACATGGCCTACGGTATGCTCACCGAATTCGCACGAAATAATATAAGAGTCCCGGAGCAGATAGCCGTTGCAGGCTATGAGCACTCCGACCGAAGAGTCCTCCACTATCCTCTGCTGACTTCATTCCAGCGGGGAAGGGCAGAGCTTGGCAGGAGTGCCGTTGACCATATACACAGCATACTTTCCGGCACAGAGCCGCCTGAGTTCACACCGCCGGAGTGTACTCTCATAAAGGGAGACAGTTGTCCCTGCGGAAAGGACGTTGCACAGTACTGCAAAGACCTGGAGTACTCTGCACTGCAAAAGGACTACAGCGACTGGAACCTTTTCAGCACCATGGAGCAGCAGCTCACCAGCAGCCGCAGCATGGACGAATTTATCTCCGTGATAGGCAGCTTCCAGTGGCTCATCAGGTACGTACAGAACGTCTACCTCTGCCTGTATTCCAACTGGTACGAAACAAATGCAGTTCCCACACAGCAGATGACCTGCCGGACTATAATGCCCTGGCTGGACAACTCGCCCTTTGAGGTGAATAAATACAACTTCTCAGCTATTTTCCGCCGTGACCCAAAGCCCTCGGTATTCTACTTCAATCCTATCTTCGTAGGCGACAGGGTCCTGGGACATATGGTGCTGAAATACGACAATCCCGACGGCTATGACGATGTTTTCAGGAACTGGCTCAAGACCGTCACCAACGGACTTGAATTCCTGCGTATGAAGAACGACATACAGTACCTATCAAGCTGTCAGGACCTTTCGGAGTACCGTGACACACTGACGGGTATGTACAACGAAAAAGGCGTCAAGCGTGCCTATTCCGGCGGACTTTCTTCCGGGGACGGCGAGCTGTACTTTGTATTGCTAAAAACCGGACTCTTCGACGATGCAGTTTTCAGCTCTGAGGACTCCGGACGCATTGATGGAGTTCTCGCTGCCGCTGCCGCTGTTGAGAAGTTCTGCGGTCCACACGACATCTGCGGACACATCAGCGAGACAGCCTTTGTGTGCATAGTCCGCAGCAAGGCTGATGCTGCCCTTCTCAGTGACACCCTTTCCTCTATCCTTATAAGGCAGAAAAAGTACATAGACCGTGCCGGAATGGATTCATTCCTTTGCGTCAGCCGTCCCTGCGAAGACCTCTCCTATGAGGAGCTTCTGAGCCAGTGTCTATCGGACATTGACGAAAAGCGCCGGGATATAGCAGAAAAACGCTCCCAGATACACTACAGCGAGGTAATAGAGCTCCGCAACAGCATCTACTCCGCTCCTGAGTTCACATTTGACACAGAGGGCATATTTGACAGCTACTCCGGAAATGCAAATCATCTCAGGATGCTTTACAAAAAGTGCTTCGGCATCAGCTTCCACCAGGACTGCATATCCGCACGTCTCGCAAAGGCCAGGTACTACCTTGCCACCACCTCTCTGAGCATGACGGATGTAGCGGAAAAATGCGGTTATCTGGACAGCAAATACTTCCTGCGGCAGTTCTCATCCGCCGTCGGGATGACCGCCGGGCAGTACCGGAACATGATAAAAAGATAAAAGATGCATTTTGTCCACTTTATATTCGTTTTATGGGTTGAACCAATTCACAGAATATGCTAAAATCATATTCAGAAAGAGCCGGATGACCCTCTCAAAAATCTTCTCATGTTCACATCAGTGCCGGTATCTGCACTTGACCGGGGCTGATCTGATAATTCCGGATCTTGTTGTAAGGGACAGATCAGATAAAGAAAAACACACTGCTCAAGCAGTGTGTTTTCTTTTTTATGAATGCTTTTTAAGAGTTCTCCTCACAAGACTTTTCAGCCTGTCACAGGTATCCTTTGGATAATCGGTGATGAACCGTACTGCCTGCTCGTGAGCCTCTTCTTCAGGGAGCTTGAGGAACTTGCGGAAGAATATGTATACCTCCCGGAATGATGAGAATATCTCATTC
>CACWPR010000078.1 GCA_902762855.1 Ruminococcus flavefaciens
TACATATACAGACGGGATTGGGATGCAGATGATGAGTACCTTGCAGCATTCGAGGAGAGTCTGACGACTCCGGCAAAGGGAAGGCCTATAAGCGCACAGCTTGACGAGGATGATATTTACATCTATGTCAGCTATGACCCTATCTGTATGTGGATGCACTCCTTTGGAATATACCGGTACAGCATTGCAGACGGTTCTCTGAGCGAGTTCTTCATTCCTGAGGGAACAGGTGATACTTCCTTGGAGATATCGGATTATCAGATAGTTGACGGCAGGCTCTTCCGTGCAGAGCACAGTGACAGCAGAGTTATGGAGATAGACCCTGCCACCGGCAGTGAGGAGGTCTTTTATCAGAACAGCTCACTTTCGTACTACTATATAAGCGCCGGTGAACATTGCCTCCATGTAATAGACCTTGAATCGGACGAGAGCGGTGACCATGTTATAGATATAAACACCGGCGAAGAAGTACAGCTTAGGGAGTTTTACAACGGGAATCTCCTCTCTGACCCTGAGGGGGTATGGCATACGGAGATAACTCCGGGTACTGAAAAGGAGCTGGATATAGTCACGGACGATTTCCGCATCAGCACCGGTCTGCGGAATTTCACAGGTGCCTTTGTGAACGGCAGCAAGCTGAGCGTACTGGTCACTCTTGGCAATTTAAGCTATGATGAGCTCCGGCTCTACACCTATGACATGGATAAAATGGAGGTCTATGTCACTGACGTCACACCCCTTGGCTATCTCTATATGATAGACGGCAGCCTGCTGTTCATAAATGAAAGTCAGGGAATGTTCAGTATGAGCCATTACGTCCCGGAGATAGGCACTGCATTCCGGGTTGCGGACTTAAATGACGTTACCTTTGCAGGACTCGGCTTTGACAACAGGATGTTTGCTGAAAAGGACGAAGAAGGCTATATAAGCAAACTGCTGTGGCTGCCGGATGTACCGGAGAGCGGGGAATAACAGAAAAAGAAAAGGACGGCTGAGCCGTCCTTTTTTCAGTCACTTGCGTCAACATCGAGGGTGATGTTCACTGTATAGCCGGGATATGCAGCCCGGACCTCCTCGGTTATATCCTGATGTATCTTCTCACGGTCAGGACAGGCGAAGTCAAGGATGATGTCGAAGATGATGTTCTTTTTCTCCTCGCTGATGTAGAACCCGTGGAGCTGGAGCACTTCCTCATGAGCCATGACGATATGGCGGATGCCGTCAAGGATGCCGGCTGCCCTGTCATTGGTGGTATTAAGGGAATAAACGCTTATTCCGGCGAGGATGACACCGTGCTCAGCGATGACCTTTTCAGTGATGCTCCTTTCAAGGGTATCGAGCTCCGAGACGGTCATAGTGTCCGGGACTTCGATGTGTACGGAGCCTATCATGGTATCGGGGCCGTAGTTGTGGAGTATGAGGTCGTAGGCTCCGGTGACCTGCGGGAAGGAGAGGATAGTTCCCTTTATTCCCTCGGACTGCTCCTTTTCCACACGCTCGCCCAGTATCTCAGAGAAGCTCTCACGGAGCATCTCGATGCCGGAGCGGATGATTATGATAGATATGACTGCACCCAGCCATGCCTCCAGGCTCAGGTCAAATATCAGGAATATCACGGCGGCTGCGATAGTGGATGCAGAGATGACAGCGTCCAGCAGAGCGTCCTTTCCGGAGGCTATGAGGGAATCCGACTTTACCCTTTCACCGGCCTTTTTGACGTAGGCACCCAGCAGCAGCTTGACTCCCACTGCGGCCACAAGAATGACTATCGACGCAGCCGGATAGTCGGGGGTCTCCGGGGAGATTATCTTCTTCACCGACTCCACCAATGAGGTAATGCCGGCATAGAGGACGATAGCAGCTATTATCATAGCTGTCATATATTCACCTCTTCCGTGGCCGTAGGGGTGCTCACGGTCAGGCTTTTTGCCTGAGAGCTTGGTGCCGATAATGGTTATCACCGAGGAAAGAGCGTCGCTGAGGTTGTTTACAGCGTCCAGGATGATAGCGATAGAACCGGTGAGAAGTCCGACAAATGCTTTGAAGGCGGAGAGCAGTACATTTGTGATGATACCTATTATACTTGTACGTATGATTATCTTATCTCTGTTCAAAAAAAGTCCTCCCGGATAGATAATTCAGGCATTATAGCTGCCAGTTGTCGCAGAGTGTGTTGATAGCTTCGGTGAGCTTCCGCATATCTGCGTTTGCCCTGCCGCTTGAATTCTTTATGAGCTCGCTGAGACGGTCCGATGCTGCGGAGAGCTCCACATAGGCGGCATTCATATTGGCGGTATTCTTCTTCTTGGGGATAGGTACAGGCTGAGCGTCAACGGTTATCTCGCCGGAGATAAGGTCGAATTCTGCACCGCTGTAGGGGGCATAGGCGTCAGCGCCCAGCTTTTCCCGGAGAGTATGGGCGAAATTCTCGGCAGAGGAGGCCTCGCCGTGGTTGACGAAGAACTTCTTTACTCCCTTGACAGCCGATGCCCAGGCGATAAGGCCGTTAAGGTCCGCATGGCCGCTTATGCCAGGGAGCTGTTTTATCTCAGCGGCAACGCTGACGGTCTCTCCGAAGAGCTTGACCTTCCTTGCACCGTCGATAAGGCTCCTGCCCAGGGTATTTCCGGCCTGATAGCCTACGAATAGTATGGTATTTTCCTTTTTCCACAGATTATGCTTGAGGTGGTGCTTGATGCGGCCGGCCTCGCACATACCGCTGGCTGAAATTATGACCTTAGGTCTTGTATCGCTGTTTATAGCCCTTGAATCGTCACTGGAAACAGTGCGGATAAGTCCCTCGAAGGCGATAGGGTTTATTCCTCTGCGGACGAAGGACAGAGCCTCCTCATCGTAGCAGCTCTCACGGTTGCTGATGAAGATGTCGGTAGCCTCGTTGGCAAGGGGACTGTCCACATATACCGGGAAGTCGTCGTGGCCGGATATAAGGCCTTCCTCCTTGATATGTCTCAGGAAGTAGAGCATCTCCTGTGTCCTGCCGACGGCAAATGAGGGGATGATAACACTTCCTCCACGGTCGAAGGTAGTCTGGAGCACAGCCGCAAGGGCAGTGACATAGTCAGTAGGCCGGTCATGGAGCCTGTTTCCATAGGTAGACTCTATGACCACATAGTCGGCGGAGTCCACGTACTGTGGGTCACGGATGAGGGGCTGATGAGTGTTTCCGATGTCGCCGGAGAAAACTATTTTCCGTGTGCAGCCGTCCTCGGTAATGGTGAGGATGATGCTGGAGGAGCCGAGAAGGTGTCCGGCATCACGGAAAGAAACGTTTATGCCCTCGCAGATGTCGAAGGAAGTCTCATAGCGGTGGGGCACAAAGAGTGCAATGGCACCGAGGGCATCGTTCATGGTATAAAGGGGCTCATAGGGAGCTTCGCCCTTTCGCTGGGCCTTGCGGCTGCGCCATTCAGCCTCGAATTCCTGTATGTGTGCGCTGTCACGGAGCATTACGCTGCAAAGGCTGGAAGTAGCCTCAGTTGCGTGTATCTCGCCTTGAAATCCTCCGGCATACAGCAGCGGCAGCAAGCCGGAATGGTCGATATGGGCATGGGTGAGCAGTACGAAATCTATAGCGCTTGAAGCAACAGGCAGCGGGACGTTCTCGAAGATGTCCTCACCCTGCTGCATACCGCAGTCAACGAGGAATTTTTTTCCGCAGGCCTCCACATAGGTACAGCTTCCGGTTACCTCATGTGCAGCGCCGATAAAAGTTATTTTCATAATATCGCCTCCAAATCAGTGAGCATAGAGCCTGCCGGCTCTGTGTGCTATACTGATTATACCACATTTTTTCTGAAAAGTCCACAAAAAATCGTTGAAATTTATGCAGAAATATGATATAATCTATATATAGCAGAAAGCTCAGGGGATAGGCTTTCCAGTAATGTACTTTTAAGGAGACATACTATGAATATAGAAGTTGCCAGAATAAATGACAGAATAAAGAATTCACCTCAGGATTTCATAAGAGATTCCAATGCAGATTACGTCTACCGCCTTCAGAAGATAGTCGACGATATAGCCGCTCACCATGACGAAAAACCGGTCATCCTTATCTCCGGTCCTTCAGGCTCCGGAAAGACTACCACCGCTATGATGATAGAAAAAATGCTTGACGAGCAGGGTCACGTGACACATACACTTTCCATGGACAATTACTTCTGCCCCCTTACCCAGGAGGAAAAGGAGCTTGCCGCCGAGGGAAAAATGGACCTGGAGTCACCTCTCCGTGTGGACAGTGAGCTCCTCAGCGGCCAGATAGAGGCCATGAGCCGCTGTGAGGAGGTGGAGATACCCAAGTACAACTTCAAGAGCTCCACCCGTGAGGCCGGCAGGCCATTCCGCCGCAATCCCGGAGAGCTGGTCATCTTTGAGGGTATCCATGCCCTCAACCCGGATGTTATACAGGTCCCTGATTCCAAGATATGCAAGATATATGTCAGCGTCCGCACACGTATCACTGACGGCTCTGCGGTGCTCCACCCTTCAAGGGTAAGGCTGCTCCGCCGTATGATAAGGGATAAGAAGTTCCGCAAGCGTTCCCTCCGTGAGACTATGAATATGTTCCACAGCGTTGAGTCCGGGGAGAACAAGTACATCATGCCCTACAAGGGACGCTCCGACTACGACGTTGACACCTTTATGCCCTATGAGCTCAGCGCATACCGTGAGCCGCTGATAGCACAGCTCAGGGAGATGACTGACGTCCCGGAGATAGCCGAGACTCTGGAGATACTTGAGAACATCGCCCCTATCGAACTATCCATCATCCCTTCCGACTCCCTTATCTGTGAGTTTGTAGGCAACAGCCAGTTTAAGTACTGACAGCAAAGGACCGCACAAAGCGGTCCTTTTTTGTTATCCGAAGAAGTGTGTCAGCAGAGCCATGACTGTGAAGGCAAGAGCTCCGGAGCCTATTGCCAGGAGAGCCTGCTGGTATGGTGCCTTTGCGGCTTCCTCGGCCTTTTCGGCACTGTCCAGGGAGCGTCCCTCCAGATAGGCGGATATTTCCTTGTAGGTGCGGATGTTGTCCTGCTTTTTCAGCTTTTCCACTTTAAAAGCCACTGCAAGGGTCAGTGCAGTGTATACAGCAAATATCCCAAGTCCTGCCCAGCCGAGAAATTTCATCAGCGGGAAGGGGATGAGTATCATCAGGATGAACATTGCAGTATATATCCATGTCCACTTTTTAAAACGGTTTATGTCGTCCTTTTTTATTTCCTCTTTCATAGTCTGAACATCTCCTTTTACAAGTTCGTCCAGAGATACACCGAACAGGCCGCTCAGTATCAGCAGGCTGTGGACATCGGGGTAGCTTTTTTCGTTCTCCCAGTTAGAGACTGTCTGACGGCTGACGTAGGCTTTTTCTGCAAGGGTCTCCTGATTCCAGCCCTTCTCGCCCCGGTATTTTTTTATCTGACCGCTGAGTTCCATGGTGTACCTCCAGTTTGTTGATTATGGAAATGCAATAACATTGTACCACATTTCTCCATCGATTTCAAGTGGAGGCTGCCGGCGTCCTCCGCTGATACCATGGTACCACAGCAGGGATGAAATGTCTATCAAAAGTCCTTTGCAAAGGCCTGAAAAAAACTGTCAAAATACTTTTACATCCCTGTAAACAGGGAAAAAGTCTCCCACAGGGCAGGACCCTCCGGGAGACTTTCATTACATATCATTTCTGTTTTCAAGAGCCTTGTACAGCGTTACCTCGTCGGCATATTCAAGGATACCTCCCACCGGCAGACCAAAGGCCAGCCGTGAGACCTTTATACCCATAGGCTTCAGAAGTCCTGCGATGTACATGGCAGTAGCATCGCCCTCAACGGTGGGGTTGGTGGCCATGATGACCTCCTCCACTCCGCCTTTTGCGATGCGTGAAAGGAGCTCCTTTATGCGGAGCTTGTCCGGAGTGATGCCGTCCATCGGGGAGAGCAGACCGTGGAGAACGTGGTAAACTCCGTTGTACTCCCTTGTACGCTCGAATGCGGTGACGTCCTTAGGACTTTCCACCACGCATATCACGGAATCATCACGGTCGCTGTCACTGCAAATGGGGCATATGTCACGTTCAGTCAGGTTCTGGCAGCATTTGCAGCAATGGACGTTCTTCTTGGCGCTGATGAGAGCGTCAGCGAAGTCCTGCACAGAGGCCTCGTCCATTGACATTACATGATAGGCCAGACGCTGAGCGGTCTTCATGCCGATACCTGGCAGTGATGCGAACTTTTCCGCCAGTATGACCAGCGGAAGAGCGTTATGGTCGGCCATTTATCTCAGAAAAGGCCGGGGAGGGAAACTCCTCCGGTTATCTTGCTCATCTCAGACTCGGTTGTAGCCTCAACATTGTTGATAGCCTCGTTGACAGCGCTGATGATGAGGTCCTGGAGCATATCTATGTCCTCAGGGTCAACTACCTCAGGCTTGATAGTGAGAGCCTTGATAGTCTTCTTGCCTGAAACGGTAACTTCAACAGCACCGCCGCCTGCTGTAGCAGAGAATTCTCTCTCCTCGATGTCCTCCTGGAGCTCTGTTATCTGGTCCTGCATCTTCTGGGCCTGCTTTATCATCTGGTTCATATTCTGAGCGCCGCCGCCCATGTTTCTGGGTATTCTTGCTTTCATCTGAATTTTCTCCTTTTAAGATTTACAGTTTTTCTAATTATTATCAACAGCGGTTTCGACACTGCTGTCAATGGCTTTTTTAATGAGCTGCTCCGCCATGTTCCTCTGTTCCTCCTGGGAGGTGGAGCAGCGTGCCCTGAGGACGTATTTCTGTCCGAGCACATTGAAAATGGCCTCTCCCAGTGAAAGGGCATTCTCTCTGACCTTGAAAAGGCTCATGAAGAAGCGGTTCCTGGAGGTTATGAACATTACATTTCCGGCGATACCTGCATCTGAGCCGTCAAGACTTCCTGCCACAGCGGGATTTATCCTGCGGAATTCTTCGAGGACCTCAGCCCAGCGTTCGCAGGGACGGATGTCTCCTGGCTGGAGCTTTCTTATGTCGATGTTGGGACGGGGCTCGTCCTCGGCAGGAGACTTGGCCTCCATGACCTCCGGCTGCTGAGGCTGTCTGCCCTGTGCAGCGGAAGTATTCCGGACGGAGCTTATCTTATCCTCCAACTGTTTTATTTTATCATAAATTTCAGAATTGTCAATAGCTGCGGGAGCATTCTTTATGCCGCTGCACAATTTTATGAGAGTCATCTCGAACTCCACACGCTTATTCATGGCCCATTTAAGCCTTTCCCGGCATTCCTGTAGCTCTGTGAGCCATTCCATGACAGCGGGGAGGTCATTTTTGTCAGCAAGCTCCCTGAGACGGCTCAGCTCGTCGGGCATACACACGATGAGCTTTTCTGCGGTATCCGGGGAGGCTTTCAGCAGCATTATGTTCCTGAGCTGGGCCACAAGCTCCTCACAAAGCCTTGTAAGGTCCTTGGACATATCATAGAGACTGCCGGTTATAGAAAGGCACTCTGCAATGTCCTTTCCGGAAATTGCGTCCAGCATCTGATAGAGGTAGTCACGTCCGGCGATGCCGGCAGTGCGTGATACAGCGTCAGCGTCCACCTGTTCAGCAACAGCGGAGCACTGGTCCAGAAGGGAAACAGCGTCACGCATACCTCCGTCGGCCAGCTTTGCGATGAGAGCTGCGCCGTCCTCAGTGAGGTCAATGTTCTCCTGAGAGGCGATATATTTGAGTCTGGAGGCGATGTCCTCAGGCTTTATCCTGCGGAAATCGTACCTCTGGCATCTTGAAGTTATAGTAGCCGGGACCTTGTGTATCTCGGTGGTGGCAAGGATGAACTTCACATACTCCGGCGGCTCCTCCATTATCTTCAGCAGAGCGTTGAAGGCGCTGGCAGAGAGCATATGGACCTCATCTATGATATAGACCTTGTACTTTCCTCTTTCGGGTGTATAGACAGTACCGTCACGGAGGTCACGGATGTCATCGACACCGTTATTGGAGGCGGCGTCTATCTCGATGATGTCGGTAAGTGCGTCGGTATCGGCATCACGGCAGATGTCGCATTCAAGGCAGGGATTGCCGTCCTTCATATTCCGGCAGTTCACAGCCTTTGCCAGTATCCTTGCACAGGTGGTCTTACCGGTACCACGTGAGCCTGTGAACAGGTAGGCATGAGCGGTCTTTCCGGTCATTATCTGTTTTTTGAGCGTATCTGTAGTCTGCTGCTGGGAGATGACGTCATCGAAGGTCATAGGTCTCCACTTGCGGTACAGAGCCTTATACACAGGAAAAACCTCCTTTTGCCGGGGCGGCCGCAGGTAAGTCAGTCTTTATCGGACTCCAGCAGAGCGGCTGCCTGGATGTTCTTGTAATAATTGGAATACCCCTTAGGGTCACTGATGTTGTTGAGAAGTGCGGCACGGTAGAGCTCCTCACCTGCCTTGAAGTTGTGGAGCATATTCTGTGCGATAGCGGCGCCGCCGAGGGCATCGGCATAGTTCTCATGGCGGTCTATAGCCTCCTGGAACCATTTCAGGGCATTTTCGCCGTCGTTGAGCTTCAGGTACATCCTGCCGAACTCGGTGCGTATGATGTCACTGTGCTCGTAGTTGGTATCGAGGAGTTCGCCGTATATCTGCTTGGCTCTTTCGGTATCGCCGTTGCCTGCACAGCATCTGGCGGTGAAGAGGGGCAGTACAGATGCGGAGAAGCCGGCATCTCTGGCCTTGTCGTAGCAGATTATGGCGTTAGGGTAGGTCCCAAGGATGTTGTAGCAGCGTCCACGGAAAAATTCGAGTACACCTTTTTCCTCCTGAGTGCAGGCAAATCTGTCGTCACCGATGTCAGTGAAATACTCCAGTGCATTCCGGAACTGGCCTTTATGGAAAAGCTCCAGTCCGGTCTCGAACATAGCGGACTTTTTATTGATGCCGGTAAAGGCCTTGCCGATGAGGTCGTCGTCATAGCGGTGGAAGGCATGGCTTGCGGAGTACTTGGTGAGCTCGGCGCAGAAGAAAACGCACCATGCGACGATGAAGGTTACTCCCATAGGAATGGCGATATCACTGAGGGGAACGCTTTCGTCCCCGGAGAAAAGCAGGTAATAAGCGGTGAGAGCGCCGGTGAAGAGAGCCTGAGCAGCAAGGGCTCTTGGAAAAGTCCTGAGCAGGCAGATGAGTACTCTTTTAGCTCTCATGCCGAGAATAGACATGAAGTCCATGGTATCGACCTCCTTAAATAAAAAATTCCGGAACATAGATGTGCAGGCTTGCTGCGGCACACAACACGCACCGCTTAATGCTGCTCGGTCTCCCGCCTGACATGGTTCACGGGGTCTTGTTGCACAGGGCCCACACATCTATATTTCGGAATTTCTATCTGGAATCCGGAACGAGCAGTCATTGCTCTCTTGATATTATAGCACATTCCGGAAGCTTTGTCAAGGATTATATGATAATAAAAAAGAATTTTCAGAAAAAAGCCGCCTCCGGTTACAAACCGGTATTTTTGTCGGTGCCGTAAGCGAAATCAGAGTAGGCCTGACCCGGCGAGTAAGCGAGCGTAGCAAGCGGATCGTGTCCAGCGCAGCCTTCGGCTGCCAGCGTCACGCTGGCGGTGGGGCTGCTTGACAGTGGGAGGGGAGTGTGGTAGAATGAGTGGGGAAAATATATGGTATCAGGAGGGATTATCATGAAAAAAACTATCTTCATTTCTATACTTGCAGGATTGGCGGTCATGTCAGCGAGCTGCGGCATTACTGAGGTATCCTCATCTGAGACTTCATCTTCTGCGGAGGGGGCAACCGCTGCTGAGGAGGAATCTGCTGCGGAAATATCCACAGAAGAGGAAGCAACTGCGGAACCAACGACCGTACTGCAGGAAACTACTGCTGAGCCAACAGAGGAGAGTACCGAGGGAGCCACCGCCGAGATAACGGAATCTCCGCAGGTAAGTATAGTTCCATTTGACGGTTCATGGGAAGTTGACGGCATATCGAATGAATATATCTTTGAAACAGCTGTCGGAAACTTTAACTATGCTGACTTGCAGGGAAATTGTCTGGCATCTGTTGCCGAGGACGGCAGAGCCTATGCGCTTGCCTATGCCGGAGGTGCCGCCGGAAGTGCGTATTATGACCTTTACATCAGCGCCGATAAGGGAGATACCTGGACCAACTGCGGGCCTGTGCGTGAGGCTAACGGAGAGACCTTACGCTTCTGTCTTGAGGACGGCAGCATGGTGGTGTTCTACTGGAAAACTGCCGGTTGTGAGGCCTATCCCAAGGCTTTTTCCTATCGCCTTTCAGGTGATGGACTGGCCCGCACAGACAACGAGACCATATTTGACGGAATAGTTTTCGATGACGGCAGCTCTCCTTCCGCCGAGGGCGACTACGGCTTCACAGCGGAGTACATCGGGGACAATATATTTGACGTATTTATGTGCGACAACGAAAACTTCTGCTCCTTCTACGGCCATATAGAGATAGACCCTGTTACCCTTGCTGTAAAGAGCATAACTTCTCTGCAATAAAAAACTCCCCCGGAACGTACTTCCGGGGGTTTTTATTATCAATAGAACGTTGCGACTTCCTTCTCAGGAGGTGCGGCAGGTGAGACTTCTATCGGGAGAAGTACCGGACCTCTGCCCTTGTAGAACTTGTGCTTCTGGACTCTTATCTTAGCCTTGATGATATACCAGCCCTTCTGCTGGACCTGAGCCTCCTGCTCTGTTTCTGTTACGAACCAGCAGTACTGTATGTCCTCAACACAGCAGGTCATGACGTTGCGTCCCATTGCAAAGGTATTCTTGGGAAATTTGGGGTTGCGAGCAGCCATTCCCTTGAAGGTAACGGTCTTTCCGTCGTACTTCTTTGGCTCTTCCATTATGTCACGGTAGAACAGGGCGTAGTCCTCGTCCTCGATGACTATTTCCGGAGCCTCCACATCAAAGGGCAGCGGGTCCTCGATGTCGTCGTAGGCAACTGCTCCGTCGGTGTATTCGTAGGCTATCTCGGTCCTGCGGCTGACTCCACGGACTATCTTGTGGAATTCCTGAGGGTCAAAGGTGCGTTCCATGCGGTTGAATACCACCAGCTCGCACATATTCAGCTTGTCTACAACAAGACTCCTCATGTTAGCGTTGTAGTTAAGGAAAGTGGATGCGTCTGCGAAAAACATGACCTGATAAATGGCCCAGCCCTCCGGCATGGCGTCGAAGAGGTCCTTGAGGAGCCACATACCGTTGTATTCCAGCACAACTCTTTCAGCCTTTGTCTCACTGACAAGTCTTGCAAGGTTTGCCTCAGTGAGCTCTTCCTTGTCCTCGATGACTCTTACCTCAACGTTTTTGGAGGGATACTTTGAGATGTCGTACTCCTCGACACCCTCCTCGCAGGTGAGCAGAAGTGTGCGCTCGCCGTTGTTGAAGCGCTTATCCTCCATAGTTTCCTGTATGAACTTAGTTTTGCCGGCCTCTAAGAAACCCAGAAACAGGTATACCGGCACCTCATTCGGTGTATTTGCCATTCAGAACACTCCCTCCGTTACTTTGCGGCACGGAACAGCTCTGCAATTGCGTCCTCTTTTATCTTGGAGCCGATAACGCAGAGACGTCCGATAGTACCTGCGCTGCCTGTGCGGACATCCGGTACTCCGGGGACGTAGTCGAAGTGTATCCACTGGCCGTCCTTGCCGGCAACTATGCCCTTTGCTCTGAGTATCATGCCGTACTTCTCCTTGTTTCCGAGAGCTTCAAGAGCGGCGGTTATCTCCTCAGCAGAGTAGGAGTCGGGAGTCTCAACGCCCCAGCTTGTGAACACCTCATCGGCATGATGGTGGTGGTGGTCATGGTCATGGCATCCGCAGGTGCAGTCCGGGCCGTGGTCGTGGTGGTGATGCTC
>CACWPR010000079.1 GCA_902762855.1 Ruminococcus flavefaciens
GCGCTGGCTGGTAAACTATGAAGCTGAAATATCAGAGGGCGAGCTGAAAAAAATCTTGTTCGATATACTGGATACTCCTGTTAGTCCCGAGCTTCTGCCACCTGAGAAAAACGGTACTATATCACAGAAGACTGAAGATATAGTCGGACCGTATGAGCTTCACGATTTCTTCATGTACTATATGCTGAGATACGGATTTTCACCTTCAAAGATATTTCGTATCGCCTGTCTCTCATTTGCAGAAACATATTCTAAGGAAGTCATAATGAAATGGCTGAAAATATTCTACCGACGATTCTTCACCCAACAATTCAAGAGATCGTGCCTCCCCGACGGACCGAAGGTCGGAACGGTTACTCTCTCTCCCCGCGGCGACTGGCGGATGCCAAGCGATGCCTCTGCTAATATGTGGCTGAAAGAATTAGAGAGTATTGATCAATAATATGATTTATTCAGCAATATTGAAAAACTCAAACCGCATAGGAACAATCCTAAGCGGTTTTGCGTATGCGTTCGATTAGGGAGCCCCGCTGGAGCTGGAAACGTGACTTGAACACGCGACTTTAGATTTCAATAAAGCAAGAGTCCCGATACAAATGTATCGGGATTCTTTATCCTATTCGGTTTTGTTTTTACCTTTCTGTGTTAAGAATATCTTACATCTGGTCTCCCTTTTTTTATATTATTGTCATGCCTCAGAGAACTGTCCCTTGTCCACGCCGCAGAGAGGACATTCAAAGTCGTCGGGAAGGTCCTCGAACTTTGTGCCGGGAGCGATGCCGTTATCGGGGTCGCCCAGTTCCTCGTCGTACTCCCATCCGCAGACGTCACAAACGTATTTAGCCATGTGTTAACCTCCTTTACATAGTATTATTTCAATTTGCTTGAAATTCAGCAGAGCTCGTTGCCGCTTTTTTCGCCCTTGGAGAAGGCCAGAAGGTTGGCAACGGTAGTTTCAGCGATATTGTTGAGGGCCTCCTCAGTGAGGAAAGCCTGGTGAGAAGTCACGATAACGTTGGGCATTGAGATAAGTCTTGCAAGGACGTCGTCAGCGATGATGTGTCCGGAGAAGTCATTGAAGAAAACGTCGCCCTCCTCCTCGTATACGTCCAGGCAGGCGGCGCCTATCTGACGTGCCTTGATGCCTTCAAGGAGAGCCTCTGCGTCGATGAGGGCGCCGCGGGAGGTATTCAGCAGGACCACACCCTTTTTGAGCTGTCCAATAGTGTCCTTGCTGACCATGTGGTAGGTCTCCTCAGTGAGGGGGCAGTGGAAGGATATGATGTCAGAGCGGCGGAAGAGCTCGTCCAGCTCAACGTAGTCGATGCCGGAGCCCTCTGCCGGGAACTTGTCATAGGCGATGACATTCATGCCGAATCCACGGCATATGTTGATGAATATGCGGCCTATCTTACCGGTGCCCACAACACCCATAGTCTTGCCGTGGAGGTCAAAGCCGGTGAGCCCGTTGAGGGAGAAGTTGAAGTCCCTTGTGCGGATATAGGCCTTGTGGATGCGGCGGATAGATGTGAGCAGCAGAGCCATAGCGTGTTCTGCAACTGCATAGGGGGAGTAAGCAGGGACTCTTGCAACAGCTATCCTGTCCTTTGCATAGCTGAGGTCAACGTTGTTATAGCCGGCACAGCGGAGGGCTATCATCTTTATGCCCAGACTGCACAGCTTGTCGATAACAGCGGCATTGACGGTATCGTTGACGAAAACGCACACGGCGTCGCATCCCTTGGCCAGGTCAGCGGTGTCCTCGTTGAGCTTGGTCTCGAAGAACTTGAACTTCATGCCGTTCTGTCCGCCGTACTCCTCAAAAGCCGGGATGTCGTAGGACTTTGTATCAAAGAAAGCTATCCTCATTTTTCCTCACCTTTCTGACAGGACATTTCTGCCATTTTATCGAGTATGATATTAGCGGCATCGAATTTGCTCATTATCTCCAGCTCATCGCAGCGGCCGCTTGTGATAATGGTTATGATGTTGGTATCTGTACCGAAGCCGGCGCCCTTTTCCTTAATGGAGTTGGCGCATATCATGTCGCACTTCTTGGACTCCAGTTTTTTGCGGGAGTTCCCGATGACGTTCTCGGTCTCCATGGAGAAGCCGCAGACTACCTGTCCGAAGTGGCGGTGTTCGCCGATATATTTCAGTATATCCTCAGTGCGTTTCAGAGGGATGCTCATGTCGCCGTCGGACTTCTTTATCTTGTTGTCAGCGCACTGGACCGGGGTGTAGTCCGCAACGGCAGCGGCCTTGATGACGAAGTCGCTTTCGTCCAGTCTTTCCTTTACGGCGCTGAACATATCTGCTGCCGACTTCACGGGCACCACATTGACGAACATAGGTGGCTCAACGTCGGTGTGAGCGGCAACTACAGTAACATCGGCACCGCGGAGCATAGCGGCTCTTGCCAGAGCGAAGCCCATTTTTCCGCTGGAGTGGTTGGTGATGAAGCGTACCGGGTCGATGCTCTCTCTTGTAGCACCGGCAGTAACGAGGACCTTTTTGCCGGCAAGGTCCTTTTCAAAGGCGGCCTCCCGGAGGATATATTCAAGGAGGGTCTCCTCATCCGGGAGCTTTCCGTCACCGATGTCACGGTTAGCCAGCATACCCCTGACGGGCTCCACTATCTCATATCCGAACTTTTTCAGCTTCCGGATATTGTCCTGCACGATAGGGTTGTGGTACATATTGTGGTTCATAGCCGGAGCGATTATCTTCTTGCAGGTGCAGGCCATGACGGTGGTAGTGAGCATATCGTCAGCGATGCCGGAGGCTATCTTGCCGATGACGTTTGCAGATGCCGGAGCTATCATGACCACGTCGGCTTTTTTGGCGATAGAAACGTGTTCCACACTGTACTCGAAATTCCTGTCGAAGGTGTCGATGAGACATTTATGCTGAGTAAGGGTCTCAAAGGTGAGGGGGTGGACGAAGTTAAGTGAATTGGGTGTCATAGCCACATGGACCTCAGCGCCGAGCTTGGTGAGCATACGTGCGAGGTTGCATATCTTATAGACTGCAATGGAGCCGGTGACTCCGAGCAGTACAGTTTTTCCTTTGAGCATAGGTACCTCCTTGTTAATTTCAGCCGTCAGGGTCAAAAAATATGTTACGGATATTATACCACAGAATTATAAAAAAATCTATAGATTTTTCCATAAAAATATGCTATAATGGTACAGTAACCAAAACAGGAGGTAAAAATCATGCTTTTAGCTGTAGATATAGGAAATACAAATATAGTTTTCGGCTGTGTTGACGAGAATGACGAGGTGGTGCTCTTCGAGAGGATATCCACCAACCACAACGCAACAGCGGCAGAGTATGCGTCGCTGATAAAGAACGTCCTTGAGATGAACAGCTTTGACATCGCTGACATCGACGATGCCATAATGTCCTCGGTAGTCCCCTCGGTGACAAATACCGTAAGGGAGGCTGTGAGAAAGCTCTTCCATGTGGACACGATGATGGCTGGTCCGGGAGTAAAGACAGGCCTGAATATACTCATCGACAACCCTGCACAGCTTGGCAGTGACCAGGCTGTCGACGCAGTTGCCGCCATTAATCAGTATCCCGTACCGCTGATAATCATAGACATGGGAACTGCCACAACAGTTTCAGTGGTGGACAAGAACAAGAATTACCGTGGGGGACTCATCATGACCGGCATGGGAGTTGCCGCAGATGCTCTCATTGCAAGAACGGCACAGCTCCCGAAGGTGAACTTCGAGGCTCCGGCACACATCATCGGCACCAACACCATAGACTGCATGAAGAGCGGATTCCTGTACTCCAATGCCTGCGCCCTTGACGGCATCATAGACCGTATCGAGGAGGAGCTGGGGGACAAGTGTACCGCAGTGGCAACAGGCGGACTTTCCGAGCTGGTAGTGCCTCTCTGCAAGCGTGACATCATCCTTGACAGCAACCTGCTGATAAAGGGACTGGGCATCATCTACCGCAAGAACAAGAAGAAGTGAAGTCAGAAAAAGACCCCGGAGGGCTGTCATGCCGCTCCGGGGATTTGTTTTCATATAGTCTCGGTGTGCCTGAGGTCGTCACCGCCGAGGATATAGCAGTTGTCAATGAAGAATATCTCCTTTGTGCCGTCGGCCCTGAGGGTGAGCACTGTATCTGAGGCATAAATGAACTCTCCCTCCATGCTGAAGGAAATTTCACCGGGCTTCTCGACATATATCCCTTCAAGCCACATGGTCGATATGAGCTCCTCCAGGGACTTGCCTTCCTCGGTGAGTCCGGGTCTGGACAAAAAATACTCCGCCGCTGTCTTTTTCACGTCATAGTCAGTCCTGTCCCTGTCGGTGACGTATTTCAGAAGGAGCTGATAGGCGGGAGCGGACTCCGGGAGGTCAGGGCTGTCTGCGATGAAGAATGAGGCAAGGTCCGCCGCCTCATCGGACTCCGGGTACCAGCCGGAAATATCCCCTTCGTATCCGGGGGAGATGCCGTTGTTTTCGCAGTAGATGAACCTGCCGAAAGGCGACTCAAAGTATATGCGCTCCGGCTCCTGTTCTTTCTGAGGTTCAGAGAAGAGCTTGCTGAAAAATCCCATAATGGTATAACTCCTTTATTTATTGCTTTATTCTCCCTCTCATAATGTCACAGGGAGACCGTTTATCTCGATAGTCGGGTCGTCGATGTCGATGAGGAGACAGCGGCGGCCGTCCACAACGCTTGTCCGCACCTTGTCAGCGGCAGAGGGCTTGATGTTGACAGTGATGCCGGGGGAGGCGAGTACAGTCTTGGACTCCACCAGGTTTGCGGCAGTGAGGGGAGCCTTTCCGCAGACCTTCTCATATACCGGCTCTACCATGCTGACTCTTTCCTCCGGCAGGCCGATG
Source organism: Ruminococcus flavefaciens (assembly GCA_902762855.1). Classification (GTDB taxonomy): domain Bacteria; phylum Bacillota; class Clostridia; order Oscillospirales; family Ruminococcaceae; genus Ruminococcus; species Ruminococcus flavefaciens_V. The sequence continues at coordinate 4,875 of CACWPR010000079.1, forward strand.
TCGCTGAGCATTTCCTTTATCTGGAGGGGCTCGATGACGGCCTTGTCAGTGTCGTCCTTGTTGTCCTCCACGACTTCCTGTATCTTCTCGTTTACGGTCCTGATGAGGGTATAGTCCAGGTCGTCGCCGACTACGGACTTGAGAATTGTCTGGAAGCTGGACTTCTCGTTGTCAGCGGACATGACGAAATTACAGCCGAGAACCTCCTCGATTATGGAGATATTAGGCTTTTTCGCAGACTTTGCGTAGTACATCACATGGTTGATGTCGCTGCTGCGGTTGCTGAAAACGGGGAAGAGGAAGCCGTCAGAGGGAGCCTTGCTGATGATGAGCTCGGTGTTGAGCTTTTTGGTTATCTCGTTGTTGAAGGAATCGAAAACGAAGCCGTCGCTGGAGGTGTTCACAGGGCAGATAGCGGTGAGCAGGTAGCGGTATATCTCGTCCTCGCCCTCTGCGAATTCGTCGTTCTTGTCCTTCTGGCGGACGGTGTAGGTGCAGTAAGCGGTTATGACTGCAAGAGGGCCCTCATAGGCGATGCGATCGGCAATATGGTTGAGGAAGTCCTCACAGACCAGCTCGTCCTTGAGCTCGGAGGTCAGGAGGGTGTAGAGGATATTCTGAGGCTGACCCTCATCGTAGGCCTCATTGGGGAACTCGTACTCCACAAAGGACTTTCCCACGTTGGTATTGAGGACCTTTTTGAGGGTCTCGTCATAGACATCGTGTTCCTCCACGGGCATGGTAAGGCATGAGCTGACGTGGTGGTAGCGGAGGTTCTTCTCAGCGTCGATGAAAGCGGTGAGGACTCTTTCCATAATGAAGAATCCGCTTTTATCGGAAAAATTCTTTTTTATCTCGGCAGTTTCTTTTTTATTCATATGTATCTCCTTCCATAATAAAAGCCATTGCAAAAGCAATAATATTATAGCTCATTTCCGAAAAAAAAGCAAGTGACAATGACGGCGCACGGAGCGGGTATTTTTTGGGGAGCTCCTGCATATGATATGCTGAGGTGAGATGATGAAAAAAATTGCAGCATTTCTGGTGGTTCCGCTCCTTTGCTCATGCTCTCAGCAGGTCCCTTCCTCCTCTGACTCAGCCGAAGCTCCCACAGCCTACATCCAGGAACGGGAGCAGCTCGGCATCGAAGTTCCTGCCGGACGTGCCCCTCTGAACTTCCGGGAGCAGGTGGGACGGTGGTTCCCCTATACTGAATATGACCAGTACATCCGGGGCAGGTCAGAGGAGGAATTCCGGCAGGAGGTCCAGAAGAGGTTCTCAGATGCCGCAGCGGAGGGAGTGAACACGGTATACCTCCACGCACGGCCCTCCGGCGACGCCTATTACAGGTCGGAGCTGTTTCCGCCGGGAGCCCTCCTTGACGGGGACTATGACCCCCTTGCCATAATGACAGAGGAGGCCCATAAACAGGGACTTTCCGTCCATGCCTGGGTGAACCCTCTGCGGCTCCAGACCCGTGAGCAGATGGAGAACGTGCCGGATACCTACATCACGAAGCAATGGGCCTCTGACCCGGAGCTCCCATATGCAAAGCTGGTAGGGGACAGGTGGTACCTTGACCCTGCCTACAGTGAGGTCCGGGAGCTGATAGCGGAGGGAGTCACGGAGATACTGGAAAATTACGATGTGGACGGCATCCACATTGACGACTACTTCTATCCCACCACAGAGGAGTCCTTTGACCGGGAGGCCTTTGAAAGGTCCGGCAGCCGTGACCTTGCCCGGTGGAGGAGGGACAACGTCACGGCCATGGTGAAGGGGATATATGACGCAGTGAAGGCTCACGACGGGCGGCAGGTGTTCGGGATAAGTCCCCAGGGGAACATTGAGGCCGACCTTGACGGGCAGTATGCGGATGTCAGGCTGTGGGCCGGGGAGAAGGGGTACTGCGACTATATCCTTCCGCAGATATACTACGGGTTCCGGAACGAGAGCCTGCCCTTTGAGGAGACCTTGCAGGCCTGGGAGGAGCTGCGTGGTGACAGCGGAGTGGGGCTTATAATCGGACTGGCCGGGTACAAGGAAGGCAAGCCTGACAAATGGGCCGGAGCCGGTGAGCAGGAGTGGGTCGAGGACAGCGGAGTGATAGAAAGGCAGATAGCGGCGGTGAAGGCATCGGGAGCGGACGGGTACGCAGTCTATTATTAATATAAGTGTGAAATATTTCTGAAATATCCTCCAAAGGTATTGAAATCAGGGGAAAGTTGTGATATAATAGTATCCAACGTCAGAAAATGTCTGATTTTTTACTATTATCCAGCCTGTGACCTGCCCTGTAACGGCGGTCCCGGACCTATCTTTTGGGGGTACATGAAAATGATATGTAATAATTGCGGAACTGAATTCAACGGAAAATTCTGTCCTAACTGCGGTGCTGCTGCACCGGATAACTACTCTTCCAATGCACCTTCTCCCCTTGACCAGCCTCAGCAGTACGGCGGTCAGCAGTATGGCGGACAGCAGTATGGAGGACAGCAGTATGGAGGACAGCAGTACGGTGGCCAGCAGTATGGCGGTCAGTACGGCGGACCTCAGCAGTATACTCCACAGTATAACGGCTATCCCGGCGGAAACTACGGCAAGGGAATGTCCGGTATAACCACAAAGTCCATTGCTACCTGCATCATACTTTCGATAGTGACCTGCGGCATCTACGGTATCATCTGGTTCGTCAACCTTACCGACGATACAAATACACTTTCAAGAGACCCTAACGCCACATCAGGTGGAGTTGCGTTCCTCCTCAACCTCATTACCTGCGGTATCTACGGCTGGTACTGGAGCTATAAGCAGGGCGAAAGACTTGAAAGAGTCCGTGCAGAGGCAGGCCTTGCACCCGGAAGTCTCCCGGTGCTCTACCTTGTACTCTCTATCTTCGGAATGCAGATAATCGCATATGCCCTCATGCAGAACGAGATAAACACACTTGCCTGACCTATATGAACTGTCCTTCGGGGCAGTTCTTTGTTATTGTGATATGAAGATAAACAGAACCAAACTTATCCGAGTGCTGAGGATAGCAGGCCTGGGAGTCTGCTACTTCTTTTTCATCACCCTGACCGGCATCGCAGTGCCATGTCCATTGAAGACGGTCACTCACGGGCATCTGCTCTGTCCGGGATGCGGAGTGACGAGGATGTGCGTCAGCGCAGCGCATCTGGACCTGCGGAGCGCCTTCTGCTGGCACCCGGTGATATTCTGCCTTCTGCCGGTCTGGGCAGTCTGTCTGGGACTCTGGCTTTTCGACCGTGGGAAACGATTCTGCTTCGTTGCTGAGGTTGTTTCCATAGTACTCCTGCTGGCCTATTTCATCCTGAGGAACATCCCAGGCTGGCCGCTGTATTAAAAGTCTGCGGAAATGTTGACATATCCGGATTTCCGGGTTATAATACTAAAGTAAGTTTAATTGCAATGCGAGGTAAATTTTTTGAAAGAAAAGGATAAAAACACCCTCCCGGAGGAGGAAAGCGACGTAAAGCTGGACATACAGAAAAGCGTCTTTGAGGTCAACAAGGAGCTCCGGAAACAGCGTGAGGAGGAGCAGGCACAGCTTGAACGTGAGCTGGAGGAAAAGCGGCTCGCCAAGGAGAAAAAGCGTCAGGAGGCCTATGAAAAACAGCTCCTTGAAGAGAAAAAGGAGCTCATCAAGCTGAAACAGGGCCTCATCGAGGAGAGCGAGACTATCCACGAGGAGGAAGAAGCCCCAGCAGTCATGACTCCCTGGCAGAAGTTCCGGAACTTCATCTACCACAACAAGTGGTGGCTGGGCATAGGCATAATATTTGCCCTTATAGTGGGATTCCTGATATACAACTACGTCACGAAGCCAAGGCCGGACATTGTGGTGCTGGTCATCGCAGACAACCCGGAGGTTGGGGACTACTCCGACCTGGAAGGCTATATACAGAGCTTTACCGAGGATTTCAACGGCAACGGCAAGGTCCTTGCGTCGGTGTACTATATACAGCTCTCCGACAACGACTACCGCAACTACGCCAACGGAACGGACAATAAGCTCACAACACAGCTCCAGTCAGCGGACGGAGTCATCGTCATCGGAGGAAAGGACCTTCTTGACCTGTTCACCGACGAGGAAACAGGGGAGCTGGACGATATTTTCATGGACATGGGCGAGCTCTTCCCCGGCGACCCACACATAAAGGACGGCCGCTATTACCTGAAGGGAACGAAGTTTGCTGAGAAGATAGGAGTGGATGAGCAGTACATCACCGATGACCTGTTCATAGCCGTAAGGGAGCCCAGGGACCTGCTGTACTCCCACGAGGACGATATGCAGGAGACCCTCGACAAGGACCTGCCTGTTCTTGAAAAGATAATAGCTGACCTTTCAGAGGAATAAAAAATACCGCACAGAGCATAGGGCTTTGTGCGGTTTTTGTGCTGCGGGATGAAAAAGGGAGACCGGTGGTCTCCCTTTGCTTTTATCAGTACAGCTTAGCGCCTGCGGGGATGTGGGGGTCCACCATAAGGAGGTGGAGCTTTTCCTCCTCGCCGTCCTTGTGGACAGCGCTCAGGAGCATACCGCAGGAGTCAATTCCCATCATAGCTCTCGGAGGGAGGTTGGTAATGGCGATAAGAGTCTTGCCGATGAGGTCCTCAGGCTCATAATAAGCGTGGATGCCGCTTAAAATGGTCCTTTCCTGGCCGGAGCCGTCATTGAGGGTGAACTTCAGCAGCTTCTTTGACTTGGGCACTGCCTCACAGTCAAGGACCTTCACAGCACGGAAGTCGGACCTGGAGAATGTCTCAAAATCCACCTGGTCCTGGAATAAGGGCTCTATGACCACATTTGAGAAGTCTATCTTCTCCTCAGCGGCAGGAGCGGTCTCAGGAGCAGTCTCAGCGGACCTGTTCTCGGACTTGTCCTTGTCAAGGGACTTCATAGTCGGGAAGAGGAGAACGTCCCTGATAGCGGCACTGTTGGTGAGGAGCATTACAAGACGGTCGATACCGTAGCCGATACCGCCTGTAGGAGGCATACCTATCTCCAGCGCACGGAGGAAGTCCTCATCTGTGCGGTTAGCCTCTTCGTCGCCCTGGCTGAGAGCCTCTTCCTGAGCCTTGAATCTCTCTCTCTGGTCGATAGGGTCATTGAGCTCGGAGTAGGCGTTGCACATCTCACGGCCTGTGATGAAGAGCTCGAAACGCTCAACATAGTCCGGAGCATCGGGCTTTTTCTTGGTAAGGGGAGAGATCTCGATGGGGTGGTCCATGATGAATGTAGGCTGGATGAGGTGCTCCTCAACGAAAGCCTCGAAGAAGAGGTTGAGGATGTCACCTCTCTTGTGGCGCTCCTCGAACTCAACGCCCTTTGCCTTAGCTATCTCACGGGCCTGTTCAAGTGTAGTTATCTCGGTGAAGTCAACACCGGAGTACTTCTTTACAGCGTCTATCATGGTAAGTCTCTCGAAAGGCTTGCCCAGGTCTATCATGTACTCGCCGTAGGGTACGCAGGTAGTGCCGCATACCTCCTGAGCGACGTGACGGAACATATTCTCAGTGAGGTCCATCATGCCGTGGTAGTCAGTGTAAGCCTGATAGAGCTCCATGAGTGTGAACTCAGGGTTATGACGGGTGTCAACGCCTTCGTTTCTGAAAACACGGCCTATCTCGTAGACTCTTTCAAGACCGCCGACGATGAGTCTTTTCAGATAGAGCTCAAGGCTGATACGGAGCTTGACGTCCTCATCGAGGGCATTGTAGTGGGTCTCGAAGGGTCTTGCAGCGGCTCCGCCGGCATTTGATACCAGCATGGGAGTCTCCACTTCGATGAATCCCTGAGTGTCGAGGTAGCGTCTGATAGATGCGATTATCTTTGAGCGCTTGATGAAGGTGTCCTTTACCTCAGGGTTTACGATGAGGTCAACATAGCGCTGACGGTATCTTGTATCGGGGTCCTTTAGACCGTGCCACTTCTCAGGCAGTGGGAGGAGGGACTTGGAGAGCAGGACGATGTTCTTTGCGTGAATGGAAATTTCTCCCTTGCGGGTCCTGAAAACGTAGCCCTCAACGCCGATGATGTCGCCGATGTCCCACTTCTTCTTGAATTCCTTGAAGAGGTCAGCACCCACGTCATTGGAGCGGATGTAGACCTGGATGCGGTCTGAGACATCACGGACGTCGATGAAGTTAGCCTTGCCCATATCTCTCCAGCTCATGATACGTCCGGCGATGCGGATGATGTTCTCATTGAGAGCCTCCAGACCGGCGCTGAGCTTTTCCTCATCGCCGCCGGCGGCAGCGATGACCTCGGCCTCTCTTGCCTCATACTCAGCCTTATAGTCAGCGGCATGGCCTGTGACGTCGAACTTGGTTATCTCGAAGGGGTCCTTGCCCAGCTCTCTGAGTCCGGCCAGCTTATCGAGACGGTCCTTCTTTAATATATTTATGTCCTGAACGGGCTCCTCGGCCTGAACAGGGGAATTTACCTGATTTTCGCTCATTATACTTATCCTTCCGTGATTACTTTGAGATCTCGACTATCTCGAAACGGAGCTCGCCGGCAGGAGCCTCGACGATAAAGACATCTCCGACTTTCTTCTTCATAGCGGCCTTACCGATAGGTGACTCGTCTGAGATCTTGCCTTCCCTGACGTTAGCGTGGTTGGTACCAACGATAGTGAAGGTCTCTGTTTTGCCTGTATCGAGGCGTTTGATAGTTATTTTGGAGCTCATGCCGACTTCGTCAACGGAGATATTTGAGTCCTCGATTATCTCGGCATTGTCGATAGTATACTGGAGCTCGCTGATCTGAGCCTCCAGGATAGCCTGTTCGTTTTTAGCCTCATCGTACTCAGCGTTCTCGGAGAGGTCTCCGTAGGAACGTGCGACTTTCAGTCTTTCAGCAACTTCCTTACGTTTATTGATCTTGAGGTCATCGAGCTCAGCGACCAGCTTGTCGTAGCTCTCTCTGGACATCTTCTTTAAAGCCATATCAATGCACTCCTTAAATAAAATTGGCAGGGGGCCTCCCCTGAAATAGCATTACATACTATTATAATATATTTCCCTCGACTTGTCAAGTAGCAGCAGCCGAAGGCTGCGCCCTTCACGTTGACGCTTGCTGCGCTCGCTTACTCACCGGGTAAGGCCTACTCTGCTTTCGCTTACGGCACCAACGAAAGTACGGAACTTTCCCACAAACAAAAAAGGCCGCTAAGCAGACCCGTAAGGGTTCTGCGCCCCAGTCAAAAGGCGGCAAAGGGAGGAAAGGGAGAGGGAGAGGGAAAAGAGAGTCCAGAGAGGAAAACCGTAGGGAGAGGGAAGGGAGGGAAATGCCGCCTTT
>CACWPR010000080.1 GCA_902762855.1 Ruminococcus flavefaciens
AGGAGCAGTCATTTTTTCGTCCTTATTTATAATGATAAGTGCGCCTGACTGCAAAAGGGAGCGAGTGAGCATATGTCCGACGTTGTCGTGTATCTCACGGGCGATGCGGTTGCGCTCCTGAAGAGTAGCAAGCCTGACGGCATTGTCCTGAGCCTCGATGAGCCTGACGTTCTGTTCTCTGAGCTGGATGTTCTTCTCCTTGCCCTCGTCACGCAGTACAGAAAGGGATTCCACTGAGTTTTCAAGAACAGAGACTCTCCTGTAAATTACCAGTGCAGTCAGCATTCCGGCAGCCGTGAGCATCATATTTCCGAAGGAAGGCGGGTCCCCGATGAAGAAGATAAGAGAAGCAGGGAGAATGGTCCACCATTTTTTCTCGTACAGAGCGTCATAAAACATGATAGGCAAGGCGCAAAGCAGGAGCGGAAATGGGCCGCAGAGTGCGGAAAACAACATTATTAGCGCTGCCGAGGCATAACGTCCGCTGAAAAGCTGTACCAGTGATGAAAAGAGTACTGAGACCAGCAGTACGACGACCGGTGCAGCAAGGCTGGCAGATGAACTCACGCACACCATAGATATGAGCAGCAGTATCAGCTTGTCATAGAGTCTGTTCAAGGGCGGACCTCCTTTGCAAAAAATAACTGATTACTATTATACCACATATTGGTGTTCAATGCAACTCGGAAGGGGACTTTGAGAAAAAACACTCAGCAGCCATTGACCTTTCCGCAGCAATGTTGTATAATGTATGTGTAAGAGTTCTGAAAGAGAGTGAAAATATGAAAAAGGTCGTAACAATTCAAGATATATCATGTTTCGGCAAGTGTTCCCTGACTGTAGCACTGCCTGTAATATCAGCAATGGGCATTGAGACCGCAGTCATCCCGACGGCGGTACTGTCCACTCACACAGGCGGGTTCCAGGGGTTCACATTCCGTGACCTTACCAGCGATATACCGGCTATCGCAGACCACTGGAAGTCACTTGGACTGCGGTTTGACGGTATTTATACCGGATACCTCGGCTCGATCGAGCAGGTGAGGATAGTCTCCGACTTCTTCGGTGACTTTGGCCGTGAGGACAACTTCATCGTTGTAGACCCGGCTATGGCCGACGGCGGCAGGCTCTACACAGGGTTCAGTCAGGACTTTGTTGCTGAGATGCGGAAGCTGTGTTCAAGAGCTGACTACATCATCCCGAACATGACTGAGGCCAGCTTTCTGCTGGATATTCCCTATACTGAGGACTATGACCAGGCCTATGCAGAGAAAGTACTCCGCAGACTTGCAGACCTCGGATGTCCCATGCCGGTGCTGACCGGAGTCCACTTTGACGGAGAAAAGCAGGGCGCAGCGGCCTATGATTCCAGGACAGGGGAGTTTTGCTATCACTTCCGCAAGACCGTTGACAGGACTCTTCACGGCACAGGAGATATATTCTCCAGCGTGTTCACAGGAGCGGTCACGTTGGGAATGCCGCTGAGTCAGGCGGTCAGAACAGCGGTGGACTACACCGCCGACTGCATCGAAGCAACAGCCGGCAGCTTTGACGAGGTGTGGTATGGGAGCTGTTTTGAGCTGTGTCTCGACAAGCTCATAGGCTACGTGAAAAACAGGTAAAAGAAAAACGGACGAATCATCGTCCGTTTTTTCATGCACAGTGCTGGATCAGTTATGGGGTCTATTTCTGATTGATTATCGTAGTTTTCAGCAGGCACAGGTCAAATGCATCGATCACTTCATCTTCGCACAGATCGGCGTTCTGCCAGTAAGGGAGATGAGTATTCGGAACACCAAGAAGCCATTTCTGCAAGAGAACAGCATCGGCTATAGTAATTTCTCCATCACAGTTAACATCGCCATTTTTGTTGATGCTCGTGCCGAACTGCACGTAGGTGTTCATGCCGATATTAGTGAATTCGGCCAATGTTCCGCTGCCGCTGATGATGGTTGTTGGGTCGTTGGTATTGACCCAGCCTTCTTTGTTCAGAAGTCCGTATTCTTCAGTTATATCACCGAAATCTTTGCCAAGCGTGAGCAGTGAAAGTTCTGTACATACACCAAAAAGTCCACCTGCACTTTCAACAATGCTTGTATCAAAACTGCTCAGATCAAGTGATTTTAATGCTTTACAGTTAAAGAACATTCCTCCCATATAACTAACATTACTTGTGTCGAACCCGGAAAGGTTGACTGTAGTTAATTTGTAGCAGGACATAAACATATTTCCCATGTTCGTAACATTTTTTGTGTCAAATCCGGAAAGATCAAGCAAAGTCAGAGCCTTACATTCACTGAACATTCCGTTCATATTCGTAACCTTACTTGTGTCAAAATTGCGAAGTTCTAGAGAAGTTAATGACGTACAGCCCATGAACATAAAGTGCATATCTGTAACATTTCTTGTGTCAAATCCAGAAATATCAAGTGAAGTTAAATTTAGACAGTTATAAAACATATATGTCATATCTGTGACTTTACTTGTGTCAAAAGAACTCAGATCAAGTGATGTCAATGAACTGCAGCCGCTGAACATAGAGCTCATATTCGTAACATTACTTGTATCTGCATTGGATAGGTCTATTGAAGTGCAGCTAAAGTAACCAGCGAATAACTGTTCACAATTCTCAGGAAGTACAATCCCTTCGTTGACCTTGATTTTTTTGACATCTTCCTTATGTTCAAAATTTGCTATCTCATCATACACAATATTGCCTTTCAGCGTAAGCAGACCAGTTGTGCTGTTATAGAGATAGCACTCGCCCGCAGCATCAGCTGTAATGGAATAGTCACTGATTGCCGGAGCATTGAAAGTAAAAGCACTGCCAACCATGCACAGTGAAAGTACTGCCGCAATTATTCTTTTGATCTTCATAATCAAACCTCCCTATAATAGTATTAGTGTTATAATTATACAATAATGAACGAAAAAAGTCAATACATATGTGCGAAAATATGAAAAAGGCCCGAAAAAATTCCGGGCCTTTATGTTTTAGTCAAATATATGGTTCCAGTCGGGAGTCTTGCCACCGCCTGAAAGTGCGTAGTAGCGGAGTATCATTGTAGCGTCGGAGCCGTCAACGTTGCCGGAGCCGTTAACATCGGCTGCGGCGGTCTGAGCCGCTGTCAGTGTTGAAACACCCTGTCCAAGGGCTGCGTACTCTTTCAGTGCAAGAGTTGCATCCGTGCCGTCAATTACACTGTCGCCGTTTATGTCGCCTTTGAGGAAGCTGTTGAGGTGGAGAGCGTAGGTCCTTACTTCTCCGGAAACTTCCTGACCGTTGTAATCCATTGTGGAAGTCTCGGTACCGGTGAGCTCCACGGTGTCCTTGCTGAATGTGTCGTCAAGCTCGAACTGATAACCAACTGCATAGAAGCTGTCGGGAACATCATTTCCGTCTGGAACGGTGAAGTCCTCGGAGTAATTGACTGTGGAGCCGTAAGTACCGCCTGTGAGGTCGATGCTGAGGTGATAATTGCGGTAGTCGTCCTCAGTGTTGCTGTAGCCCTCAACAAGGAACAGCAGTGCAGAGCCGTCCTTTATGTCGGTCACATAGTAGGGAAAGTCCAGTCCCTCCGGAGAATCGAAGGTTATCTCAACGTGAGCGGAAACAGTTTCCGGGAGCTTTATCCCTATCATTCCGTTTACGTCGTTCTTGTTGAAGAATTCAAATACAGGGACTGCTGTAAATTCGGAAAGGTCGGGAGCTGCGGCGTTTGCCTGAGCGGCAGGCAGAATTGACATAACAGCTAATGATGCAGCAGAGATGAGTGCTGTAGTCTTAGAATGTCTCATTTTTATCACTACTCTTTTCTGTTAAAAATTTACTTGTATAGCCCGGCCGGTGGAGCTTGCCACAGTCAGTGTGACGGTACAGCCTTCCGGGATATTTTCAGTCGGAACGTACAGCGAGAAGCCGTTGTCGGAGACTTCTCCCTCACGGTCAAGGAGACGTGCCTCAAAGGCATTGAAGGCCTTGTAGGAACGGCCGTCCGCAGTGAGATATATCTCAGCGGAATCCGAATCAAAGCACTGGTCCGGGAGCACTCCGTAGAAGTGGACGTATGCGCCGGAGCTTTCCTGCCGGAGTTCAGCCTCTGAGCCGACGTAGACTGCATTTGCTGCTGGAGCCTCAGTCTCAGGAGCCGGCATAAGGGGAGCATACTGCTGGAGGTCCTCGATATTTCTCTCGACTATCTCGATGATGAGGTCTCTGCCACCGAGCTGGTCAAGACGGTAGGGAACGAGTCTTGAAAACTGTGCATTCTCGTAGACCTCAGCCATATAGGGGAGTATCGCCTCACCGTAGGAGTCACGGTACATCAGCAGACTGCCCTGACCGTTCTGGCAGGAGGTGCGGATGTCAAGGTCGTCAAGGGCCTTGAATCGTCCCATATAGTTGTACGTGAACTGGTAGTCGCTGTAGACCTGGGTGTCCTTAGCATCCTCCGAGGGGTATATCATAGCGGCAAGGTCACCGAGGCGGTCATCCCGTGTGGACCACTTTGTACCGGGAGAGCAGGGCTCCTTGCCCAGAGCTCCCATAAGTCCCACATGGCCGGCATAGGCGCCGAGGTTGTTCCAGTGGGTATCGGTCTTGTGGTAGAGCGGGATACTTGCGTCAGCGTTGAGGAGAGTCTCCTTCATATCGCACCAGAAACCGGCACCGGAGAGGTCCTCAGCAATACGCTCATAGTTGTTCTTGTCCCCGGACTTTACGTAGTTGAATGGCATATGCTCAGGGTAGATGCTGTTTTTGTTGGGAGCGATAGTAAATACGAAGCTGCTGCCCTGCTGGGTACAGTATTCGTCTATCATCCTGAGGTTGCCGGTGATGTTGTTTATTCCTCTGTCGCTGAGGGTATTTATACCGAGAAAATCGTCAGCAGTGGGACCGTAGTAGAGCCAGCCGTCCTTTCCGACGATGACATCTGGGTTGGTGGAAGTGCCTAAAACTGCGGACTTCAGCCTGCCGTCAGCAGTCACGAGCTCCTGTCTGAATGCGAAGTGCTCAGAGAAGTAGGTGCTGAACTGGTCGAAGAACTCAAAGTTGAGCTTTCCGTCCTCAGTTTTGACCTTCGGCATTTCTGCCAGCTCACGCTTTTCCTTTGAGTCGGAGCCTTTTACCGCAGGCATGAGAGCAGCCGGAGCCAGACACATCCCGATAAACAGGGCAGTATAGACCCTGTACAGAATATTTTTCTTCATACAGCCGCCTCCTAAAATCTGAAATATATGAATGGATTGTAGGATGCGGATGAAAGAGTTATGATGCACACAGCAAGTAGCACCAGTGAAACTCCGAAGGTGCAGACCTCACCTGCGGCCAGGGCCTTAGGACTTGAAAGTCTGCTTTTCACAGCGCTGACAACGGGCATTGAGAAGAGTACCGCAAGTGCCAGCATTGTGAGGTACATAGGAGTGAGCTGAGCCAGGAACATTGAAGTGCCTGCGCCGGAGCCCTTAGTTGGGTCGAACATCCTTCCGATGAAACGGCAGGCAGTGCCGAGGTCGTCGGCACGGAAGAATACAAAGGCAATAACAGTCACCAGAACAGCGTAGCAGTGCCGGAGCACTCTCGGAAACTTTTTTGTATTGATGATACCGTAGGATTCCGCCATCATAAAGACACCGTTGAGAAGTCCCCAGACGATGAAGTTCAGGCTTGCGCCGTGCCAGAGTCCGGTACAGAAGAAAACGATGAGCTTGTTCAGAGCTGTGCGGACCTTGCCTTTTCGGTTGCCGCCCAGAGGGAAGTATAGGTACTCCTTGAACCAGGTGGAAACTGAGATATGCCACCTGCGCCAGAATTCCTGCATACTCTGGGAGATATAGGGGTAGTTGAAGTTCTCCTTGAATGTGAAGCCGAACATAGCGCCAAGACCGATAGCCATGTCACTGTAGCCGCTGAAATCGAAGTATATCTGGAAGAGGTAGGACACAGCACCCAGCCATGCAAGGGGGAGGGTCAGGCTGTCGGTATCAAGGCCGTAAACGTAGTCTGCGGCCAGAGCCATAGTATTGGCGATAAGGAGCTTTTTGGAAAGTCCGGTAATGAACCTTCTCACGCCCTTTGCAGTCATTTCCGGACTGCTCTTGCGGTGGTCTATCTGGTCAGCGAAGTCGTAGTACTTCACGATAGGACCGGCCACGAGCTGAGGGAAGAAGGTAATGTAGAGTGCCAGCTTGTAGAGGTTTTTCTGGATGTACTTAGGGTCCTTGTAGGCGTCGATGACGTAGGACATAGCCTGGAAGGTGTAGAAAGAAATACCGATAGGAAGGGCAATGTGCGGTACAGGGACGCTGACGAAGGGCAGGCTGTTGAGGAGGTCAGCGCCGAATCCGGCATACTTGAAGATGCCGAGCATTACCAGATTCGCAGTGACAGCCGCAGCCAGTACAGGCTTGCGGGCCTTATTCTCCTGTTTCATAGCCAGTCCGAAGCCATAGTTCATGAGGATAGAAATTATCATCAGGACCACGGCCTTAGGCTCGCCGTAGGTATAGAATGCGATGCTGAAAATTAGGAGCAGCACATTTTTAGCGGTCATAGTGGGTACTATCCTGTGGAGGATGTACACCGAAGTCATAAAGATGAAAAGGAATACGGGACTGCTGAAAACCAAAACAGTTCCTCCTTAATAGGTCACGTTTATCTGTATCTCGGAAACGGTATCGCCGTTCATTACGAAGTAATACTCAGCGCCGCCGGAGGGTACGACAACGTTGTTGCCGTCGGAGAAGCTCTCGGAGTAAGCACCGGAGATGTCAGCTCTGGAGGAGCCTATCCTGATGCCCTTATCAGTGGAGTAGTCAGCGCTGCGGATGATTATGTAGCCGACGTAGTGGACACCGCCCTGGGAGTAGCACTGGAATACGATATTGCCATAGTCGTAGACGTAAACGGAGTCGCCCTCATCGCCCTTGGGTATGCAGGCATCTGCATGAGTGGGGCTCATATCTCCGAAAACAGCAGTCATATCGGACATAGGCCTGTCAATATCTGATGCGCTGAAAGTATCCTTCTTAGGCTTGGGAGCCTCAGTGGGAGCCTCTGTCTGGGGCTCAGGCTGAGGAGTGTCATCAACAGGCTGCTCCGGCTCCGGCTCAGGGTCAGCGGGAGTGTTCTGGGGAGCCTCTGTAGCAGCGGCAGTAGTAACTGTCTCAGGCTTGTCGGACTTTGCAGTTGTAGTGGTAGTCTTGCCCTTGGTGGTAGTTGCAGTGGTAACAGCGGACTTCTTGTCAGTGGTAGTCACAGAGGAGGACTCGGTAGTCTCCTCTGTGGTCTCCTCAGTTGACTTGGTAGTGTTTATCTCCAGCACTACGTCAGAGCTGCTGGATGCGTCCTTGCCGCAGGAAACTGCGGAAGCAGCGCAGAGTATAGCTGCGGTCATCGCTGCTGTAAATCTGAAATTCATTATGTATAGCCTCCGATTAGTTGAAATTAGGATAGATGTACTGTCTGAATGTGTAGCCGTTTCCGGTGTTTTGAATATGGTCGTTGGGGTCAGTAGCGATATTGTATGCGACCTTGAGGAAGGAATCTGTAACACCGTAGAAGTAGTTGCAGGTATCATAGTTGAGCCATGTGCCGTTAACGAGGACCTGATTCCAGTAGTGGTCGCCGTCACCACGGCCGGTGCCGTAAACGATACGAGATGTAAAGCCGGCCTCCTGGAAGAGAAGGTCAGTAACTGCTGCGAAGTAGTAGCAGACAACGTATCTGTTATCGAGGGCGTAGTTTGCGAAGTAAGCCCAGCCGGTGCTCTGGATAGCGGCGAGGGTCCTTGTAGCCTCGATGTACCTATAGAAATTGTGGCTTGTGACGTAGTTGTAAACAGCGCTTACGCTCTTTCCGATAGAAGCGATGACAGCGGCACCTCTGGTCTGGACAGCAGACATGGGCTTTGCGATGCCGTCAGTGCCGATGTTGTATGTATCGACTCTCTGGTTTGTGACCATTTTACCGGTGCTGGGGTCGAAGTAGCGGAGGTTGCCGCTGACAGTCACCCAGCCTGTGACCATGTAGCCGTCGGGGTCATAGAAGTAGTACACACCGTCATCTAAAGTGATGAGACCGGTCTGAACAACGCCGTTTTCAGCGATATAGTACTTATTGCCACGTATAGTCTGGCGTCCTGTGAGCATTATGCCCTCATAGGTGAAGAAGTACTTCTTTCCGTCGATGAATGTCCAGTTATTGTGCATAACACCGTCGGAGGGGTCGAAGTAGTAGGTGTTGCCCTCATACTTGAACCAGCCGGTGAGCATAGTGCCGTCCTCATTGAAGTAGTAGGTCTTGCTGTCGATGACCTGCCAGCCTGTGAGAGCAGCGCCGTCCTCGCCGAAGCAGTATTTATTGTCGCCGATGATAAGTCTGCCGGTGAGCATCTTGCCGTCCTCAGCGAAGAAGTAGTTCTTGCCGTCTATAGAGTAGAGGCCGGTTATCATGATGCCGTCGCTGCCAAAGTAGTACATATCCTCGCCCTGTGACTTCCAGCCGGTAACGGCAGCATAGTCCTCACCGAAGAAATAGGTGTCCTCACCGATAGTCTGGAGGCCCTTTACAGCGGCGCAGTCGTCACCGAAGAAATAGATGTCCTCACCGATAGTCTGTAGGCCCTTTACAGCGGCGCAGTCGTCACCGAAGAAGTACATGGAGTCGTCGGTGTTGAGGAGCCCACGCTGAAGTATGCCGTCCTCACCGGAGTAGTACTTCTTGCCGCCGGCTTCCTGCCAGCCGGTAAGGAGCTTGCCCTTTGAATCGAAGATGTACTTCATGCCGTCTATCTCGGTGAGACCGCTTGCAGGAGTGCGGTCCTCGTTTATGTAGTACTTGCCGTCCTCAGCGTTTACCCAGCCTGCGGAAACGGAGCCGTCCTCAGCGACGTCATAGCAGGTGCCGTCGGACTTGAATGCGGAGGTCAGGACCTGACCGCCCTTATTGACGAAGTAGCACTTGCCGTCGTATTCAGTAAGGCCTTCCTCAGTGATAGCAGCGCCGTACTGGTCGGTGACGAAGAGAGCCTCCTCGTCCTTGACGATACCGGAGGCCTTGCCGGCATCGGGGTCAACGTAGAATTTCTTTCCGCAGTAGTCTATCCAGCCGGTAACGTGCTTTCCGGTAGCGGGGTCGAAGTAGCAGCGCTGACCGTTGACAGTTCTCCAGCCGGTCTTCTGAACACCGTTTGCGGAGAAGAGGTAGTACATACCGTCGATGACCTGCTCGCCTGTTACAGGAGAGCCATTTTCGTCGAAGTAGAAGATACGGCCGTTTTCGTCGGTGTACCAGTCGGAAGTGACAGCCGGGGAAGTATCCTCAGCGGCCTGAGCAGCAGCGGGAGCTGCTGCCATAACAGTGCCTGCGGCGGCCATAGCGGCGCAGAGCAGTAGCTTGTTTAAATTTTTCATATCATTCTCCCGGGCATTAAAGCCCTCCGCACTTTACCGGCAGCGGACTCCGGAATTTACCCAATTCATCGATATATTTCTATGTATCACGGCAAATGAGCCGTCAGCCGTCATATAGCGGCAAAAAAGAATCGTGTATACTATATTAAGTATACACGAATATTATAGCAAAGTTTTCACAGGACTGCAACTGTTTTTTTGATTTTTTGCAAAAATTTTGCCGGGAATTTGCGGAAATAGCTAAATTGTCCGGTGAAAACATATGAAATATTGGCAGTGAAAAGTGTCACACTTGCTGACCTTTTTGCGATAAGTGTCGTTACTCGTTCATAGACTCGGAGAAGTTGTAGGTGAAGTGGTCCGTTTCTCCATTGTCCCAGGTTATGTCGAAGGGAGCAGTAGAGTTATATAGCTGACCGGTTATTGTTCCGGAAATGGTCGTGCAGTCAGTCTGAGAGGTTATAGTGATGCGTCCGTTTTCAGCGTGATAGCTGAAGGTATCTGCCCAAAAGCCGTCTTTAGTACATTGACCTGTTCCGCCGACACTTCCCTGATTTCCAGCATTAGCTCCGGCAGAAAATGACCATGACCGGTTGCCGAGCGAACCTGTACTGTTCCAGTAGAAAGTGCCGAGACAGTAGCCGGATGGTGAAGAGCTGTTATCAGGCGGGAGCGTCTGGGTAAGGTCTCCGCCGCCGGGGTATGTGGTCACAATGCCCAGATCGCCGGTGGGGTCAAAGGTGAAATGGTCGGAGCCGCCTCCGTCCCAGGTGATGTCGAAGGGGTCGGCGGGACCGTTATCCATGCCGGAGATAGTGCCCTTGGAGGCCGTGCAGGCCAGCTTGCCGGCATACCAGTTTATAGTTATCTTGCCGTTATCGCTGGTGTAATTGAAGAAACCGTAGTATTCGCCGTTCACGGCACATTCTCCCATAGCGCCGGAGTTCGTGGAGTAGAAATGCCATGACATTTCACCGAAGCTGCCGGAGCTTTTCCAGTAGCCGTAAGGGAGGGTCCCGTTATTTGGAAGGTGTATCACCTGATCGCTCTCCTTTGGTTCGCCGGAGACAGCAGACTCAGTTTCAGATTCAGTTTCCGGCTGGACCGCTTCTGTTGCAGTTACAGCGGGAGAATATGGAGCGGAAGTTTCAGCGGTACCGGCAGTGTAGGCAGTAACTGTAGTAACAGAGGGGCCGGGGTCCGCCTCCCGGACCTCATCTGTCAGCTCATTGGAGGTGCCGGGCTCAGTAAAGGTCTCAGCGGCAGGTCGTGTAACAGTTACAGATGAGCTTTCAGAAATGACAGGGGAGCTGTTTTTCATGCTCCGGTTTATCATCATGACTCCTGCACCTCCGGCTATAGCCAGTACCAGAGCCGCAGCGGAGGCCGCAAATCGTGTCCAGCGAGGTCGGCTGAATATCTCAGCGCTGCCACTTTCCTCAGTGAGCTCATCCTCAATTCCGGACTTCCTGAGACATTTTTCAACTATTCTTTTCTGCATATCCTCGTCCGGGAGAGGGGACTCCTCAGCGAGCATTTCGATGTCAGTGTCATCAGACGGACTCAGCAGCTTGAACAGATCATTTTTCATACTATCACCTCATATTTCATCACTCAGGATGCTTTTCAGTTTTTTACGTGCTCTCTGGGACCTCTTCCGGACCGCAGCGGGTGACATACCAAGTTTACGGGCGATCTCGCCGGTCTGCATACGGTAGAAATACTGGAAGAGGATTATATCACGGTCAGGCTGTCCGAGGGACTTCACGGAGTCCCAGAGCTTTTTTCTGAGGATGTTCTCCTCAGCCTGACGGCTCGTGTCCTCGGAGGACGGCAGGGAGCCGGTATTTTCGTCGTCGGCAGGCACCGTGACTGACTGCTTGTAGGAGAGCCGCCGGAAGGCATCTATAGCACGGCGCTTGGCGATGCTGCCCACAAATGCTCTCAGACTTCCTTTTTCGCCGGAGAATTTTTCCATGGAGCTGTAGACCTCGACAAAAACGTCGCTGACGCAGTCCTCAATGTCCTCTCTGGAGCCAAGTCCGCCCAGCTTGCTAAGGACTATCGTGTAAACATAGCCTCCGAACCGGCTGACGAGCTGTTCATAGGCATTTCTGGCGGAACCGCAGGTCTCTGGCATTTCATCAGTCATGGGCTCACATCCTTTTCGGGTATAGTACTATCCACTGCCTATACATTCGCACATTGAGCATAATTGTGACACAAATTTTACTGAGAACAGTGATCATCTGAAAAGGGCGCACCAGAAGTGCGCCCATGTCTGTATA
>CACWPR010000081.1 GCA_902762855.1 Ruminococcus flavefaciens
GAGCATAAATTATAATAGTATTGGTGATATTTTTATGATAACTTACAAACCGCTTTGGGATACAATGAAGAAAAAAGGCGTTTCCACCTATACTCTTATAAATAAACACAATATCAGCAGCAGTACGATTCATCGACTGCGCCACGATCAGGGCGTGACTACTCAGCTGATAGATGACTTGTGCAAGATACTCGACTGCAATGTTGAGGATATTATAAAATACGAACCGTCTGACGAAGGCTGATAACAGCTATCGACAGACGGTTTTGATATATTATAGAAAAATTGCTGCCCATTGGAGCAGCAGTCTGTTATTATTTTTTTGACCACGCGTCCGGTCAACATTATTTACGACCTTATATCCGGATTCACTTGTCGATATAAAATTTCAATTTCGGAATTTGCTGTTTTGAATCTTGAATAGTTATCCGAAATTAGGACTTTACCACTTACACCACTTTTTTCACGCAAAAGTTTTTTTAGGAAAAAACTATCACAGTTTAAATTGCGAGAGCCTTGTGATTATGGACTGTTTGGAAGTCCCATTCGACCGGTGACTTTGTTACTGATACGGACTATGTTTTAGTTGACCCGCCGTGTCCTGCATCGAGGATAATGACAGGTGCCTCGTTGTCGAAACTGGTCATTGAAACGGGGAGAGCACCGTTCTCGGCTTTTCTGGAGATCCTGGATGCGGCACCGATAGTAACAAGAGCACAGCCGAAGAGGACTGCGCCGCTTATGATCCTTCTTTTTATTCTGTTCATATATCTCACCTCAGGATATGGATATGCAGTTTGTACGGCTAATATTCCGGTGAGATGTCCTTTGAAAAGGCATCTGGCTGATGATTTATAAGAATTCAATATCATCTGATGTTCAAAACAGTGTTTTTTACACCAAATCTGCAAAAAATGAGTTGAACAGTTCTTTAATATCTGATATTATTTAACTGGATAAATGTGCTTATTATCTTAAAAGGAGGAAAGTGATGAAAAAAGTACTGAAAACTGCGGCTATCGTGCTTTCGGCAGCTTCGGTCGCACTTGGAACAGCTCCGGCCGTGACCAGCGCTGATAATCCCGTAGTCCAGACCAGCTATACGTCCGACCCGGCGCCTATGGTCTATGACGGCGTGTTCTATATGTATACCGGCCATGACGCAGACGGTGCGGATAACTACATAATGCCGGACTGGAAATGCTTCTCGTCTACCGATATGCAGAACTGGACTGACCACGGTACCATACTTCCGGAGTCTACATTCAAATGGGCAGGTGAGAATTCCGCATGGGCTGCCCAGTGCATAGAGCGGAATGGAAAGTTTTATATGTACGTGACGGTGGTCCCTGCGAACGGAGGCGGACGTGCTATTGGAGTTGCAGTTGCGGACTCACCCACAGGACCGTTCACAGACCCTATAGGAAAACCTCTCTGCGGCCCGGACTGGGCCTTCATCGACCCGACGGTCTTTATTGACGATGACGGTCAGGCGTATCTGTATTTCGGCAACCCGAATCCCTATTATGTAAAGCTCAATGAGGACATGATATCCTACAGCGGAAGCATAACCAAGGTGAATATGACTCCGGAGGGATTTGGCACAAGGTCCGACGGAGAGAACCGGATGTATGTTGAGGGCCCGTGGTTCTACAAACGCGGCGGACTTTACTATCTTCTCTATGCGGCTAACGGAATACCTGAGAATATTGCCTATTCTACGGCTCCGACACCGACCGGCCCCTGGACATACCGGGGAGTGATAATGCCCTCAGAGGGCCGGAGCTTTACAAATCACTGCGGTATAGTGGACTATGAGGGCAGGTCCTATTTTGCATATCACAACGGCGCTCTGCCGGGAGGAAACGGCTTTCAGCGTTCGGTGTGCATAGAGGAATTCACCTACAATGCTGACGGCTCTATCCCGACTATAAAAATGAGCAAGTCCGGTCCTGAGCAGCTCCATGCTCTGGACCCGTTCGTCCGGACTGAGGCAGAGTGCTTCTGCTGGGAAGAGGGCATAGAGACTGAGACCTGTTCTGAGGGCGGCATCAATATCGCAAATATCGAAAACGGCGACTACGTAAAGGTGAAGGGAGTTGACTTCTCCGAGGGGGCTGATACCTTTACGGCCAGCGTTTCCTCGGCAGAAAAAGGCGGAAGCATCGAACTGAGGATAGACTCACCCTCCGGCGAAATCATCGGCACCTGTGAGGTGCCTTCTACCGGCGGCTGGCAGAAGTGGCAGGAGGTAAGCTGTCCCGTTGAGGTCAGCGGTGAGCATGACCTCTATCTGCGGTTCACAGGAGGCAGCGGCTTCCTGTTCAATGTGGACTGGTGGAGATTCGGAGGTGCAGGCCAGGCTCCTGATAACGGCTCCCTGTATCACAGTACCTTCGAGCGTTCGCTTGAAAGCTGGAGCGGAAGAGCAGGTGCAAAGGTCACTGTTTCAGACGAAGCATCGGCAGCAGGTGAAAAGTCCGCAAAGGTAACTGACCGTACAAGTGCATGGCAGGGGATAGTCCGCAGGCTGGGCAGGGACTTCAAAGCAGGTATGAGCTATAGTTTCAGTGCCAAGGCGATGTGCGCCGGGGAGGATACAGTTTTCCACCTGACATTGCAGTACAGCGACGGTGAGGATGTCCTTTACAAGAAGATAGACACGGTATCAGCAAAAAAAGGCCAGTGGGTGCAGCTCTGCGGCAATGACTTTATGCTGCCGGAGGGAGCGTCTGATATGTACGTCTATGTGGAGACTGACAGCGGTACTGCGGACTTTTATGCTGATGAGATGATAGCGGCATCAGCCGGCATAGACCTCATCGACCCGGAGTTCATAGATGCAGTGCCGGGAGATACAGACCGAAACGGACGCATCGACGGCTTTGACCTGGTTATCGCCAGAAAAGGGCTCGTCGGAGGCTTTAAGGATATTTATGCTGAAAAGGCCGCAGATGCAGACCGCAGCGGCAGTGTACAGATAAACGACATAGTGCTTATACAGAAATATCTGCTGGGGGATATAAAGGTATTCCCTGAAAAATGAATGCAGCAGCAAGGCATAAAATGAATTCTTTTTGAGCTATAATTACATTGATTTCAATATTTATGCTATATATAATTACAATAGCTCTTAAACAACAAGGAGGAACGATATGAAACACAGGATGACTAAAAAAATTCTCTCAGTATGCGCCGCTGCTGCGGTAGTATGCAGCACAGGAGGCATCGTACCGTCAGAAAAAGCATCTGCGTATGAGTCCGGGATAATGGACTTCGCTATCTCAGATGTTACTATGACTGACGACTACTGCACAAATGCTTTTGACAAGGAAATGGAATATCTGATGTCCTTTGACACGGAAAAGCTCCTTGCAGGATTCCGTGACAACGCAGGACTCAGCACTAACGGAGCTACCAGATACGGCGGCTGGGAGAATACCAACATAGCCGGTCACTGCGTGGGACACTACCTCACTGCACTGGCTCAGGCTTATCAGAACCCCTCACTCAGCTCATCACAGAGGGATGCACTCTACAAGCGGATGAAAACTCTCATTGACGGTATGCAGACCTGTCAGCAGCATTCACGGGGCAAGAGGGGATTCCTCTGGGCGGCTCCCGTTCCCTCAGACGGCAATGTGGAGCGGCAGTTCGACCGTGTTGAGATAGGCAAGGCGAATATATTTGACGATGCGTGGGTGCCGTGGTATACCATGCACAAGCTCATCGCAGGTATAATTGACGTTTACAAGGCCACAGGCTATGCTCCTGCAAAGCAGGTAGGCTCGGACCTGGGCGACTGGGTGTATAACAGAGTCAGCGGCTGGAGCCAGCAGACTCAGCGTACTGTACTCTCCATAGAGTACGGCGGAATGAACGACTGTATGTATGACCTCTATGCGGTCACAGGCAAGGACAGCCATGCTGCTGCCGCCCATTATTTCGACGAGGACGCTCTCTTCGAGAAGGTCATGCAGGGCGGCCGTGACGTCCTCAACAACCGCCATGCGAATACCACTATCCCGAAATTCATCGGCGCTCTGAAACGATATACCGTCCTTGACGGTAAGACCGTCAACGGTCAGCGTGTGGATGCCTCCGCTTATCTCAGATATGCTGAGGCCTTCTGGGATATGGTCACTACTCACCACACCTACATCACCGGCGGAAACAGTGAGTGGGAGCACTTCGGCAAGGACGACATCCTGGACGCCGAGCGTACAAACTGCAACTGCGAGACCTGCAACTCATACAATATGCTCAAGCTGTCCCGTGAGCTCTTCAAGATAACCCATGACAGCAAGTATATGGACTTCTATGAGAACACATACTACAATTCCATACTTTCCTCCCAGAACCCTGAGACCGGTATGACTACTTATTTCCAGCCTATGGCTACCGGCTTCTTCAAGGTGTACAGCACCCGCTGGGATAAGTTCTGGTGCTGCACCGGAAGCGGTATGGAGAGCTTTACCAAGCTGGGTGACACCATTTATATGCACGACGGCAACACCCTGTATGTGAACTTCTATCAGAGCTCTGTCCTTGACTGGAGCGAAAAGGGCATGAAGATAACTCAGGAGAGCAGCATACCTGAGGGCGCATCGGTGAAGTTCACTGTCAGCGGCAGCGGCTCTGTGGACTTCCGTTTCCGCATCCCTGACTGGATAGACGGCACCATGAGCGCATCTGTAAACGGCTCAAAGTACAGCTACAGGACCGTCAGCGGATATGCTGATATTGCCGGAGATTTCTCTGACGGCGATGTCATAGAGCTGAACATCCCCTCAAAGGTAAGAGCCTATCCGCTGCCGGATTCACCGGACGTTTACGGCTTCAAGTACGGACCTCTTGTACTCAGCGCAGAGCTGGGCAAGGATGATATGAAGACTGACAGCACCGGTATGTGGGTAACTATCCCCAAGGAGAAAAAAGTTGCCTCTGAGACCATAAAGCTGTCAAAGGAGGGCCAGTCAGTAGCCGCATTCATGGCGGAGATAGATGACCACCTGGTACATGAGCCCGGCAGTCTGAGATTCACTCTCAATGACACCGACACCAAGCTCGTTTTCACTCCCCACTATAAGCAGTACCAGCAGCGCTACGGCATCTACTGGAAATTTGTTCCCAACGGCACTGTCATAAACGAGAGACTGCCCCGTGCAAAAACCACTGTCACTGACACTGTCCAGCCGGGATACGGCCAGTATGAGAGTGACAACCTCCACGGCATGGTGGAGCGTGACTCAGTTGGCGTGACTAACGACAGTACCTACCGTTACGTTAAGAACGGAGGCTGGTTCACCTACAGAATGGCTGTTGACGATACAGCACCTATGCTCAGACTGCACATCAGGCTCCGCAAGTCCGACAACGGCAGGACTCTCCGTGTGAGAGTGGGAGATTCTGTGCTCATGGCTGAGACTCTTGACTATTCCGGCAGCCAGGACGTTTACGACAGGACTCTGATGATACCTCAGGATGTATGTGAAAGATGCATCTACAGCCTTACAGCAGACGGCGCTGAGCACAGCGTCATAGACGTTACATTCTCCTCAGATATTGAGGGCAGGGAGTCGGCAAAGGTCTGCGACTTCATATACATGGAGGCTGTAAGGCCTGTATATGACATCGACAGCAGCATAGCGTACTTTGTTGACTGCGGCGACCACAATTCCGATACCCTTACCGGAAGAGACAAGCAGGGACTCTTCAACAGCGTGACTGAACAGCTCTACGGTCCTGACGAGGTCACAGGCAGGATGTGGGGACTCATAGACGACCCCACTGACCAGTACAACGGCTCATCAAGGAGCGGCGGACTGTACACAGCGAATACCTGGTGCGACGAGGCAAATACCGCTGACGGAGCTGACAAGTCCTACAGCTTCCGCTATACCAAGAACCAGTACGAGAACAATATCGCAAGACATCTGGACTACAGCTTCGAGCTGCCCAACGGCACCTACTCCGTTGAGATGAGCTTCTGCGACCCCTGGGGATGCTCAAAGAACCCCACTGCATATGCAAACTACGGCAGGTCCGGTGAGACCGTCCTTGTGAAAAATGCTCCCGTTGACAGAACTGCCGTTACCGGCACTGCAAAGGTCACAGACGGTACACTCACAGTGAACCTCCGCTCTGAGGATAAGGCTATAAACATCTGCTATATCATCATCCGTCCTGTTGAGACTGAGACTGCACCTACCATGGGCAGAAAGGGCGATGTGAACCTTGACGATGATGTGAATATCGCAGACGCAGTCCTGATGCAGAGGTACCTCCTTGGCAATACTTCAATTACCGGAGAGCAGGCCTATGCCGGAGATGTGTGCTCAGACGCACTTATGGACGGCTTTGACATGGCAATGCTCCGCAAAAAACTCATAGAAATGGGCTGATAAGCAGCTGCGGCCGCAGGAGAATAGTCCTGCGGCCGTGTTTTGTCCGTAAATTCGTGGAAAATTCCGCCTCTGCTTGACATAACAGCAGAATTGTGATACAATTATCATGATACATTGTCTGCTCCGGCAGACGGAACGATAAATTCATTGAGAGGTCACTTATGAAAAAAATACTTCTTGCAGGCGGAGCCGGATATATCGGTTCCCATACAGCAGTTGAACTGCTCAGCGCCGGCTATGATGTGGTCATAGCTGATAACTACTCCAATAGCTGCCCTGAGGCAGTGAAAAGAGTGGAGGAGATAACAGGCAGGTCTGTAAAGGCCTACGAGGTGGACATCAAGGACAGAGAGGCTCTTGAAAAAGTGTTCGCTGAGAACAGCATTGACGCTGTTATCCATTTTGCCGGACTCAAGGCAGTGGGCGAGTCCGTTTCAAAGCCTGTGCTCTACTACAGGAACAATATCGACACTACGCTCTCCCTTCTGGAATGTATGGAGAAGTACGGCGTGAAGAATATCATTTTCTCTTCAAGCGCTACTGTTTACGGCGAGGAGAACCCTGTGCCCTATACTGAGGAGATGAAGAGAGGTACCTGCACCAACCCCTACGGCTGGACCAAGGTCATGATGGAACAGATACTTGAGGACGCTGCAAAGGCAGACCAGGGACTTTCCGTAGTGCTCCTGAGATACTTCAACCCCATTGGCGCTCATGAGTCCGGAAAGATAGGTGAGGACCCCCAGGGCATCCCCAACAACCTCATGCCGTATGTGGCTCAGGTGGCAGTGGGACGCCGTGAAAAGCTGACTATCTTCGGCCGTGACTACGATACTCCCGACGGTACCTGCCGCAGAGACTATATCCACGTTGTTGACCTTGCAAAGGGCCATGTAAAGGCTATAGACTACATTCTCGCTCACGACGGAGTGGAGATATTCAACCTTGGCACCGGCACTCCCTACAGCGTTACCGAGATAGTTGAGACCTTCGAGAGAGTCAACGACATGAAAATAAACCACGTTTACGGAGACAGACGTCCCGGAGACCTTGCTGAGAGCTATGCCAATGCGGACAAGGCTCTGAAGGTCCTGGGCTGGAAAACAGAAAAGACTCTGGACGATATGTGCCGTGATACCTGGAACTGGCAGAAGAACAATCCTAACGGATATAACAAGTAAGTAAAGACATACTGAGAGGGAATAAAAATATGATGAACATTGCTGTTGCACAGTCCGGCGGACCGACCTGTGCTATAAACGCTTCACTGGTAGGTGTTTTCAAGGAGGCTCTGAAAGAGCCGTCAGTTGACGCTATTTTCGGCTCTATCAACGGAATAGAGGGCATGATAGACAACCACCTTGTTGATATGAAGTCGATGATACTCACCAATGCTGATATGGAGCTCCTCAGACAGACTCCTTCAACGGTCCTGGGCTCCTGCCGGTACAAGCTGCCGGACTGGCATGAGGATGAGGAGGTCTACCAGAAGATAGCCGCTACTCTGAAACAGCGTAATATAGGAGCTTTCTTCTATATAGGCGGAAACGACTCCATGGATACGGTCAATAAGCTCTCTGAGTACTTTGCAACTATCGGTCTTGATACAAAGGTGATAGGCATACCAAAGACCATTGACAATGACCTCTGCATCACGGACCACACTCCCGGCTTCGGCTCTGCCGCAAAGTACGTGGCAACTACCATGCACGAGATAACCCGTGACAGTATCGTTTACAGCATACCCTCAGTTACCATAGTTGAAATAATGGGACGTCATGCAGGCTGGCTCACAGCTTCAAGTGCAGTCCTTCACGCTATGGGCGAGACTGCTCCTCATCTGGTATATGTCCCTGAGACCAGCTTCTCACTGGAACGCTTTCTTGCTGATGTAAGGCAGGAGATGTCCAAGCACAAGGCTGTTATCGTGGCTGTATCAGAGGGAATAGAAGTCCCTGACGGAGTTCAGTCCGGTGTTGTGGACAACTTCGGCCACAAGTATCTCTCCGGTATCGGCAAGTACCTGGAGGACGTCATCCGCAGCGAGATAGGCTGCAAGGTGCGCTCCATAGAGCTTAACGTTATGCAGAGATGCTCCTCGCATCTGGGCTCAAAGACCGACATTGACGAGTCCGAGGAGATAGGTGCAGCAGGTGTACGCTGTGCTCTTGAAGGAAATACCGGAAAGGTAATGGTTTTCAGAAGAGTCTGTGATTCTCCGTATACAATAACGATAGACACCGCAGATGCCAGCGAGATAGCCAACAAGGAGAAGTTCCTGCCTAAGAAGTACATAAATTCCGCAGGCAACAACATCCGTGACTTTGCAATTGACTACTTCATGCCGCTCATACAGGGTGACCTGAATCTGGTGACAGAGCACGGCATCCCAAAGCACTTCGCTATACATGAATCTGTATTAAAATAAAAAAACAGCGGACAGCATTAGCTCGGTACTCATATAGAAGTTTTTTGCCCCGAAGTATTTTATATTACTCCGGGGCTTTTTTGTATGCTCATTAAGATAGATCGGGATTTCATTACATATATGTTTTGAAATCAATATATCGGGTAAGAAAATGCTCGGTCTTATCAAGAAATGCCCGGATCGCTTTTTGGTCTGACCCCAGTTCCTTTAAGTGAATGAGCTTGTTATACCAAAGCGGCTTTAAGCACCTGTAGATCATCAAAGCCGATCCTTTTTCCCGCTCCGAGAAATGATAATGCTCCCTTGAGACCTTCAGCATCTCACATATCATACCGATCTCTCTTTCAAAATCGGTATCAAAGTTCTCACGCATAAGATAATTCAGAAAGACATCTTTTCCGCACAGGTTAAAATCGCAGACTCCGACAAATCTGCCGTCTTTATCAATAAGGAGATTGGATGGATTAAGATCTGCCTGAAAAACTGATGTTGGCAGTTCATGATATACGCTCTCCAGCTTGCTTCGGTTTTCTGTCCACAGTTTCCATATTCTTTGCACCTGATCTGCAAAAATACAGGGAAGCGTTTCGGCATACTGCTTCCAGTTCAGGGCATTTTCAAGGACCTCATCTGTTTTATCGCTTGGGCAGAAGGTATCAAACAAGCAGTAACCGGAATGTATATCGGTATGATCAAGATGTAATGAAGCGATCTTCGCAGTCATTCTCCAGATATCCGGTATGCACCGGTCGTAACAATCACGGTCATAGCTGCCTGCATTGTCGGATCTGTCCTCTATGGGAGAAAAAAGTGAGTATTCCTCAGCATAGACCGTACAGTTGTGTCCTTTATACGAAACGATCGGAAAACCGCCGTTTTTATCGCATATGATCTTTGGGCAGTAATAACCGAGGGCAAGGTATTCTTCGATCGTTTTTTGCCACATTCCGATCCTCTCCGGATCGGTAAAATCATTATCCGATAGCTTTATAACAACTTTTACGCCCGTTTCGGTCCCGATCAGAAGAGTTTCCCGGAAGTCGTCTTCTCCTCTGCTTGTATTGATCGTATGTACTGAAACGGGAGTTCCGTCAAAGAACGCTCTGAATATTTTTATCGTATTGCTGTCGGGTCTGTTCATTATCTCCATTATACATCACCAAAGAAAATCATGTTTATATTGGTTTCAATTATAGCATAGGATCTCTGCGCTGTCAATAGAAACGCCATAGTACTTCTGACCTTACATCAGAAATACTATGGCGAAACACTTCTATATCTGTACCACCCCTTTGCTGTCCGCATTTTTATACGTTTATCCTAAAACTATCTCAAGTCCCTGTGAGCTTTCGGCAGTGAAGGGCTTATCAGTGCCGGTAACTGTGAGAGTTATCTTGTCACCGCTGCGAACTGCCTTTATCTCAGCAGCAAGAGCAGCGTCCTTGTCGTAGACCTTTGTTTCGGCAGTCTGGCCGTCCTCAAGGGCATAGACAACTATCTTCATGTTGTCGGCATAGTCATACTCTGCATGGTTCCTGAAGTCGCCGTAGACTATTATTGAACCCGGCTTAGCATAGAGAGGCATACCGAAGTAGTCGTAGGTGCGGGTATACCAGTTTCCGCCGGAGAGCTCCTCGCCGGTCTGGATGTCAGTCCATGTTCCGCCTGTGGGGAGGTAGAAGCTGCACTCGCCGTCCTCGCTGAATACAGGAGCAACAAGGAGACTGTCTCCCAGCATATACTGGCTGTCAACTGTGAGTGCTGACCTGTCGTAGCTGAAATCAACTACCATAGCTCTCATCATGGGAACACCGGTCTTGTGAGTGTTGACTGCGTTTGCAAAGAGGTAAGGCATGAGACGGCCCTTCAGCTTTACGAAGTGACGGGACACATCACAGCTCTCCTCGTCGAAGTTCCACGGAACTCTGTAGGAGCCGCTGCCGTGGTAGCGTGAGTGTGTGGACATAAGCCCGAAGGCAGTCCAGCGCTTGTAGAGGTCGGGAGTACCTGTGGCCTCAAATCCGGATATATCATGAGAGAAGAATCCGAAACCGGAGAGACAAAGTGAGAGTCCGCCGCGGAGGGTCTCCCACATGGAGTCGTAGTTGGAGAAGCAGTCTCCGCCCCAGTGAACGGGGAACTGCTGTCCGCCGGCAGTTGCAGAACGTGCGAACAGGCAGGCATTGTTCATGCCCTTTGCCTCCTGGAGAGCCTCAAATACGGTCTTGTTATAGAGGAAGGTGTAATAGTTGTGCATCTTGAACGGGTCGGAGCCGTCGTAGTATACGACATCTGTGGGGATGCGCTCGCCGAAGTCGGTCTTTATAGCGTCAACTCCCAGCTCAGCAAGCCCCTTTATCCTGTCGGCAAACCATTTAGCAGCCTCAGGATTTGTGAAGTCGATTATAGCCATTCCGGGCTGCCAGAGGTCGCACTGGAACACGGAGCCGTCCTTGTTCCTGATGAAGTAGCCCTTGTCGCAGAGCTCCT
>CACWPR010000082.1 GCA_902762855.1 Ruminococcus flavefaciens
ATGAAACACCGTCCGCTATTGTCCATTATTCAGTTTGCTTTGTCAACAGGCTTTCTACCGTTTGTTTTAGGGTTTCTACCAACTTTCTACCAACCTTGAAAGCGGTAGGTATCTACCAAGTTTCTACCCAAAATCTTCAATCGGGTAGAATTTTGAGTTTTACGAAATAGCGCAGTTTCCGAGCTTTCTACCGCAAAAAGCGCCGAAATTTCGGGTTCTTAATGACCTTTGATGACCACTAAGGGATTGTAATGCCGAATAAGGTCATTTATAGCACATAATTGCAAGGATTTCAACACCAAATATGAATATCCCGTAAATAATCATTGGCTATTTATTAAAAATCACTGTATATACCGAAAAATCGTTTTGTATTCTCCAGCAGCCTCTCACGGAGCTCCTCTTCATCTATCCTCATGTACTTCGCAAGGTCACGGACTACATAAACTATATTGCCCGGCACATTAGTCCTGCTGAGTCCCTTGACATTCTTAGGCGTAAGGTATGGAGCGTCTGTCTCAGCCATTATGCGGTCAGCCGGGATGTACCTGACAGCTTCACGGAGTGCGGCTCCCCTTTTGTCATCGCATATCCAGCCTGTGACTCCAATATAGAATCCCATGTCGATATACTTTTTCAGAGTATCCTTATCACCGGTAAAGCAGTGTACCACGGCTCTGCCGCATATGTCCTTATGCTTTCGGAAACGGGCAATAAAATCCTCTGACGCTTCCCTCTCGTGGAGGAACAACGGCTTGTCCAGCTCTTCTGCCAGCTTTATGTGATGCTCAAAGCAGCGTATCTGATTCTCCTTCGTGGAAAACATCCTGTCATAGTCAAGTCCGCATTCTCCTACTGCAACTATCCTGCGGTTCCCGGATACTATCTCCTTTATACGTGCAATGTCCTCCGGAACTGCGCTGTCTGCACTGTGAGGATGTATTCCGCAGGTGCCATAGCAGTTATGGTCCATGACAAAGTCATTCACCTGCTCACTGCTTTCCATATCTGAGCCTGTAAGTATGCACCCTACTCCGCTTTCTGCTGCATCAGTCAGTATTTTTTCCGGTTCGCTGAACTGTCTGCAAAACAGATTCAGGCCTATATCGTAATATCTTATCATTCCTCTGTATTTCCTTCCTTTGTCCTGACAGACGCATATTCAGCAGGAGTCTGCCAGTCAATATCATACTGCTCTTTAAGTATGCGCTTTTTTATGTCCCAGAAGGTATAGCACCAACTGAAATATATCCCGTCCTCTGAGTCACGTCTCGTCCATGAGGACCTTTCAAGTTCCTCCTGAGCGGCTATGTCTGCTGCCTCGACCACAGCTTTATACTGCTCTGTATCCTCTACCGGGTCGTAGCTGCGGCTCTCACTGATGAGAGCCTCCACTTCCTCCCGTGAACAGCGGTAATCTCCGTCACCATTCCGCCGGTATGTTCCGGAATACGGGTCGCCTCCTATATAGACCGGCTTGCAGCTCCGGTCAGCTCTTGGAACGTTTATAACTATTATATGCTTTCCGTC
Source organism: Ruminococcus flavefaciens (assembly GCA_902762855.1). Lineage (GTDB taxonomy): Bacteria > Bacillota > Clostridia > Oscillospirales > Ruminococcaceae > Ruminococcus > Ruminococcus flavefaciens_V. The sequence continues at coordinate 1,531 of CACWPR010000082.1, forward strand.
TATCGTTTTTACCGATACATCATCTTCCCGGAGGATGTTCACGCTTACTTTTGACTGGTCATTTATCATATCTCTGAAATCTTTCAGCATCCAGTCGGTATCAGGAAGGTCTACTGTATGCAGGGACCTGTCAGGGTATTCTTCAACTCCGAGCAGGATGACTCCGCCAAGTGTATTCGCAAAGGCAGAATAAGTTTCCCACAGGCTGTCCGGAAGTCCTCCTGTAGCTTTTTTCGCCTCGAGACGGTTATTTTCCCTGTATTTCCCTATATTGTTTATATCTATCATGAACGTTCCTCCTCTCTATATATTGATTATACCCCTATTTTCTCTCCCTGTCAACTGCGGCGGAGATTGACTTTTTTCCAATATGATGATATAATTTATTTACATTAAGGAGGTAATGCTATGGGATTCAAATTCACTAAAAGCATAAAGCTCGGAAAATTCTTCAAATTCAATGTCAACAAAAAGAGCAAGAGCATATCCGTCGGCGGCAAAAAGCTGAAGGTCACTGTCAATGACAAGAAAAAGCTCACAGCAAGCCTGCCGGGTACCGGTATCTCCTATGACACAAAGCTCGACGGCAAAAAGAAATAATGTACGCAGAACGGCGCCGCAGATATGCTCTGCAGCGCCGTTCTTCGGTATTCTTATGGAAGGTGGTACCCTGCCCGCAGGCGCAGACAGAGTATCTGGAGATATCTTATGCTATTGCTGCTCCAAGTGCCTTGCACTGAGCTGTTGCATCATCATCAGGAGCCTCGTTTACTGTGAGTCCGTCTGCCGCAAGAACTGCACCTGCTGCCTTAGCGTCCTCTTCCCAGTTTCTCATCCACTCGCCGTCTCCCCAGCCGTAAGAGCCGAAGAGTACGATCTTCTTTCCGCTGAGTGAACCCTTTACGCCGTCCCACATAGGCTGGAACTCATCCTCTTCAAGTATCTCAGCTCCCATTGCCGGGCATCCGAATGCTATTGCATCATAGCTCGCTGCGGAATCTGCACTGAACTCTGCTGCACCGATGATATCGACCTCTGCGCCCTTTTCCTTAGCGCCCTCTGCTACAGCGTTTGCCATAGTCTCTGTATTGCCTGTACCGCTCCAGAAAACAACTGCTATTTTTGCCATGATATGATTCCTTTCCGTTAGCCAAAGCTAACCTTATATCAAAAATAATAACGTTTTCACGTTGCTATTATTATACCAGAGTTAGTATCAACTATCAACTCCGATATCAATATCATCTGCTCCATTCGGACAGTTATCCCTGTATAAAAACGGCAGACTCTCCCTCGTTATGGGTAAGTCTGCCGTTGCTCTTTATTCACTTTTTTATTTCAGTGTCAGGAAGGTCTGTCATGCTTTTCAGACCTATCGCAAGCGTGGAAGCATTGTGAAGAAATGCTGAGGTCGCAGGTGCAAGTATGCCTGCCGCCCCCAGTATCATCAGACCCAGATTGAATCCGATTATTGTCCGGTAATTCCAGTTTATGCGCTTCATCAGTGAATCACTGAGCTTTTTCAGTGAAATGAGAGCATAGAGGTCGTCCGCTGATATGGTTATATCCGCTATCTCTCGTGCTATAGCTGCTCCGGTACTTATGGCTATGCCGGCATCAGATTCGGAAAGTGCCGGAGAATCATTGACTCCGTCACCTATCATTATGACCTTCCGGCCAAGCTCATGTTCTCTACGGATGAAGTCGGCCTTATCCTCCGGCAGCACCTCATAGTAGAGCTCATCAACTCCGACCTTCCTTGCCACAGACTTTGCTGTACGCTTGCTGTCGCCAGTCATCATGACAACCTTCTTAATTCCCAGCTTGTGGAGCATATCTATCACGTCCGGAGCTTCCTCACGGAGAGGGTCCTCAATGCAAATGACAGCTATGAGCTTCCCGCCCGATGCAAGGAAAAGATGCGAATATTCCTTCGGAAGAGCAGCAAACCGCTCCTGGTCACTCTCAGGTATTACACATCCTTCGTCCTCGAAAACAAAGTGATAGCTGCCGATAACTACCTTGACACCGTCTACATAGCTGGATATACCATGCGCTACGACATATTCTACCTTAGAATGGCACTCCTCGTGGCTTATGCCTCTCTCTGCCGCAGCGTTAACTACAGCATTTGCCATTGAATGCGGGTAATGTTCCTCAAGACAGGCCGCCAGTCTGAGGACTTCTCTCTCATCAGCTCCGCCGAATGGTACTACCTTGACCACCTTTGGTGAGGCGTGAGTCAGTGTACCGGTCTTATCAAAAACTATAGTGTCCGCCTCGGCAACATTTTCAAGGAAACGTCCGCCCTTTACAGATATTCCCTTCTGGATGCACTCTCGCATAGCCGACAGCACCGATATAGGCATCGCCAGCTTGAGTGCACATGAAAAGTCTACCATGAGAATAGCAAGCGCCTTTGTTGCATTCCGTGTGAGAAGATACGTAAGAAGCGTTCCTCCAAGGCTGTATGGTACCAGCTTGTCAGCAAGGTGAGATGCTCTGTCCTCGGTCTCGGACTTCATCTTCTCTGAATTTTCTATCATTTTTACTATCCGGTCATACTTTCCTGAGCCGGAGCATTTGTCTACGCATACGACACATTCGCCGTCCTCTACTACAGTGCCGGCATATACATAGCTGCCTTCAGTCTTAGGTACAGGAACTGACTCCCCGGTCATCGAGGACTGATTGACGCTGGCTTCACCAGAAACTATCCTGCCGTCAAGGGGTATCATGCTGCCGGTCCGCACAACTACCAGGTCACCTTTGCGGACCTCTGATACCGGCACCAGCACCTCCTGACCGTCCTTGCTGAGCCAGACCTTGTCTATTCCAAGAGACATTGAGCTCGCAAGGTCTGCGATAGACTTCTTATGAGTCCATTCGTCCAGTATATCGCCTATTTTCAGCAGGAACATAACTGACGATGCAGTGTTGAAGTCCCTGCGTATCATCGAGACCGCAATAGCAGTCGCATCAAGTACAGCAACCTCGATCCTGCCTTTGATAAGTGTTTTGATGCCTTCAAAAACATACCGAGCTGCTCTGCATACCGAAAAAATAATACGTACCGGTGCCGGAACGAGGACTTTGTTGACTGCACGTCTTGCAACAGTCCAGACCAGCTTATCCTCATACTCCCTGCTGAGCTGCCTCCCGGTGTGCTCCGGGACCAGTGCGGCTGCCTCCTCGTCTTCATAGGAAAATGAGGCAAGTGCCTTTATAACGTCCTCCCTGCTGCCGGAATAGCTGATGACCGCATCCCCTGTCCGGTCGAACACCTTCACATCCCTGACAAACTTCCTGGACCTGAGATAATATTCAAGCATATCTGCCTGTTCAAGGGTCATGCGGTACTTCACTATATGTACTCTCATCCTGCCCCTGGACTCATGCTTTATGGAACACTTCATATATTCACCTCCGAAAATTAAAGCCGCTTATCAAAGCGGCTTTCGGACATCAGTCCTCAGTATCATCGGCAGCATCCTCGATGATCTCTTCCTTGGCTGCCTCATCCTCGATGAGCTGTTCAGCCTCGGCTGCACGCTGCTCATTTATCTCCTTTGCATCTGCAAGGATGTCTCCGCAGTTTTCACGGACATTGGTCACTGTTGTCATGACAGTCTCCTTTGCACGAAGAGCTGCTGCAGTCGTATGAGTGTAGACTTTTTTTGCATCCTTGCTGCTGAGCACCTTTACTCCGGCAGTTCCAAAGAGCAGTCCGCCTGCAAATATTCCTATTTTTCCCCAGTTGCATTTCATATGTATAACCTCCTTATCGGTCCTTGGATCTGTTTTTTTATAATTATAGCACCATAACATGATATTTTCCGCTCCGAACAGACACTTTTTAGCTAAAATCGTTATCAATAACTAACGAATAATGCCAAAATAACTCGTTTTTTTGTTAGCTTTATATATCAGATTCCTGTTTGTACTGTCAAATTTGACTAAACTTACGATTATTCATCCATTGTGACGGATTTAACATTTTTACCATTGACTTTTTTTGAAAAAAGGTATAAAATCAGTATTGTCAGCTTAATTATATTATTTTTTCGCTGAATACCGTCATTATCGACGGTCGGAGGGAGATCGTTATGAACGATTTGATCAATAATACCGACTTCTGGATAACTGTTTCCGCTGTGCTTGCTGCTGCGGCTGCAAATAGCTGTATATCCAAGGGTATGAAGAATGATAAGCACTCACGAAAAGGAGGACATGATAAGGATGACTAAAACCGTTCTGAAGATTGACGGAATGATGTGCGGTATGTGCGAGTCACATATGAACGATGCTATCCGCAATGCGTTCAAGGTAAAAAAGGTAAGCTCATCTCATTCAAAGGGTGAGACCGAGATAATCTCCGAGGAAGCTCTCGACGAGACAAAGCTCCGTGAGGCTGTTGAAAAAACAGGCTATAAGCTCCTTGACATTTCCGCTGAGCCATACGAAAAGAAGGGATTTTCACTTTTCGGAAAGCACTGAATAATTAATACAAAACGGCTGCTGCATCACGCAACAGCCGTTTTTATTTTTACCTGTCACTGGAATACTCGATGACCTTCTTTTCCTCCCTGCCAGTCACAGTCTCAGGCCTTATGAAAAGACGCTGGATCTGCTTCATACCAAGAGTAAGGTAACGCATACAAGGCTCCGCTACTATTGAGAAGTTTACGCAGAGCAGCACACATCTCGGTGACATCGCCGTGATGTCAAAGAAACTGCTGACAAATACCATGCAGAATACAAGTCCAACTGCACATATCACCCACAGCCCCATTTTGTAAACATCCATCGGCTTGCTTATCTCAAATACTATCATCAGTCCAACTATGCTCAGGAGTATAGTTGAGGCCGTTGCAATGTCGGTCTGGCTGACTCCGAATATACTTCCGAAATACATCATCATCGCTACTATTATAGTATCTGTGATGCCGGCCGGCAGCGCTTTGAGCAGGATGTTCGTTATGAACTTTCCACGGATAAGGTCCTTGTTAGGCATCTGTGAGAGCACAAGCGCCGGGATGCCTATTGTAAAAAGGCTTATCAGCGATATCTGCGAGGGTTTCAGCGGATAGGCTATCCCAAAGCATATGGTCAGTATCGAAAGTATGAATGAGAAAATGTTCTTTACAAGGAAAAGGCTGCCCGAACGTTCAAGGTTATTTACTACCTTTCGGCCTTCAAGCACTACATCAGGCATCTTTGAAAAGTCAGATTCGAGGAGTACGAGCTGGGCAGCCTGGCAGGCTGCGTCACTTCCTGATGCCATTGCTACTGAACAGTCAGCATCCTTCAGTGCAAGTACATCATTGACTCCGTCACCGGTCATTGCTACCGTCTTGCCGTTCTTTTTAAGTGCCCTTATGAACTTTCTCTTCTGGTCAGGTGTGACTCTTCCGAACACCGTATACCTCATAACCGCGTCGTTTATGGACTCTTCTGTAGTCAGTGTGGAGGCATCAACATAGTCTGCGGCGTGCTTTATGCCCGCCTGCTTTGCGACCTCAGATACTGTCACAGGATTGTCGCCGGATATTACCTTTATATCAACTCCCTGCTCTGCAAAGTACCGGAACGTATCCGGAGCATCTTTTCTTATGGGATTTGAGAGTATCACAAAGCATATCGGTTCTAAATGACCTGTAAGTGCCTTTCCGTCGGGTCTGCCGTCATAGCGTCCGAAGGCAAGTACACGGTATCCCTTCCTGCCGTTGGACTCGATAGTATCGCTGTAGCGGCTGTAATCATCACCGAGTATGAAGTCCGGAGCTCCAAGTACATAGGCACCTTCTCTGAATGTAACACTGCTGTATTTGAACTCTGACGAGAATCCGGTCTTGCTGACAGCTATCATCCCTCCCGGACGCATGAAATGATTCTTTATCGCCCTCATGGTCTCGTTATCAGCCGACTGAGCCGCTGCAAAGTCACTGAGGATGCCGTTTATCTCATTGTCAGAAAGGTCAGTCTCAGCAGGTATCACTGAGGTGACTGCCATGGTGTTCTCGGTTATGGTACCTGTTTTGTCAACACAAAGCACGTTGACTCTCGCAAGTGCCTCGATGCACTTCATGTCGTGTACAAGCACCTTTTCAAGTGCAAGTCTCATTGCGCTGACCGCAAGCGTTGCACTGGCAATGAGGAAAAGTCCCTCAGGTATCATTCCTATAACAGAAGCTACCATTGACTGGATACTTGTTTTTATATCGCTGTTCAGGCGATACTGCTGAACGAACATGAATATTCCTATCGGGATGATTATAACTCCTGCAAACTTGACTATCCTGTTCAGCGAGCGTATCATTTCGGACTGCTCGCCCTTCTTGGTCTTTTTAGCCTGCAGCGTGAGCTGTGAGATGTACGAGTTCCTGCCAACTTTTTCAAGTCTTGCCTTGCAGGAACCGGATACTATATAGCTGCCGGACATGAGCCTGTCGCCTTTTTTCTTGGTTATCTCGTCAGACTCTCCGGTCAGCAGTGACTCGTTAACTGAAACGTGTCCGTCTGCGACGACCGCATCTGCACTTATCTGGTTGCCGGCCCTGAATACAGCTATATCATCAAGTACAAGCTCCTTCGATTTGACCGTCACCTCTTTGCCGTCACGCATGACCGTTGTGACCGGAGCGTTCAGCATGGTCAGCTTGTCAAGGACTGCCTTCGACCTGAGCTCCTGTACTATACCGATGAGCGTATTTGCTATGATTATCGGCATGAACGTCAGGTCTCTGTAGGAGCCTACCGCTATGAGCAGTGCAGAAAGAACTGCAAACAGAAGGTTGAAGTAAGTGAACACATTGTCTGCGATTATCTCCTTTGTTGTCTTTGAAGGAGACTCCACAGGCTTGTTATCCATTCCCTCAGCCTTCCGCTGGGCTACCTGCTCCGACGTCAGTCCTGTGTCAACATCCGCACGGATACGCTTCACCTGCTGCACAAGCTCTGTTTCAACTATCCCGTTTTTCATTATTTTCCCTCACTATCATGTTGCGTAATGCTCTGGCATCAATCTTCTTTTATAATGTCAGCTATATGTATTATACCACAAACTTACTTTTCTTTCATCAGCATAAGCTGAAAAGAATGTGATGATCCTGTGAAAACGTACAGGGAGGCCATTAGGTCCTCCCTGTTCTTAATTTATTATGATTCAGGCCTTTTCTGTTCCGAAAAATGCTCTCAGCTCCGGAAGGGCCTTCTTAGCTGCCATTCTTCCTATCCTGTATGCCTCACGGAGCTTGTCAGGGTCATGCTCCACTCTCTTTACCGGCAGCGGTCCGTCCGGGGCTATGACAAATGCACGTCCCTCGGATTCGGCTTTTCTGATGTACTCCAACTCACTGTTATACATCTCATGGCGGTGTGCTACAGCCTTTATCAGATGAGGATACTTCCTCATGGTCAGCTTTATCATCGGCATCGCACCTGTTTTCTCCTTCCGGTAGTCCCTTGGCTGTGTAAGCACTACAAGGTTTCTCTCGTAGCCTATCTTTTCCATGAACCTCAGCGGTATTGAGTCGGTTATGCCTCCGTCAAGGAGCTTCCTGCCGTCTATCTCTACTATCCTCGATACCAGCGGCAGTGACGCTGACGCTCTCAGCCACTCAAGGCCGTTGTCGTCCATTTTTGTACACTTGTGATATACCGGCTTTCCTGTCTCTACGTCTGTGCATACCATGTAGAACTCCATAGGAGACTTCTCATAGGCATCAAAGTCAAATATATCCAGCTTCTTCGGGACCTCATGATAGCAGAAATCTGCATTGTAAAGATCTCCGGTCCTTATCAGTGACCTCTTGCTGCAATATCTCTTGTCCTGTGCAAAACGAGTGTTGTACCTCACCGCTCTGCCCGGCTGTCCGGACTTGTAATTGCATCCGAATGCAGCTCCGGCTGAAACTCCCACTGCACCATCAAAGTCTATCCCATTTTCCATTAATACGTCGATCACCCCGGCTGTAAAGAGACCTCGCATTGCGCCCCCTTCAAGTACTATACCATTTTTCATAAGTTATCCTCCGATTTTCTATCCGGCCTGTACTGCCGGCTCTGTACGCTCTGCCTCAACAGGTTCTCCTCTGTAGAGCAGTTTGAGTATTATCGGTGTTGCTATGGATGAAACGATTATCAAAAGAATTACTGACGCAAAGTACTTTGAGTCCAGCATATCCACTGAAAGCCCCTTCTTGGCAACTATCAGTGCTACCTCTCCTCTTGTCATCATTCCAACTCCGACTTTGAGACTGTCCTTGATGTTATAACCCATTATCTTAGCTGTCAGTCCGCAGCCTATGACCTTGCTCAGAAGTGCTACGGCTACGAATCCCAGTGAGAAGAGCAGCAGCTCACTTGTGAATCCGCTGAATGTGGTGTTCAGGCCTATGCTCGCAAAGAATACAGGTCCGAATATCATATAGGAGTTTATATCTACCTTGCGGGCAATGTACTCCGAATCCTTCAGGCTGCACAGGATAAGTCCTGCAACATAAGCTCCGGTTATATCTGCTATGCCAAAGAACTCCTCTGCTGCGAATGCAAGGAACATACACAGCGCAAGTCCAAGGATAGGGATACGTCTCTGATGCGGATAGAGCTTGTCAAGGAGCTTGAATACATAGTATGTAAGGAAGCCTACACCAAAACTGAATACAATGAAGAGCCCTGTGTGTATAACTACGTCAAGAGGCTTTGAATCGGGATTCTTGAAGCCTATGACGAAGGTCAGCACGATTATGCCGATGATGTCGTCGATTATGGCCGCACTCATTATGAGGGTTCCTATCGCCCCCTTGAGCCGTCCAAGCTCTTTGAGCGTCTGGACTGTTATGCCGACAGATGTTGCTGTCATGATAGTTCCTATGAACACCGCTCTGAAAAACTCTTCACTGCCTACCTTGTGGAATCCGTAGAAACAACTGTACAGCAGCGTTCCTCCGATAAGCGGTATAAGCACTCCAACACAGGCTACGATAAGCGCTTTGACTCCGGTTTTCATCAGCTCTCGGAGGTCCGTTTCAAGACCAGCTCCGAACATAAGCATGACTACACCTATCTCAGCAAGCAGCGAAAGATAGTCCGAATTTCCTACGATACCAAAGCAGGCCGGACCTATCAGCAGTCCTGCAAGTATCTCTCCAACTACCTGCGGAGCTCTGAGTTTCTGTGCGATCAGTCCACATATCTTTGCGGATACGATTATGATAGCAAGATCTCTGAAAAGAGCTATCCTGTCCATTAAAAAACACTTTCTTTCTATAATATTTCCGCATAATATTATATCACTACTCCCGACAAAAAGCAACCACTTACAAAAAAATGGGCCTTTTCTATGATTTCAGCCGTAATTTTGCGGATTCTATTGACATATCCTGCATTATATTTTATAATATAATGTATAAATATATAGCGGCGGCAGGCACTTCCGCTGCAAAAGGGGTTGAATGATTTGAATAAACGAGCAATTACTGCGGCGGCTGCCGCAGCGGTCGTATCCCTCACCGGCATCTCCGCTACAGCG
>CACWPR010000083.1 GCA_902762855.1 Ruminococcus flavefaciens
GACAGACTCACGGGAGTAATAATGTTCTTTATGCTGACTGCTCTGTCTGTGTCCGGAATATTCTTCCATGAGCCATGGTTTGACGAGATACAGGCCTATCTCATTGCAAGAGACGCATCCTTTCACGACATTTTTTTCGTCCTCCCCCACTATGAGGGACATCCTCCGCTCTGGCATATCCTGCTCCTGCCTGCAAAGCTGGGGCTTTCATGCCGTCCAACTTTGATAATAGCACAGATAGTGACCTATGCAGGTTTTCTGGCAATGCTTGAGCTGCGCTCGCCCTTTGGCTGGAAACTCAAACTTTTCTTTTCGTGCAGCTATTACCTGGTATTTCAGTACGGTGTCATCTCCAGACCCTATGCAATGCTGATGCTTGCCGCCCTGCTGGTGGCAGACTTCTACCCTGAAAGGGACAAGAAACCTTTCCGATATCTGCTTGCTATGCTGTTCATGTGCCTTTGCCATTCATATGGTATTGCAATAGCCGGAGGCTTTGCCGCTACTGACCTGATACGCAGATTCATCCAGGAAAAATACATTCCCGGAGTGATAAAAAACACAGGCAAAAAGCTGTTTGCATCCTACTGCTTGCTGCTGGCAGCAGCTATCCTCATCATGCTTGAAATATCACCCAGAAGTAATACCGGCGGGATACATATGCTCTCACCGCTAAGCTTTTTCAAGGCACTGTTTTTCAGTGCAGCCCTCATGCCCTCAGAATCTTTTATAACAAGTTTCATTAACGATGATGAATGGCTTCAGACAACCGAACCTGTCTTTTATGAAATAGCTGTAGGTTTTTTGTTCTCAGCAATAATATGGTATTCACTTATCATGATCTGCAAGAAGAGAAAAATGCTTGCTGAATTTTTTACAATAAATGGATTTTTCATCTTGCTTACCGCAATATATTCAATGCCCCACCACTTTGGAATATTTGCTGCCCTTGTAATAATGTTCCTTTGGATAGCTCAGAAAAGAGAACCCCTGACAATTTCCGAACTTACCGCCCCTTTTGAAAAGACCGATAATTTTCGAATAATAACCAAATACAGTGTGAAACTTTTTATCACATTAACAGTTGTTACAAATTTATACTGGAATATCCACTGTTTCAATACCGACCGCAAGAAACTGTATGATGCTGGCATAAGAACCGCCGAATGGGTAAAGGAAAATGATCTTGAAAATAAAAAGATCCTTGGCTGCTGGAACGAAAATACAACAAAAATACTCACGTATGGTACTATAAGTACAAATGCCTTCCTGGAGCATAATCTCTTTATGAATTCAGACAGAGGACTCACTTACTGCACTCATGTGGTTGCCACCGATGAAGAATACGAAGAGGATATAGAATGGATGAGATCCATGGGCAGCCCGGAAGTCATATTCACTTCATCAATATCAATAGAAGACGAAACTGAAGCTCTTGGACTAAAAGACAAATACTCACTCTGCTACCGTAAAGCTAACGTAAGAACTTTCAAAGACAAGGCTGTAACAGTTTACACTGTTGTCTTCGTCCGCAGCGACCTTGCTGACAGCGTGGAGAAGTGCATAGAATGAGGTACTCAGACATAGTCCCGGCGGTATTTCTCAGCCGGCCCAACCGTTTCATAGCAGAGGTCGAGCTGGACGGACGCATTGAAACAGTACACGTAAAAAATACAGGCCGCTGCCATGAGCTCCTCACCAAGGGTGCCAGAGTATGGCTGGAAAGGTCACATAACCCAGCCAGAAAAACGGCCTTCGACCTGGTCACTGTGGAAAAAATACGCAGCGGAATGCCTCCTCTCCTTGTGAATATGGATTCACAGATGCCGAACCATGCGGCAGAGGAATGGCTCCGGAAGGGTGATCTCTTTCCGGAGGGCAGCGTCATAAAGCGTGAATCAGTGTGGGGAAATTCCAGATTCGACTTCCGGATAGAGCATGAGGGGAACACATCATTTCTGGAAGTCAAAGGCGTAACACTGGAAGGCTCCGGCATCGTCTCCTTCCCTGACGCTCCAACAGAGCGTGGTGTCAAACATATAAATGAGCTTATCGAGTGCCGGAAACAGGGACTCGGTGCATGGCTGCTGTTCGTCGTACAGATGAAAGGACCTGTCCTTTTCAGGCCTAATGACAAAACTCACCGTGAATTCGGTGACACACTCCGCAAAGCTGTTTCAATGGGAGTCAACTGCATCGCAGCAGACTGCATCGTAACTCCGGATTCAGTGGAGATAGACCAGCTCATGCCAATTGACCTTTCGATTAATATCTGAAACCGGACAGGACGCACATTCAGACGGATACCCAATATAGAATTTGCCCCGAAGCATTTCAAAATACTTCGGGGCATTGTATTTTCCTACTAAAACAGATCAGGATCATATTCTTCAATTGCTCGGATATGTTTCTTTCAGATATTCTATCAGCATTTCCGGGATGTACTGATAATGGTGAGATTCATACAGTTTGTAGGTCAGTGCTGCATTATGTGACTCAAGGCGCTCCTTCAGCTTTGCAACACCTTCCAGTGTTGTATCATCACCCTCACGATAATTGTCGGCATAATCGGGATCTTCCTGCGAACCTGCACAGAGGAACACAGTCTTATCCAGAGTTTCGTTTCTGTCAAAATAGCCGTAATCATTCATATAAATGTCATTGCTGATGCCTTCATATTCATTATAATGCTTTAGCCCCCACAGTGCAGGGCTGCCGATGATGTAATGTCCGAAGGGCTGATTCTCGTACTGATCTGAATTGAACAGTGCATAGTGTGTGAATACGCCTCCGTCCGAATGACCGTACAGCGTGGAATTTCCGCAGTCGATGTTGTAATTCTCGCAGAGATACGGCATCAGGTTGTCGGTGATAAAATCCAGCAGCTCACTGCGATTGATGACAAGATCCTCATAGCGCATTTCCTGGTCGGGATCGGTGACATCATAGCTGTAATAAAGGCTGACAAGTATCACCGGTGCAGCTTCGCCGTTCTCCATGCATTTTCTCAGCTCGGGACAGTTGCCGAAGCGCCATATACCGTCCGTCAGGAAGAATACTGGATAGGTCTTGTTTTCGTCGTAATCAGGCGGGAGCGTAACGTGTACAGTAAAATTTTTGCCCATTTCTTCATCGTAGATGTTTATTTCGTCAACGGAATCCTTTATTTCTTCAACGGCAGCACGGTCAAATTCCCAGTCGCTTCTGTAATTTTGAAAGATGTCCACGAGATATGGGTTTTCACCATTATTATAGGCCGCACCTTCGGGCAGTTCCTCATAATCGCCGCTTTTCAGCGCATCAAATGCGATCTGCGTATCCAGTAGTATCAGTTCGGTCAATTCATCGTTGTAGTTCATTAATTTCGCAATTTCAGAAATGTATTCCAGATACTCATCAAGTGAAGCGAATTGATATGTTGTCGGATTATGCTCTCCGTTTTCATCAATTGGCGTAGTAAAAGTAAAAAGAATACCGTCCTGAAAACTATATTCATCCGGAATACTAAACGGAAGAATATACCCGTCTACGAGAACATAGTACGGGATTCGATATTCCCCTCCGGCTTCCTCTATCTTCTGTAACTTTTTCATTCCATTGTTGTATTCTTCATCTGTTATACTATCATGGTTTTCTTCATAATAGGCACGACTTTTATCAATGTCGCTCGTCATGAACTCAATACTTACAGTGTGCTCGGCATTCGGGTCTGCACTTGGCTTTTCGAGTTCGTCCAGCAGAGTAAGTCCATGCTTTTTTGTAAATTGAAGCTCGGTTTCCGTCATTTTATTTGTGAGCTTTTTGGGAGTTGCTGTCTGCGGCTGTATTATTTCGGCGGTGCTGCTTTCAATGGTCTCAGTGCTGAGGCTGCTTTCCGGCTGAGAAGAGCTTTCCTGCTTGTCTCCGCAGGCGGTAATTGATAAGGTCGCTGCAAGGATCAATAGAAGTGTGATCGCTTTTTTCATTATTATATCCCTTTCCCCAATATTTTTTGATTTTTATGGTATTAACAATTATAGCACAGCACCTTTGTAATGTCAACAGAAAAGCCATAGTACTTCTGACTGCCGTCCTGAAATACTATGGCTGGAACTTACCTGTTTTACGACTCCATATCCTCCAGATATGCCCGGAGCTCCTCTTCGTTGTCAAAGCCTATCCCTTCACGGAGCTGCTCCCGGTCGTACTCCGGCAGAAGTCCGGGGTCTGCCTGGGCGTACCTGAATGGCTGGGCGTTCCCACGGCAGAAAACTCCTATCCGTCCCTCGTACTCCCTGACTGTATACAGCGGCTCCCTTTCCTCATCGGCTGCCGCCGCAAGACGTGTCTCCACCTTATGGCTGTGGACGGTCTGTCCAAGGGTGCATATCACTATGAATCCGGCCGCTGTTACTGCCGATACCAGAGTAAAATATATCCTCCTGTCAAATCTCATTTCCATGTTTTTATTCTCCTTTGCCGAAATAACTGTAATTATTGTTGCCGGTTTTTTCTATATTATACAAAATGACGTTTTTTAAAAAAATCCCTTAACAACCGCAGAAAAATGTGCTATAATATATGATGTATAATTATGTGAAAGGAAATGTCCCGCAGCCTTGGCGGGACAGTCTGGTGACAAAATGAATGACGATATCCTGACCCCTTCATCGGAGCCTTCCGAGGGCATACCGGCAGATATACCTGCCGAGTTTCCCCAAGAGGAAATGCCTGCTGACTTCATGTCTGCGGACGCTCCCTTTATGGATGCTCCTGCGGACGGCGGACCCGATATGATGAGCCCTCCGCCTCCGGCGAAGAAAAAGAAGAAAAAACACAGTCTGCCGTTCATCATCTTCAAAAAGCTGATGACGGTAATAGCTACCACACTGCTTTCTCTGTTCCTGGTAATGGTGATAACCGGAACCATTGTTGCTACTGCACTGACTGTCTACGTCCTTGACTTTATGGACGACAGCACTGCTATAACCTTCCAGGAGCTCGAATCCGGAAACGATACCTTCTTCTACGGCATAAAGACCGATGAGGACGGCAACGAAACTATCGTACAGCTCCATAAGGTAAAGTCAACTGTGCAGCGTATCCCTGTATCTATCGACAAGATACCCCAGCACGTAAGAGATGCCTTCGTGTACACCGAGGACGAACGTTTCTACACCCATGACGGTGTTGACTACAAGCGTACCTTCTCGGCATTCCTGAATATGTTCATCCACATCTACGACACTGAGCAGGGTGGTTCGACTATTACACAGCAGCTCATCAAGAACCTTACCGGCGATACCGAGCACTCCCCTCAGCGTAAGATACGTGAGATATTCAGCGCCATGCAGCTCGAAAAGACCTACTCCAAGGACGAGATACTGGAGGAGTACCTTAACTACATCAGCTTCGGAGGTGCTACCAACGGGATCGAGCTCGCATCCATAAACTACTTCGGAAAGACCGTTGACCAGCTCACTACTCCGGAAGCGGCAGTCCTTGCGGCTATACCTAAGAGCCCGGAGGAATACGGTCCCTTCCAGTGGTACCATGAGGACGATGACCCACGGAAGCCTCTGATAGTTGACGGACGTGCCAACAACAGAGAGCGTCAGAAATACGTTCTGTACAAGCTCTACGACAACGGCGCCATAACCTACGACGAATATCAGGAGTACCTGAATACTCCGATAATCTATACCGACTCCGAGGAGTACCTGAAGGAACATCCTGAGGACTCCGCTGAACAGCTTGCAAAGGAACAGCAGGCCTACTCCTGGGCCCTTGACGCTATCTACTATGAAGCCGCTGACTACATCATGGAACAGTTCAACCTGGACAGCCGTGACGATGCGATAAAGCGCATAAACAAGGGCGGATACAAGATATACTCTAAGATAGACGACAAGATGCAGTCCTACGTTGAGGAGCAGTTCAAGGACGTCAATAACCTCATCGACACCGACTACCTCCGCCGCTGGGTGGACCTCAACAATGACGGTACAGTCACCGACGCAGAGAGCCTCCCTCACGTTGCCTTCGTTGCACTGGGATATGACGGCTCCGTTATGGCTACAGTCGGAAACTGGGGCGAGAAAAAGGAGTCGCTCATAACCAACTACGCTGTTACAGACAAGCGTTCTATCGGTTCGACTATCAAGCCTGTTTCCACATACGGTCTGGCTCTGGAGACTGACCTCATCCACTGGGGCTCAGTTTATCAGGATAAGTCAATTATGAACGACGATGACGGAAAGCCATGGCCTTCCAACTACTCTACCGATTCATCTCCGTATATCACAGGTAATTCCAACTTCATCTACTACTGGCTCCAGCAGTCATACAATACAATCCCCGTTCAGCTCTGTAATGAGCTCACTCCAGAGGCTGTATTCAAGTTCTGTGAGGAAAAGCTGGGTATGGACCTTATAGACCCTCCCGCACAGCCGAACGATCTGGGCTACGCTCCTCTTTCCATCGGTGCGCTCACAGAAGGTCTTACCCTTGAAAACCTCGTAAACGCCTACATTCCTTACGGAAATGAGGGTATCTACAACGAGGCCCACATCATCACTAAGATAGAGGACAGCAACCACAATGTCATCTATGAAAACAACGGCAACCCAAGACAGGCCGTAAGCGACGAGACTGCATGGGTCATGAACCGTATGCTGAAAAACGTTGTCGAGCACGGTACAGGTACCGGTGCAAGACTCAATCATAAGGTGGTAGTCGGCAAGACCGGTACTACCGAGAACTGGTGGGACTCCGCATTCGTAGGACTTACCCGTGACTTCGCCAGCGGTGTTACTGTGGGATATATGGGATACAGAGACAGCCAGTCCCTCCCCACTTCATTCCACGCATCCGATGTCTGGAAAAAGATTATCGGTGAATATGCAGAAACAGAATATGCAGATACTCCCGACGACTTTGACCCCGTAAAAACTGTTATCGAGAGCCCATGGTGTACTCAGACCGGTAAGATAGCCGGACAGTACTGTCCCAAGAGCAGTCAGAACGGCTACTGGAAGTCAACCAACGCTCCTCAGTGTGACGGCGGCCACTGGTCAGCTCCTTCAGACAACAGCGGCGGAAACTCCGGCTGGACTGATAACTCCGGCGGCGGTGACACATCCAGCGGTGACGGTACTGACTGGTCCGACAATTCCGGCGGTGATACAGGCGGCGGTGACACATCCGGCGGCGGCGGAGATACCGGCGGCTGGGTAGACAACGGCGGCGGCGGTGATGCCGGAGGCTGGGTCGATAACGGCGGCGGCGGAGATGCCGGCGGCGGAGTCGATAACGGCGGCGGTGACGCCGGAGGCTGGGTCGATAACGGCGGCGGTGATGCCGGAGAGTACGGACAATAAAGATAAGGTGATAACTTGAGCAATACTTTAAAACTATGCTGTCCCTGCCATTTCG
This sequence comes from Ruminococcus flavefaciens, assembly GCA_902762855.1. Lineage (GTDB taxonomy): Bacteria > Bacillota > Clostridia > Oscillospirales > Ruminococcaceae > Ruminococcus > Ruminococcus flavefaciens_V. The sequence goes on from CACWPR010000083.1 coordinate 7,414, forward strand.
GCCTGGAGAGCGTACTGAAATACGAAATAACAAAAATAGGCGGCACTGACTTAAAAGTCAGCGACGGAAAGATCAGCTTCTGCGGGGATGAGAACATCCTCGCAAGAGCTAACCTCTGTCTTTCTACAGCAGAGCGTGTGCTCATCGAACTCATAGAATTCAGAGCGTCTACCTTCGAGGAGCTCTTTCAGGGTGTGAAGGCCATTGAGCTTGAACGCTTCATCGGCCCGAAGGATGCATTTCCCGTAAAGGGCTACTCCCTCAACTCCACCCTCCACAGCGTCCCTGACTGTCAGTCCATTATAAAAAAGGCCGCAGTGGAAAGACTGGGCGCAAAGTACGGTATAAGCTGGTTTGAAGAGACAGGTCCGAAGGTGCAGATACAGTTCAGCATCCTGAAGGACGTTGTGACTATTTACCTCGATACCAGCGGCACAGGCCTTCACAAGAGAGGCTACAGAAAGAACTCAAATGCCGCTCCTATCAAGGAGACTCTCGCAGCAGGTATAGTTGACCTGGCAAGAGTAAGGCCGGAATCAATAGTCTGCGACCCCTTCTGCGGCAGCGGTACTATCCTCATCGAGGCAGCTCTTAAAGCTCTCAGGATAGCCCCCGGCATCAACCGCAGGTTCGCAGCCGAAAAGTGGGATTGCTTCGACGAGAAGATATGGCGTGAGGAGCGCAGCAGAGCTATCGACAACGTTGACCGCTCCGCTGAATTCCAGGCTATAGGCGCTGACATCGACGACGCAGCAGTTGCCCTCACCCTCGATAACGCTCACAAGGCCGGCATAAAGTCAAGGATAAAGGTGGAACAGGCTGATATATCAAAATTCCGCCAGCCAGACGACTCCATTGTGATATGCAACCCACCCTACGGTGAAAGGCTCCTGGAGCTCCGTCAGGCTGAGGATATATACCGCCAGATGGGCAAGGTCCTTGGCAAGGGCGGCAGCAGACAGAGCTACGTCATCTCACCTCATGAGGAGTTCGAGAAGTTCTTCGGCTCACAGGCTTCACGCAGGAGAAAGCTCTATAACGGCATGATAAAATGCCAGTTGTATATGTATTTTTAGGAGGTACTATGGATATAGTGCTTATCATCATGGGGACGGTCATCATCGTCCTCATGTTTGTTTTGATAGCAAAAAACGCCGGGCAGTCCGGCGGAAAGGACATCGGTCCGGAGCTCGACAAGCTCCGCCAGGACAGTGTCCTCTCAGACAGGCAGCTCCGTGAAGAGGTATCACTGAACGTGCAGAACAGCGTCCGGAGCCTTGGCGATATTCTCGCCTCCGGACAGAAGAGCTCCGCTGACTCCGTGGAGGCTCAGCTCCGTCAGCTTGAAGAGAGGTTCAAGACCCTTGAAGCAAATAACGAAATGAAGCTGGACGCCATGCGGTCCACTATCGCACGTCACCTTGCCGGTATACAGGAGGAAAACGGCCGGAAGCTCACTGAGATACAGTCCACAGTCAGCGAAAAGCTGGAGACAAGGATGTCGGAGTCCTTCCGACTGGTCAGCGAGAGACTCGAACAGGTCTACAAGGGCCTCGGCGAGATGCAGACCGTTGCCGCCGGTGTGGGAGACCTGAAAAAAGTTCTCTCAAACGTGAAAAACCGCGGCATACTCGGAGAGATACAGCTCGGAGCTATCCTTGAGGACATTCTCGCTCCGGGACAGTTCGACCGTGAGGTGCCCACTATCCCCGGCAGCAGCAACAGAGTTGAATTCGCAGTAAAGCTCCCCGGCACCGGCAGCGGAACAGTCTATCTGCCCATAGATTCAAAGTTCCACGGTGACACTTATGCCGCCTTGCAGGACGCTATGGACTCCGGCAGCCCTGAAGCTGTGGCCGCCGCCCGCAAGGAGCTCTGCAATGCAGTCCGCAAGAGTGCAAAGGACATCCGGGACAAGTACGTCCAGCCGCCGTATACCACCTCCTTCGGTATCATGTTCCTTCCCTTTGAGGGACTTTATGCGGAGGTCATAAACAGCGGCATGACAGAGTCCCTGCGCCGTGACCTCAGTGTTATTGTCTGCGGCCCCTCCACGATGGCTGCTACCCTCAACTCCCTGCAAATGGGATTCCAGACCCTTGCTGTCCAGCAAAAGACCAATCAGGTCTGGGAGGTCCTTGGCGAGGTCAGGGCAGAGTTCCTCACCTTCGGCAAGGCTCTTGAGGAGACTCAGAAGCACATCAAGAAGGTGGATGACGACCTGGAAAAGCTGGTGGGAGTCCGTACAAGGCAGATAAACCGCAAGCTCAGTGCTGTGGAAAGTCTGGAAGATGCCGGAAATGCTCCTGCTGCGGAAGATTAAGCTATGGATATAAAACTAAAACGTTCACTGCTGGCTCTATTCTTCCCGAACCGCTGTCCGGTCTGCGGAGCTATCATAGGCAGCATGGAAAGATTCTGCATCAGCTGTACCGGAAAGCTCACTCCTTACACCGGGACGTCACGGCCGCCGCATACAAAGAGCTTCACTGCCTGTTTCGTCTATGACGAGAACATCCGCCCGGCAATAATGCTGCTGAAACGTGGAGTCTGCGGAAATGCCGACTACGCTCTTGGGATGTACCTTGCGGAAAAGCTCCGTGAAAACGGAATATCTGACAGGATCGACCTTCTGATACCGGTCCCCATGTCCCGTTCGGGCAAGGCTGAGCGTGGATTCAACCAGTCTGAGCTCATCTGCAAGGTGGTTGGCAGAGAACTCGGAATACCCACTGCCAGAAGCGCTGCCGCAAAAATACGAAGCACCCTCCCTCAGAAGTCACTTGGCAGGATGTCAAGACGAGTGAACGTCAGGAATGCCTTCTCCGTCAGAAAACCGGAAATCATCGCAGGAAAACGTGTTCTCATCATCGACGACATCTGCACCACCGGAAGTACTATCTCAGAGCTCGCAAAGGTGCTCAGTTCATCCGGTGCATCTGAGGTCCATGCAGCTTCCTGCTGCCGTACTCAGGCCGGAAGGAAAAATAATGCCTCCCTGTAATACAGATAACCATACATAAGTTTTGCCCCTGAGCGTTTAACAAAGCACTCAGGGGCATTGTGTTTGTTTATGCTGCGAAGATAAATGAGAATTTAATGCTCTATGATTTTAAGGTCAATGCTATTATTTACCGATAAACGAACTCTTCCACCGATAGGAAAAGAGAACATCGGAAA
>CACWPR010000084.1 GCA_902762855.1 Ruminococcus flavefaciens
ATGTGATATAATCATAAATTGAAAATGATTATCAATTTTAAGGAGGCATGAATATGGCAGTCAGAAAGAGCAGAGCAGTACAGATGATATGCATAGTACTCAGCGCTATCCTGCTTGGTGCGGCCGTGTTCATTGCTTTAGGCTCAGACCACAACTGTACAGGGGAGGACTGCCCGGTTTGTGCGGCAGTTGAGTCAGTCAGCGGACTTCTTGTCTCCGGCGATGCTCCCAGGGAACAGACTGTTGCTACGGCTGCGCTTGTTATCACAGTTGAAATATTACTGGTCAGCAGCCGCCTTGAAGAACGTTCAGACCCGGTGACAATGAGGGTAAGGCTCCTGAATTAGCAGAAAGGTACACACAGACCCGGATAATATAAAATGCTAAAAGGAGTAATAACATGAACTTAAAGAAGATAATAGCCGCAGCAGCCTGCTTTACGATTGCAGCAAGCCTTTCCGGCTGCGGAAACATAAAAAAAGACAGCGGCAAGCTCAGTATTGTATGCACCATTTTCCCAGAGTATGACTGGACCCGTGAGATACTGGGCAGCCATGCAGAGGATGTTGAACTCACATATCTGCTGAATAGCGGAGCAGACCTTCATAATTTCCAGCCCACAGCGGATGATATGATAACCATATCTGACTGCGACATATTCATATATGTAGGCGGAGAGTCTGACGGCTGGGTGGACGATGCCCTTTCTGAGGCCAAAAACAAGGATATGAAGGTCATAGACCTTATGGATGTTATAGGTGATTCGGTAAAGGAAGAGGAAGTCGTTGAAGGAATGGAAGCTGAGGAGGAAGAAGAGGAGGAAGAGGAGCCTGAGTACGACGAGCACATCTGGCTCTCGCTCAGGAATGCCGGCACCTGCTGCCGTGCAATAACAGATGCTCTCTGCGAGAAGGACAAGAACAATGCTGACAGCTACCGTAAGAATTTAGAGAGCTACCTTGGCCAGCTTGATGAACTGGACGGACAGTTTACAGAAATGATAGGCTCTGCAAAAACAGATACACTGATATTCGGAGACCGTTTCCCGTTCAGGTACTTTACAGATGACTACGGCCTGAAGTACTATGCTGCATTTGTGGGATGCTCTGCTGAGACTGAGGCGAGCTTCAGCACCATAGCTTTTCTTGCGGAAAAGGCTGACGAGCTTGGAGCGGAAACTATATTCACTATTGAGGGCTCAGACAAGTCGATAGCCCGTTCAGTGATAGAGAGCACCTCCTCAGGAGACATTGAGATAGCTGAGCTGGACTCGGTCCAGTCTGTGTCTGATGACAAGGTCAAAAGCGGAGCAACATATATTGATATTATGAAGTCGAATTATGACGTGCTGAAAGAGGCGCTTAACTGAAATGAGTAAAAAAGTCGTATGCAGAAACGTTTCTCTGGGATATGAGGGACGTATCGTCACGGAAAAAATAGATTTCACAGTAAACAGTGGTGACTACCTGTGCATACTTGGTGAGAACGGTTCGGGAAAGAGCACGCTTGTAAAGGCTCTTCTCGGACTCAAACCCCAGGTCAGCGGCGATATTGAGATAAACAAAGAGGGAGGCTCCGGAAGGATAGGCTATCTTCCCCAGCAGACACAGATACAGAGGGACTTTCCGGCATCTGTCCGGGAGGTGGTGCTGTCAGGCTGTCTGGCAGGCTGCGGCATCAGACCATTCTACAACAAAGCTGAGAAAAAACGTGCTGCCGATGCAATGGAGCGTCTGGGGATAAGTGAACTGTCAAGGCGCTGCTACCGTGAGCTCTCCGGAGGACAGCAGCAGAGAGTTCTCCTGGCAAGGGCACTGTGTGCGGCGGAGGATATGCTCCTTCTTGATGAGCCGGTCACAGGCCTTGACCCGAAGGCACAGACAGACCTCTACGAGCTGATAGCCGGACTCAATAAAAAGGGAGTTACTGTTATAATGGTCTCACACGACGTGAATTCATCCCTCAGATACGCCAGCCATATACTGCACATAGGCAGCCGGAAACAGCTATTTTTCGGGACTGTTTCAGACTATGAGAACAGCCGTGCAGGCAAGGCGTTCATAGAGGTGGAAGGCGGTGCTGAAGATGAGTGATACGATAGAGACCCTTGAATACTATTTCAGCTTCCCGTTTGCAAGATATGCTCTCATAGTAGGACTTCTGATAGCACTTTGTTCATCGCTTCTGGGAGTAACACTGGTGCTGAAAAGGTTCTCCTTCATAGGCGACGGACTGTCCCATGTGGCCTTCGGAGCCATGTCAGTGGCATCAACATTGAATTTCTTTATGCTGAGGCTTACTAAAGATGACGTTTCGGAGAATACGAAGGGCTTTGCCCGGAAGGTCATAGAGCTCATAGCTGACACGAATAACATGATAGTCGTCCTGCCGGTGACGCTCATAGCGGCCATACTTCTGCTCAGGACCGGGCAGAATACGAAGATAAAGGGCGATGCAGCCATAGCGATGATATCTGTCGGAGCTCTGGCCATAGGCTATATGCTCATGAACCTGTACCCCTCCGGCTCGAATAACAGCGGTGACGTGTGCAGTACGCTTTTCGGCTCTATATCAATACTTACGCTGAAAAAGTCTGATGTAAAGCTGTGTATCATAATGGCAGCGATAGTCATTGGTATGTTCATACTGTTCTACAACAAGATATTTGCCGTGACATTTGACGAGAGCTTTTCCAAGGCATCGGGAGTCAGGGCAGATGCATACAATCTGCTCATAGCGGTGATAACAGCGATGATAATAGTCCTTGCCATGAACCTTGTAGGTTCACTGCTCATATCCGCACTGATAATCTTCCCGGCACTTTCAGCGATGAGGGTGTTCAGGAGCTTCAGGAGCGTCATAATATGTTCAGCGGCAGTATCAGTCATATGTGCGGCGGCTGGAATAGTGGTATCCATATTGTTCTCAACGCCGGTAGGTTCGACGATAGTTGCTGCGGACCTTGCAGCGTTCATATTATTCAGCACTGCTGGTGCATTTATCGGGAGGTCAAGAGGATGAAAAAAGCGTTCACGGCAATGGCGGCGGCTATCCTGCTGTTTACAGCCGGATGCGGAAAGGCTCCGGAGAGCCAGTCGGGGGAGTTTGACTATGACCTGACAGGACTCAATGCGAACATGATGTACGGACAGATATACGATATGACGGTAAATCCGGACAAATACAAGGGAAAGTCCATGAAGATGACAGGGAACTTCGCATATTTCAAGGACCCTGCACAGAAGGAGTATTTTTCGGTGTTCATTCCCGATGCAGCAGCCTGCTGCAGCCAGGGAGTAGAGTTCGTTCTTAAAGAGGAGCGTACATATCCGGAGGATTATCCTGAGATAGGGGACCCCATAACCGTGACAGGCATTTTTGATGCATACGACGAATACGGCATAACATACTGCCGTCTGCTTGATGCGGAACTGTTCACTGAAAGTGACGAAAGCACAACGACATAAACTCAGCAGGGCACATTGGAGAGACCTATGTGCCCTGTATTTGTTTTTCTTGACAACTAAGGAAAAAACGTGTACAATATATATGTCAACCAATAGAATCGGTGTCTGCAAGGACGCACAGAAAACGGAGGTCAATATGGATCCAAATCAGAAAAGACCAAAAGCCCGTCAGAAGAACGTAACTTCCGGCGGTTCGGGAGTACATAAAAGAGGAGAAGGACTCGGCACGGGCAGAGTCGGCTCCGCAGACCATTCCGGAGGAACATCCGGCGGCGGAAATGTCAAAAGAGCTGCTGTAGGAGGCGGCGGAGGTATTGCGATAATCGCAATAATAGCGATGCTCCTCTTCAAGGGCGGCGGACTTGGCGGACTCCTCGGCGGAGGCGGCGGAGACTCTGGCTCAGGCGGAGCTTCCGGTTCAGGCGGATATACTGCCAGCAGCGAGACCAGCGCAGATACCGGAGTAGCCAGCGGCTCAAGAGCCAAGAGGACCCAGATAAAGGGCAATAATCAGGACACAGTTACACTTATGGTGTATATGTGCGGTACTGACCTTGAATCAAAATACGGCATGGCCTCTTCTGATATGGAGGAGATGCGTCAGGCCAGCACATCCTTCGGAAATAATATAAACCTGATAGTCTATACCGGCGGCTGCAAGGCCTGGAAGACCTCCAGCATCAGCTCCTCTGTTAACCAGATATACCAGATAAGCGGCGGTCAGGTGACACGTCTTGTCAGCGATGACGGAAGCAAGGCAATGACCTCTCCGGACACTCTGACATCATTCATAAAGTATTGCAGCAAGAACTTCCCTGCAAACCGCAATGAACTCATTCTCTGGGACCACGGCGGCGGCTCGGTAAGCGGCTACGGCTACGACGAGAAGAACCAGAGCAGCGGTTCTATGAGCCTTGCAGGCATTTCAAAGGCACTGAAAAACAGTGGCATGACCTTTGATTTCATCGGATTTGATGCCTGCCTTATGGCAACTGCTGAGAATGCTCTGATGCTCAACGACTATGCTGACTACCTCATAGCTTCTGAGGAGACAGAGCCGGGTATCGGCTGGTACTACACTGACTGGCTGAAAAAACTGGCCGGCAATACCTCAACTCCCACAGTTGAGATCGGCAAGAATATTGTTGACGACTTCGTTACCGAGTGCGGAAAGAAGTGCAAGGGACAGAAAACCACACTCTCAGTCATCGACCTTGCAGAGTTCGCAAATACAGTTCCTGCTGACCTGTCTGCATTCTCAAAGTCAGTCAGCAGCAAGATAGACAACAAGGAATATCAGGCTGTATCTGATGCAAGATATGCAACAAGAGAGTTTGCATCCAGCTCAAAGATAGACCAGGTAGACCTTGTTAATCTGGCCGAGAATATGGGCACCCCTGAGGGAGCTGAGCTGAAAAAGTCCATCCAGGGAGCGGTAAAGTACAACCGTACTTCTTCAAATATGACAAACGCCTACGGTGTTTCCATTTATTTCCCGTACCAGCGCACATCCTATGTTGACAGTGCGTGCAGCACCTACAGCCAGATAGGCATGGACTCTGATTACACCAACTGCATCCGACAGTTCGCAAAGCTGGAGACCAGCGGCCAGATAGCCGCAGGAGGCTCTTCATCGCCTATAGGTTCGCTCTTCGGACTTGGCGGCTCCTCAGGTTCATCCGGCAGCTCTGATATGATAGGTCAGCTCCTCGGTGCATTCCTTGGCGGAGGTTCATCCGGCAGGAGCATAGACGGTCTCGACTCCTCAAATACCGACTTCATGGAGGGAGCGGATTCAGCCGAGAACACTGAGTATCTCTCACAGCATTATTTCGATGCAAGCAATCTCATCTGGACTGAGGATAACGGAGAGTATATCCTTGACCTGCCTGATGCCCAGTGGGAAATGATACACGCTATCGACAAGAATATGTTCTATGACGACGGCAGCGGATATATCGACCTCGGTATAGATAATACATTCACATACAATGACGATGATGACCTTGTTGCAGATACTGACCGCAACTGGCTTTCTATAAACGGACAGCCTGTGGCATATTATCACACCGATACTACCGATTTTGAAGGCGACGACGTTATCACCGGATATGTTCCGGCATATCTTAACGGCGAGAGAGTAAAGCTCATAATAGTATTTGACAAGGACGAGCCTGACGGCTATATCGCAGGTGCCGAGCCGGCATATGTTAACGATGAGACAGACACAGTCGCAAAGAGCATGACAGAGCTCAATGTCGGTGATACGCTTGAGTTTATCTGTGATTATTATTCATACGACCAGGAGTACCTCGACACCTACTATCTTGGCGAGCCTATGAAGGTAACAGAGAATATGCAGATAAGCAATACAGACGTAGGCGACGGTGAAGTCAAGATAATGTACCTGGTTACTGACATCTACAATCAGCAGTACTGGACAGAGGCAATAACCAAGTAATATATCTGACAGCGTATATCAGGACCGCAGCATTTTCACAAAGTGGGAACGCTGCGGTTTTTTATTGACAAATATAATATGCAGGTGTATAATAGCTGATAGCAAGCTGCTTTGATAAAAGCAGAAAATGATAAGGAGCGGGGAGATACGATGTTTAGATTTTTCAGGCTATTTGGCAGTCAGTATTTAGGATTCTGAATGTTGGGACTGCTGCTTTTTGCGGTGCAGGAGATACCGTATATGGTCATGCCACTCATAAAGCCTCAGTCTAACCCCATAATGAACATGAAGGAATCTTCGGCATTTCTTGACATATCAGAAAAGATACTGGGCTCATCCTGTATTGCTCTGATGACTTTTATCGTGCATAAGGATTCAACACTTTTCGATATTTCTGAAGGAAGGGGAAGGATATTCTTCGGCCTTGCAGTATTGGTTCTGCTTCTGAATTTTTTTGGCTGGGGCTTGTACTATACCGGTCATCAGGGTGTTCTGGTTATGCTGTTATTCATCGTTGTCATGCCGCCGCTTTTCTATGTTTTTATAGGACTATGGAGGAAAAATATCCTGCTGACTGTTACAGGAGCAGTCTTCCTTGCAGTACATTTCAGTCATGTTCTTTGTAATTTCAAGGCCGGAGGCAATATCTGATAAAGGGAGAGGGAGCATATGAATAAAGAATGGTCGGAGCTCAATAAACAAATGCAGATAAAGCTGAAAAAGCCGGATACATATAAACAGGGGATAGCTGCGCTTTTTGAACTCAGGAATGAACTTATGCAGACAGTCGTATCTTTCAGGGCAGGATTGACGAGGGAAGAGTTAAACGCTATGCCGTTCATTAATTCCAAGGGCTATCACAGCAAGAGCATAGCCTATTCACTGTGGCACATTTTCCGTATCGAGGATATCGCTGCACATACACTGATATTCGGCGATAAGCAGATTTTCTTTTCTGGCAGCTATGATAAACGTATAGGTTCGCCCATAATTACTACCGGGAATGAACTTGCCGGAAGAGAGATAGCTGATTTCTCTGAAAAGCTCAACAGAGATGAACTGTATTCTTATATTGCTGATGTAAAGAAAAGTACAGAGGACATAGTAAGAAATTTGACATTTGATGAGCTGAAAAGAAGGATCTCTGATGATACAAAGAGTGGATTGATGGCTCTCAACGTTGTCAGCAGTGACGAAAACGCTGCGTGGCTGGTCGATTATTGGTGCGAAAAGGATGTTCGTGGATTGATACAGATGCCTTTTTCAAGGCATTGGATAATGCATATCGAAGCCTGTCTGCGTATAAGAGATAAACTCATCAAGTGACAGCGGTCCTGAGCTAAATTTGTTTAATATGTGAAATTTATCTCTGAGCGCCATTAACTATTGACTTTTTACAATTTTTGTAGTATAATTATAACGCTGTCGAGGTGTGGCTCAGTTTGGTAGAGTACTACGTTCGGGACGTAGGGGCCGCAGGTTCAAATCCTGTCACCTCGACCAATTAAAAATCGCTATATTCTGTGAAATGACGGAATATAGCGATTTTTATTATCTTTGTTTGGAGCAGTACGGTTTCTTCCAATTTGACCACATCTCGTTATTCAGATTTTTGCATAAAATAGCCGCCAGTAATGGCGGCAAAATTTATAATAATTCTTTTATGGCATCAAAGCAGGTCTGCATTTCTTTGTTGTCAGGTTCGACCTGCAATGCAAACGCAATTCGTCCGAGCAGGGAATGCAGATATTTGTCAGGTGCTATATCAAGTTTCCTGCGTTTGATACTTTCGTCAGCTCCATACTTCTGACAGTAATATAACTCCTGACGCAGAGTACGCTTCTGATCTCGTGACAGCGCTGGTTTTTTGTTGACCACAATTCCCGTGATCCTCTGCTGCTGTGACGAACTGATAAACACTGTCTTTTTTTCATTGAGTGTAAAACCCATACGATACAGCATACTCCTGACTCTGTTTATAATACGGCTTTCACGAATAGCTGACTTCTGACCGGAGAACGTCATGTCATCACAGTAGCGGGTATAAGTTATATTATGCTCACTGCACCAACGTCCCAGCTTTTCATCAAACTGTTTCATTACAAGATTAGCTATGTAAGGAGAAGCAGGCGCACCCTGCGGCAGCTTTGATCTATATGTACATAAATGTGTCAGCAGTGCAGTTGCAGGAACAGATAGTCCGAGACGTTTCAACACAAGATAGACCATATCGTCATTTATACTGTCGAAAAAGTGTGATATATCGAGTTTCAGGACGCATTCCTTTCCAACGTGAGGCGAGGCGTTATCAAGCAGTGACTTTCCCTTGCAGTATGCAGTTGAATATTCCGAGACTTTAAGCTGATACAGATAACGTTCAAGTATTCTGCGCTGTACCATTTTAAGGAAGGTATTCGGTACACTGAGCTTTCGGTTTTTGTGTTCCCGGCCGTGGTGAATGACTACTGTGTGATATTTTTCGTATGTACTGCCGAGGCGCTTCTTGCGAGGCTTATAATTGCTGCTGAGCATATAGAGCTTATTCACGGGAGTATCGAGCGTTCCTGATATTTTCATAACGTCAGCATCAAGCATATATGAAGCCCCTTTCGTGTTTGATTAAACAGCCGCCGGCACAAAAGCATTAAAATGTTCGGAGCCGAATTTCTATTAACGAAGTTAATTTATTATTCGGTGGAGAACTTTTTATATCGGTAATATTCCTTAAATCATCCACGGCGACTCGCCGCAGCTTTGCTTGTGCAAATTCGCTGCCGGCGGCTGCTGCTTACATTATATCATGTCAGCCTGCTTTTTTCAAGTATTTTAAACAACTCCACAATATCTCTGATAGATTTCTTCACATTAAACGTACTTATTCACCATTATGAAAGTAACTTATTCCATACGTTAGAGCAGTTTTTGTGCTTTTTGGAGCATTGAACAGGCGGCGGGGCATGACTTTGAGTGCTGATTTGGGCTGATAAAAGGCAGCGTTCAGGGAATCGAGAGAAAATTCACTGATTTTACATGAAAAATATTCCGGAAATGCTTGCAAATTATCTTGAAATAGTGTAAAATATAAATGTACGTTGTTATATAATTAACAGCATTAAAATTGTAATTTTTAACGAAAGGATGTCATACCCATGGCAGGATTAAACAAAGTCACTGTAGAAGACATTAATGTAAAAGGCAGAAAGGTACTCGTAAGAGTTGATTTCAACGTTCCTATGAAGGACGGCGCTATCACTAACGATAACCGTATCCAGGCTGCTCTCCCCACTATCAACAAGCTCGTTGAGAATGGTGCAAAAGTAGTTCTCTGCTCACACCTCGGTAAGCCCAAGAACGGTCCTGAGGCTAAGTTCTCACTGGCTCCCGCTGCTGCAAGACTGGCTGAGCTCGTTAACACAAAGGTAACTTTCGCTGCTGATGATACAGTAGTAGGCGAAAACGCTAAGAAGGCTGTTGCTGAGATGAACGACGGTGAGATCGTTGTTCTTGAGAATACTCGTTTCCGTGGAAACGAAGAGACAAAGAACGGTGAGGAGTTCTCCAAGGAGCTGGCTGACCTCGTTGACGGTGAAGTTTTCGTTATGGACGCTTTCGGCAGCGCTCACAGAGCTCACGCTTCAACAGCTGGCGTTACAAAGTTCGTCAAGGAGACTGCTGTTGGTTACCTCATGCAGAAGGAGATCCAGTATCTCGGAAATGCAGTTGAAGATCCTGAGCATCCCTTCGTTGCTATCCTCGGCGGTGCTAAGGTAGCTGATAAGCTCAACGTTATCTCCAACCTCCTTGAGAAGTGCGATACACTTATCATCGGCGGCGGTATGGCTTATACATTCATCAAGGCACAGGGCGGCTCTATCGGTAAGTCACTGGTTGACGACGAGAAGCTCGACTACTGCAAGGAGATGCTCGCTAAGGCTGAGAAGCTCGGCAAGAAGATACTTCTCCCTGTTGATACAGCTATCGCTGCATCTTTCCCTGATCCGATCGACGCTGAGATCTCTGTTGAGTTCGTTGACTCCGACAAGATCCCTGCTGACATGATGGGCCTTGACATCGGACCTAAGACTGCTGAGATCTTCGCTCAGGCTGCAAAGTCTGCTAAGACCGTAGTTTGGAACGGACCTATGGGCGTATTTGAGAACCCCACACTCAAGAAGGGTACAGTAGCAGTTTGCGAGGCTCTTGCTGAGGCTGACGCTACAACTATCATCGGCGGCGGTGACTCCGCTACAGCTGCTATCCAGCTCGGTTTCGCTGACAAGATGAGCCACATCTCCACAGGCGGCGGTGCTTCTCTTGAATACCTCGAGGGCAAGGTTCTCCCCGGTGTTGCAGCTATCGCTGAAAAGTGATCATATGAACAATAGGGCGGATAGAGATATTCGCCCTTGTTG
>CACWPR010000085.1 GCA_902762855.1 Ruminococcus flavefaciens
CTATAATAACTTCGATGTGCTGGAGGACGGCTATGGACTCAATCTGAGAGCCCTTGCTGTGTTTGCGGCAGAGGTCTACAAGGACGACCCCTGCCGGCTGTTCATGCCTCATACCCTTGATGATAATATCTATGACCCGGTGGATGCTGCACTGGTAGCTAAGATGCACAAGGCGATAACAGTCATACAGCTAAAGTTGGAGGGACAGCTCATCGAACGTCATCCTGAATGGGATATGCAGGACAGGGATGTTTTCAGAAAGGTCGATTTTGAAAAAGGGACAGTGGAGCTTTGCGGGAATACCTATGAACTGCTTGACAGGAATTTTCCCACAGTAAGGAGCGAAGCTCCGCTGGAGCTTTCTGAGGATGAGAACGAGCTCATGTCCGTGCTGACAAGCTCATTCCAGCACAGTGAGAAGCTGAATAAGCATATAAGATTCCTATACTCAAAGGGTTCGATGTACAAGACTGTCAACGGGAATCTGCTGTTTCACGGCTGTATCCCCATGGATGAAAACGGAGAGCCCCAGAGCGTGAACATTGAGGGCAAGGACTACAGCGGCAAGGCACTGCTCGACAAGCTGGACGAGATAGCCAACTGTGCGTACTTCATGACCGAGGGACCTGACAAGAGCTATGCCGCTGATTATCTCTGGTATCTCTGGTGCGGCTCACGTTCGCCGCTTTACGGCAAGGACAAAATGGCATTTTTCGAGCGGTATTTCCTTTCTGCCGAAACCTTGCACAGGGAAAACTACAATGCGTATTACCGGTTTTCAGAGCAAAGAGAGGTCTGTGAGAGGATACTCGGAATGTTCGGACTTGACCCGGCAAGCGGGCACATTATCAACGGTCATGTGCCTGTAAAGATCAAGAACGGCGAAAGTCCAGTAAAAGCTGAGGGCAAGCTGTTCGTCATAGACGGAGGTATCTCCAAGGCCTATCAGAAGGCCACCGGTATTGCAGGTTATACCCTTATCTACGATTCTCACAGCCTTAATCTTGCAGAGCATCAGCCCTTCATCTCCGGGGAAAGCGAGCATACACCTGCCATACGCATGGTGGAAAGGCTTGAGAGCCGTGCTAATATTTCTGACACTGACAAGGGTGAGGAGATGCTGACACGGATAAACGAGCTCCGGGAGCTGCTTGCGGCTTACAGGTCAGGAGTATTGAAACAGAAGTGAGCTCTGCATGGGCGCAGACCAGGAATATCCTGTATAAAATTAAGAAAGACGATACCTGATGAGAACAGGTATCGTCTTTTCTGTTTTGTGTTATTTCTCTGTGGGGAGAATTTAAGAACCGGTACCGTCATACTTTGACGCACCCAGCATCCATATCTTGTAGCTGAGAATGAAAAACAGACATCCGATGAGAGGTGAGAGCCACGAGAGCAGCGGCACCTCATCAGGGCGGAGTATGACGAGACTTGGGTAGTAGGCGATGAATGCGATCGGCATTATGAATGTGAAAATGAACTTGAAAACAGGACTGAAAATAGTAACCGGATATTTAGCGTAGTCCTTGAACCTTACTACCAGGTCCAGCAGGTAGAAGGAGTTCTGTATCCAGAAACAGGATGCCGCAGCAGCGTTCTGGAGAGCTATCATAACAAGGGACGCTGTAATGAGAAAGACTATCATTTTCAGTATCATCAGGGGAGTGAGGTCAAGGCCTATTTTCCCCCATGAATAGGCAATAGTTCCAAGTCCGAAGGCAAGCTGTCCCAGACCCTTTATATCGAATACCTCGGACTGATAGTAGAAGAAGAGGTTTATAGGCCGGAAGCAGTACTTGATAAAATCACCGGAATAAACGTACATACGCAGGCTCCAGTTGTTGTCGAAAAGGCACTGTACAGGAGTCAGTGAGACCAGTGAGAATCCGTAAAGGAAGAGTATCTCATGGTAAGTCCAGCCGTTTATGGAGGGGAAGCTCCGGAAGAGTATCCAGAAGCTAACAAATCCGGCGATGTTAGTGAATATCATTCCGATCGTGGAAATTATGAAGTCCGCCCTGTAGCTCATTTTGCTTTTCAGGTCCTGGACGAGTATCTTGCGGTAGATACGGAGATAGAATCTTAAACTTTTTCTCTGCATGGTATCAGCCTCCGTTCACGGTTATCTGTCTGAGAGACACTTTCCAGAAAAGTCTGCTGATGACAGTGGTGACTATGCACCAGAAAAGCTGAGTCCCTAATATCATGAATAAGTCGCCGGGGGCAGGACTGCCGTCAAGAAGGATAGTCAGGGGAGCGTTGTATATGGACTGAAAGGGCAGATACATAACAATAGTTTTCAGCGGCTCCGGGAAGAATGCGATAGGCACTGTAGCACCCGAAAGCAGCAGTACGATGACCTGTTTCATTATGTTGATCCCCCATATCGACTCAGTGAAGAGGCAAATGGTGCCTACAAAGAAGTCGATGCTGTAGTTTATAATAATTGCCATGACCACTGAGATGACGAAATACAGCAGATTGATGCCCATGGGAACGGCACCCTTGGTAACTACAGCGACTATGATGAATGTGGGCAGGAAGGTAGTGAAGAAATTCATCACGAAGGAGCCGGAGTAGGACCAGAAAAGGTATCTGCGGTAGTCCATAGGTTTCAGAAGGTCCAGAACGATAGCACCGGACTGGATCTTACGGCCTATCTCCCAGACAGCGTACATCTCCATGAAGTTGAAAAGAGCGGTAGCCAGTACCAGGTAGATAAGAGTATCAGAAAAAGTCATGCCGTTCACAACATCTGTTCCGGCGGAGTCATAGATAGACCGCCACAGGAAGTAGACAACAGTGAGGTATATGAGATTTCCGACCACGACAACGACAGTGCCGAGTCTGAACTGCAAGGACTCTATCATTCCTGCTCTTGTGAGGGTGAGGTACTTTTTGAGCTTCATTTCACACCCTCCTCGTATATTTTCTTTATGACCTCCTCAGTAGAGATCTCTTCAAGCTGCATATCCTTTATATCATAGGAGCTCTGGAGGCCGGCGAGAACGTCGATGACCTTCTTTTTATCCTCGTCAACGAGAATAGAGATCCACTCGTCATCGGAGCTGACAGTGAAGTCAGGGAGGTCTTTTTCTATCATTCCGGCGGTTTCGCTTAGCTGACCTGCCGTGCGTATTTTAAGAGTACGGTATGAGCCGAAGAAGCCTTTCAGGTGAGCGATGTCATTGTCATAGAGCATCTTGCCCTTGTCAATAATGACTATTCTCCGGCAGAGGGCATCAACGTCGCCCATATCGTGGGTTGTGAGTATTACAGTTGTATTCTTCTCCTTGTTGAGGGCATGGATGAGAGTTCTTATCTTAGCCTTCATAGAGACATCCAGACCTATAGTAGGCTCATCAAGGAAAACGATCTTAGGGTCATGGAGGAAAGCGGCGAGAATATCGCTGAGAGTCCTCTGACCCAGTGACATCTGTCTTACAGGCTTATGGAGAAGGGGTTCAATATCCACAAGGGATCGATAGAGGTCCATCATGTCGCTATACTGCTTATCATCTATCTGATATATGTCTTTCAGTATCTTGAAGGACTCCACCAGCGGGAGTGCCCACCAGAGCTGGGACCTCTGACCGAAAACAACACCTATTTCCTGAGCATTGCGGGTACGGTTCTTATACGGAGCCGCACCGTTGACCAGTATCTCACCGGATGAAGGCTCCAGAACACCGGTCATCATTTTTATAGTAGTGGACTTTCCGGCACCATTGGGTCCGAGGTATCCGACTATCTCTCCCTGGTCTATGTCCATTGATACATTGTCAACAGCCCGTACTATCTTATAGTCACGGGAGAACAGGTCACGGAGACTGCCTTTAAGTCCCTCACGGCGGTTGAGCACTTTGAATTCTTTTGTTACGTTTTGTATTTCGATTATGTGTGACATAGTTACCTCGCTTTCAGTGTGGGATGATGTGTGGATTTGTTTACAGGGAAGGGAAATATCCTGATGCAAGATCTGGAGGGCAATATTCTCTGTACACAGGCAACAAAGTACATTGTTATCGGAATATGTATTGGATAATAAATTGTATGATACCACATTATTTTCCTTCTGTCAAGGCAAAAATTGCCTTTGTTACCCAATTTTAATATATATTGCGGTGTTTTGGCAATATTATACAGTTAGGCATGATTATCCTTAAAATATTTTTCTGCTGCGGAGCAATATTATCTGATGCAATTTACTAAAAAATATGATATAATAAAAAGACCGGAGTCTTGCAAATTATGCAGTTTTCCGGAATATGTATATGATATGGAGATGCACTATAATGAAAAAGCCTTAGGTTTATCCATGGCGGTACTCATGATAACATCCTGTGCTGTAGGCTGCGGAGATAAGGATAGCAGCAGTGACAGCAAGTCCTCAAAGGACAAGTACGTAGGCAAGTGGGAATGCGAGAAGATGGTCGTTGAAGGCCAGGAAATGACAGAATTCTTTGGTATCCCGCTGGCATCAGTAATGCAGTTCGAGTTCAAGGATGACGGTACCTGCTCTGTTATGGAAGAAATGACCGGCGACGAAGATGAGCCTGCTACAGGTAAGTGGGAGGCTGACGGCGACAAGGTAACTCTTACTGTTGAGAGCACCGAGGAAGATGCTGACGGCGAAGACGAGTCCATGGAATTTGAGTACAAGGACGGCAAGCTGGTAGCTACTGAAGAAGAGGACGGTCAGACTGCTGAGATATACCTCGTAAAGGTAGATGAGTTCACAACATTTGATGCAGAGGCACTTGCTGATTCTTTCAGCTTCGATGATGATTCTGGCGACTTTGACATAGATGACAGTGACATCGACTGGGAAGAATGATCCCTTTAAATACTGAATATATAAAGCTCCTGCTCAGGCGGGAGCTTTATTTTTTGCAATAAGGACATTTTCTCTTTACAAACCGGAATGATTATGGTATAATGTACAAAAATACAGGCCCATGGGGTCAGGAGGGAAAACATGGAAAATTTTAATTTTTACAGTCCCACCGAGTTCGTTTTCGGTATGGGAAGAGAATCAGAATGCGGAGAATATGTAAAAAAGCACGGCGGTCACAAGGTCCTGCTGCACTACGGCGGAGGCTCGGCAGTACGTTCAGGACTTCTTGACAGAGTAAAGGAGTCTTTTGAAAAAAGCGGAGTAGGTTACTGCGAGCTTGGCGGAGTACAGCCCAATCCAAGGGACACTCTGGTTTATAAGGGCATAGAGCTCTGCCGCTGTGAAGGAGCAGATATGATAGTTGCAGTTGGCGGAGGTTCAGTCATAGACTCAGCAAAGGCTATAGCTGCAGGAGTACCATATGAAGGTGACTTCTGGGATTTCTACAGCGGAAAAGCTCCTGAGAAGGCTCTGCCTGTGGGAGTTGTGCTGACTATAGCAGCCGCCGGAAGTGAGGGCTCCCCGGATTCAGTTATCACCAAAGAGGAGGGTATGCTCAAAAGAGGGACCGGAGCTGACATCCTCAGGCCAAAGTTCTCCATACTGGACCCGGAGCTCACCCAGACACTTCCGCCTTATCAGACAGCCTGCGGAGCTACAGACATAATGGCTCACGTATTTGAGAGATATTTCACAAATACCAAAGACGTCGAGATAACAGACCGTCTTTGTGAGGCAGTTCTGCTGACAATGGTGAAGGAGACTCCCAGGGTCATATCAGACCCGGATGACTACCAGGCAAGAGCAAATATAATGTGGGCAGGAATGGTCGCCCATAACAATATAGTAGGAGTAGGCAGACAGCAGGACTGGAACAGTCACGGCCTTGAGCATGAGCTCTCCGGTCTCTATGACTGTGCCCACGGAGCAGGACTTGCAGTTATAATGCCGGCATGGATGGAGTTCGTATACAAGCATGATATTATGAGGTTCTGCCAGATGGCAACGAGAGTATTCAGCTGTGACATGGACTATGCCTGCCCTGAGAACACTGCATACGAGGGGATACGCTGTTTCAGGAACTTCCTGCACAGTATAGGTATGCCCATAAACTTCCAGGAGCTCGGCGCCCGTGAGGAGGACATCCCTGTGCTTGTGGAGAAACTGGGCATAGGCAGCGGAAAGAGAGCAGGATTCGTGGAGCTCAGCTCTGAGGATGCCGCTGAGATATACCGCATAGCTGCTCATGCTGAACTGTAAGGATGGCCGATATGAGGATACTTTTTATCGGCGGAACAGGCACTATTAGCATGGCTGTAACACGGCTCCTGGCAGCTCAGGGGCATGAGCTTTTCCTTCTTAACAGAGGAAATCGCTGTGAGGGACTGCCTGACAATGTTAAGGTAATAAAATGCGACATAAATGACGAGGCTGATGCGGCAGAAAAACTCTCCGGAATGACCTTCGACTGTGTAGGGGAGTTCATAGGCTTTGTGCCGGAGCAGGTCAGCAGGGACTTCCGGCTTTTCAATGGTAAGACAAGGCAGTACATCTATATCAGCTCTGCGTCAGCCTATCAGAAACCGCCTGCAAGTCCGGTGATAACCGAGAAAACACCCCTTGAAAATCCATACTGGCAGTACTCACGGAATAAGAAAGCCTGCGAGGAATACCTTATGGAGAGGTACCGTGAGAACGGCTTCCCGGTGACGATAGTCCGCCCCAGCCACACCTATGACGAGCGCAGCGTACCGCTTGGAGTACATGGTCATCAGGGAAGCTGGCAGGTGGTAAAGCGCATAAAGGAAGGACGTCCGGTTATCATACACGGTGACGGTACCTCCCTCTGGACTATAACTCACAACAGCGACTTTGCAAAGGCCTATTCAGGACTTATAGGAGCACCTGAGGCGATAGGCGAGGCCTTCCATATAACCTCGGATGAGAGCGTAACATGGAACGATATTTACCGGTATATCGCAGATGCACTGGGAGTGCCGCTAAAGCCCTATCATGTTTCATCACGTACTCTTGCGGACATGGGCAGCGGCTACGACCTGGAAGGAAGTCTCATAGGCGACAAGGCTAATTCTGTGATATTTGACAACTCCAAGGTGAAAAAGCTGGTCCCGGACTTTTCTGCAAAAGTCACAGCAGAGGAGGGCATCCACAGGACAGTGAAGTACATCCTTGAGCATCCGGAATTCCAGAAGGATGACCCGGAGTTCGACTCCTGGTGTGACAGAGTCATCAGTGCTATCGAAAAGGCAAAGCAGGGTATCTAAAGCTCTCAGTTAACAAAAACTGCCCCGGAACGGCTGAGTACCGTACCGGGGCATATTTTATGCGCTTTCAAACTGTGAGTTATAAAGCTGCGCGTAGAAACCGTTCCTTGCAAGTAGCTCATCATGTGCGCCCTGCTCGACTATATCACCGTCCCGCATAACGAGGATGAGGTCGGCATTTCTGATAGTAGATAGGCGGTGTGCGATGATAAAGCTGGTCCTGCCGGACATGAGTCTGTCCATAGCATCCTGTATAAGTGACTCAGTCCTTGTATCGACAGAAGAAGTAGCCTCGTCGAGTATCATTACTTTAGAATCAGCAAGTATAGCTCTTGCGATTGTGAGAAGCTGTTTCTGGCCCTGTGAAACGTTGCTTGCATCCTCATTGAGGACCATGTTGTAGCCGTTTGGCAGGGACTTGATGAAATGGTGCGCGTGGGCAGCCTTTGCAGCAGCAATGACTTCCTCGTCAGTAGCATCAAGGCGGCCGTAGCGAATGTTCTCCATAATAGTTCCGTTGAAGAGCCAGGTATCCTGGAGTACCATGCCGAAGTTTTCACGGAGCTTTCGCCTGGGTATCCTGCGGATGTCGGTGCTGTCCAGGGATATGGTGCCGCTGTT
This sequence comes from Ruminococcus flavefaciens, assembly GCA_902762855.1. Taxonomy (GTDB): domain Bacteria; phylum Bacillota; class Clostridia; order Oscillospirales; family Ruminococcaceae; genus Ruminococcus; species Ruminococcus flavefaciens_V. The sequence goes on from CACWPR010000085.1 coordinate 7,807, forward strand.
TACGTCATAGAACCTCATAAGCAGCTTGACCATGGTAGTCTTTCCGGCGCCTGTAGGGCCGACTATAGCTATCTTCTGACCTGCACTCACTTCAGCACTGAAGTCTCCGATGACTATTTTATCCGGAACGTAGCCGAAGCTGACGTGTGAGAAGCTGACGTTGCCCTTTACGTTGTCGAGCTGAACGGGGTCTGAGGGCTCCTGTTCTTCTTCTTCCTCATCGAGGAACTCAAAAACTCTTTCAGCAGCCGCAGCCATTGACTGCACCTGGTTTATTACCTGAGCTATCTGCTGGATAGGCTGGGTGAACTGCTTGACGTACTGGATGAAAGCCTGTATATCACCGATGCCGATGACTCCCTTTATAGCCAGCATACCGCCTGAGATAGCCACTCCTGCATATCCCATGTTGCCGACGAAGGTCATTACAGGCATCATTATCCCTGAAAGGAACTGGGACTTCCATGCGGACTTGTAGAGAATGTCATTAGTCCGGCAGAAGTCGTCAACAGTTTCCTCTTCCTTGTTGAAGGCTTGTATAACGGTATGACCGCCGTAGCTTTCCTCCACCTGACCGTTGATGTGACCCAGATACTCCTGCTGAGTGCGGAAGTGCTTCTGGGACTTCTTTATGACCAGCGAGAGAAGAGCACCTGAAACAGGGAGTATCACCAGTGAGATAAGGGTCATGAGCGGTGATATAGAGAGCATCATAACGAGGATTCCGATGAGAGTAGCAACAGAAGTGATTATCTGTGTGATGCTCTGGTTGAGTGTCATACCAAGGGTATCGACATCGTTGGTGATGCGTGAGAGGACCTCGCCGTATGTACGGCTCTCGAAGTATTTCATAGGCATACGGCCTATTTTTTCGGAAATGTCCTTTCTCATGCGGAAAGAGATTTTCTGGGAGATACCAGCCATTATCCAGCCCTGTAAGAAGCTGACTACTGAGCTGAATATATAGAGCCCAAGGGTGAAGAGGAGTATCTTTCCGATATATCCGAAATCGATACCTCCGGTGCCTGCTATCTTACGCATGAGTCCGTCGAAGAGGGCATTAGTAGCCTTTGCCATTATCTTAGGACCTGCCACAGAGAAAACAGTGGCAACAGCGGCGAGCACCATAACAATGATTATCGGTATCTTATATATGCCGATATAGCCTGTCAGCTTTCTGATCGTGCCCTTGAAATTCTTTGGCTTTTCACCGGGAGCGAAACGTCCGCCGCCCATTGGAGGGCCTTTTCTTCTGGGAGTCTGGTTATTTTCACTCATTGCTTCCACCTCCTGTACTCTTTTCAAGCTCGGACTCAGAAAGCTGTGAGCTTGCTATCTGCTGGTAGGTACCGCAGGACTCCAGGAGCTCCTTGTGGGTGCCTATACCGGCTATCCTGCCTTCATCGAGGACTATTATCTGGTCGGCATTCATGATAGTGCTTATACGCTGAGCAACGATTATGACAGCAGCGTTCTTTACGTATGCACCGAGAGCCTTTCTGAGCTGAGCGTCAGTTTTCATATCGAGAGCAGAGAAGCTGTCGTCGAAAATATATATCTTAGGGTCCTTGACGATAGCTCTTGCGATGGCGAGACGCTGCTTCTGACCGCCGGAGACATTGCTGCCTCCCTGAGATATACTGCGGTCAAAGCCCTCTTCATTGCTGCTGATGAATTCCATAGCCTGAGCTATCTCAGCAGCCTTTCTGACCTCCTCATCGGAGGCCTCAGGACGGCCGAATCTGAGGTTTGAACCGATAGTACCTGAGAAGAGCACACCCTTCTGCGGCACCATTCCTATCATGTCACGGAGCTCGGATTTGGCCATTTTCCGTATGTCCATGCCGTCGATAGTGATGCATCCCTCGGTGACGTCATAAAATCTTGGGATGAGGTTTATGAGAGTAGACTTGCCGCAGCCGGTACTTCCGATAATAGCAGTAGTCTTTCCCGGAGATGCAGTAAATTCAATGTTTTCGAGAGCATCTGTATCAGCACCGGGATAGCGGAAGGAAACTCCGCTGAAGTGTATCTCACCTCTGTGAGTACCTGCCTTTTCGGGAGACTCCGGGTCAACGATGACAGTCTCAGTGGTGAGCACCTCTTCGATTCTGTCAGCAGCAACTCCCGCACGGGGCAGCATGACTGACATGACAGTGAGCATAAGGAATGAAATGACTATCTGCATGGAGTAGGTGATGAAGGCTGTCATAGCTCCCACCTGAAGAGTACCCTCGTCGATTCGGTGAGCAGATACCCATACTATAGTCAGTGTGACACCGTACATAACGAGCATCATACCTGGGAACATGAAAGCCATAGTTCTGTTGGTGAAAAGCTGTGTGCCCATGAGGTCACGGTTAGCCTTGTCGAAACGCTCCTCCTCCACTTTTTCACGGCCGAAAGCTCGTATTACAGGGAGTCCGGTAAGTATCTCTCTTGAGACCAGGTTCAGGCGGTCTACCAGTTTTATGAGCGCCGGAGTTGATGACCTTTATGACACCGCCTATGCCGAGTATAGGAGCGTACATAAGCATACGCAGGAGCATGGCAGTGACCATCTGTATCTGCTGTACGTCGTTTGTACTTCTTGTGATAAGGGATGCGGTCGAGAATTTATCCATTTCTGTGTTTGAGAATCCCATGACCTTACGGAATATCTTTTCTCTCAGGTCACGGCCCACACCTGCGCCGACCTTGGCAGCCAGGAAGCCTGCGCCAATGGAGGCGGCCAGCATCAGCAGTGCCATGAGGAACATCTTGAATCCCTGGAGCCAGAGATACTTTTTCTGAATAGCATCAACGTCTACACCGGCAGCCTTATTGCAGGACACGGCATATGCGATGCCCATAGACCTCATGGTGCTGCTTCCTATATTTTCGATAGTGCGGTCCATCTGCTCACGGATAGTATCTATCTGAGCGGAGTCCATCTGACCCTCAGCTATGAGACCTGCCATTATGGGACGCATATCCACATAAGTAGTGACTACACCGTCCTCATCCTCAGCCTCATGAGTTACCAGCTTTGTCTGCATCTGCTGTTCTATCTCTTCAAGGGTGAGACTTTCCAGGTCGAAGTCCTCAGGGACATTTTCCGGGTCAGCGGCCATAGACTGCTCAAGGGTCTTTTTGAACTGTTCCTCGCTCATATTACCGGTCTGATAGGTGAGTATCAGCGGTATGAGGAAACGGTCCTCCATATCGGAGAGCTCGTTTTTTGACATCTCCTTACGGACGTAGACCTGACCCTCAAGGGAGTAGCATTCCTCCCAGCGTGACTTTTCATCCTCATTCATAAAGAGCTCAGAGTAGGGCATTTCCTCAGCGGTGAGCTTTTGCGGTACAGCGTACTGTATGCCATGGTTCTGGATGCCCGTGTCTATCATGTCAGATGTGTACTGAGGCAGTGCAAGGTCGCAGTAGGCCTGAACGACAAGCAGAACGAGCGTGAGAATGACCATTTGCCAATAGGGTCTCATGTTAGCAAAGATTTTCTTCATCCTATTCCTCCTTTTGTTTATTTACGACAAATAATCATATGCAATTTTGTAAGAAATATGAATCGTACAGCGTATATTATACATTATAGAATTTTAAATGTCAATAGAAGAATCGAACTGCCGGTCATAATACTTGAAAAAGGCATGGTGTTGTGATATAATTATAGTCAGTACCAGGGTCTGTTATCAGAATTGCCGTGAGCATATGGCTCATCATTATAAAAAGCGACAGAAAAATGTCTCCGGAAAGGCGGCTGTACCAATGAACAGAGACAAGGAATTATCCAGAAAAAAACGGTTATTCGACATTATTCAGATAGGCAACAAGGACGACGTTATCAGCAGGACTTTTGACTACTTCATTGTCAGCGTTATCATTTTAAATATATTTATAGCCTTCCTTGATACCTTCGACGAGCTTTCGCCGCTGTACGGTATTTTCAGCATCATCGAGGCAGTCACCATAGGAATATTTGTGGTCGAGTACATTCTGAGGATACTGACTGCTGACTGTCTCTATCCGGACTGCGGAAGAGGCCGGGCAGTACTCAGGTTCCTGTTTTCGTTTGACGGCATCGTTGACCTGCTGACCATACTGCCGTTCTTCTTCCTTGACGGATTCGTAGTTTTCCGTATGCTGAGGGTAGTGCGAATATTCCGGCTGTTCCGTGTAAACGCACAGTATGACTCCTTCAACATCATCAAGAACGTCCTTATGGAAAAGCGCAACCAGATAGCGTCCTCCATATTTATCATAATGATACTCATGCTTGCATCCTCGATAGGGATGTACGGTGCTGAGCACGAGAAACAGCCGGAGGTCTACAAAAACGCATTTTCCGGCATATGGTGGAGCGTGTCCGCCCTGCTTACCGTTGGCTACGGTGACATCTACCCTGTGACTGTTGCCGGAAAGATAATGGGTATACTCACGGCTTTCCTTGGAGTAGGAGTCGTAGCTATCCCCACCGGTATCATCAGTGCGGGATTTGTTGAGCAGTATACCAAAAAGCAGAATTCAGATATAAAATTCAACGATGTGCGTGAGCTTGGAGAGATTTTAGTCACCCATGACAGCGGACTTGAAGGCAGGGCAGTCGGTGAGATAGAAGAAAGCTGCGATGTAAAGATATACATGATGGTACGAGATGAGATGACAATACTTCCGTCCGGAAATATAACGGTACAGGCGGGGGATATGCTGGTAGTCCGGACAGAAAAGCTGATAAAAAAGACATGACGCCGAAACGTCATGTCTTTTTTTAGAATCCGAGTTCTTCGTAATCCTCTTTTATGAAACGGTGGTAGGTCACATGGACGTTTCCGTCTATTTCTTCCTCAACGCTCAGGCAGTAGAGGTACTCGTCGGGGATGCCGTCGGAAAAACGCACGAGATAGTCAAATTCTCCGTTGTTTACCTCTTCAGCGGACACATTGCCGGAGTACTTCCTGAATACATCAAGTACCTGTTCCACTGAGGAGCAGTGTCCACGGACTATATCTATGAAGTCCTTCATAAAGCCGTCACCGCCGCAGTTCTCATGGACGAAGGCTGTACCTTCCTCCGGAACTGTAATGCAGAAACCGTCCTTTATTGGCCTGAAAGTGAGTTGTCCAAGGGCAGGCTGAACATATAGCGCAAACTGAAAAAGGACGTATTGCATATCAGCAGCATCCATTTTGCGTCCAAGCAGATTTCCGAGGGAAGAAATGGTGTAATTCAGGCTCAGAGGCAGTTTTTCATATCCGAGTTTTAGCTGAGCCTCTATGATATTGTCGCAGATATTGCGTTCAAGACGTTCAAAGTCCATTTTTACCTCCTGGGAGTTTCATTTGCTGTTACGTGCCTCTCTGACAGCCTGATAAAGTGCATCAGAGGCCTCTTCGATCGTACCCTTGTCATAGAGTACAAGGTCGCAGTTTTCAACGTATATGTCTATGAGGGATGCGTTTTCAAGGAATGGGTCCATTTTTCTGATGCGGCTGTTGGTTTCCATGACAACGGAGGCATCGTACTGGAGCCCTGTGAGCTGCCCTTCTTCATCAAGAAACTCTCTTGCGGAGCTGCTTATAGGAATACCCTTTTCCACACCCTGCAGGACAGCCATTTCCTTGCTGTTGAGCATATAGTTCAAAAGCATTGCAGCTTCTCTGGGATGCTCGGTATTTTTGCTGATAGCATAAAGCGTAGCCGGTTTAGCGTACCAGCCGTCACCGGGCCGGACCTTGCCGTTGGTCAGGTAAGGACCTGGGACTACGTCAAAGCCGGTTTCCATGGCTTTTCCGCAGTAATTCACAGCATCGCTGACCCAGGCTATAGTTCCTGCATATGTTCCGTTGTCGATATTGATGCGCTCATAGAACTCGACCTGAGGCATTACGTTATTATTGACCATGTCACAGTAGAATCCTATCATTATCCTGAACTCCTCCTGACCGAAGCACAGTGAGCCGTCGTCATTGAGGATAGGCTTTCCGCTTTGCTGTTCTGCGTAAGCTATAGCAGTCAGCCATGTAGACTTTGAGCCGGCGGATATAGGATACACACCGTCAGCAGACATCACCTTTGCAGCACTGAAAAGGTCGTCCCAGGTCTCAGGCACATCCAACCCGTACTTTTCATAAACAGACCTATTTATATATACAGTCTGAGCGTTCATAGCGATAGGAACGGCATTCAGTACACCATTTACCCTGCCGTATTCCAGCATTTCTTCTGGGAAAGATGTAAGGTCAACATAGTCCGAGAGTTTTTCGATGTCATAGTAGCCATTGCCGTCAGGGGAGTACTCTTTCAGCCAGCCTACATTTATCTGCATCACATCTGACTCGGTATCAGAGGCCATTCTGACTCTTGTTCTTGCTTCATAGCCGGACCATTCTGAGTAATTGCACATTACTTTAATATCAGGGTACATCTCTTCAAATATCTGCATAGCTTCGATGGTGTAGTCATTGCGCTTGTCATTGCCCCACCAGGATAGAGTAATACTTGTCTGCTGCTCCTGCTGTTTTATGACCTGTTCATTTCCGCATGAAACAGATGAGAGCATTGCAGCAGAAATGAGAAGTGGAGTTATCAGCTTGGGTAATTTCATGTATCGTCCGCCTCCTTGTCCATAGAGGGCTCATAGAAGGAGTAGGTATCCTTTCCGCATTTTTTGGAGACGTAGAGTGCCTTGTCAGATGCGTGATAGAGCTCAGTAAAGGAGCTTCCATCCTTAGGGAAGAGTGCAACGCCCAGACTTCCGGAGATCTTGTACTTTCCGTCATCACCGGTGTAGTTGCTGCGGAAGGCCTCGCATATCTGTTCACATCTTGCACTGACAAATTCCTCGTAAGCTGTGTCGTCATCGGGGGATTGATTAAGGAATACGCAGAACTCATCTCCGCCGATACGTCCGAGGTAATCCTCTGAGGAGAAGCATCCTCTGAGGATACTTCCTATCTTTGCGAGTACCTGGTCTCCGTAAGCATGACCGAGAGTATCGTTGACGCCCTTGAAATTATCGAGGTCGATAAGGATAAGAGCGTGGGATTCGATAGGCAGAGCATTATCGATGCGGTTTTCAGTGTAGTCCTCGAAGGCTTTCTTGTTGAGTATACCGGTGAGCTGGTCGATCTGAGCCTTGAGGTCAAGGTATGAGAAAGCAGAGCTTACCGGAGCGGTGAGCTTAAAGGAAAGCTCGATACCGACAAGAACTGCAAGGACGGATGCGATGAAAGCTATCATATATATATAGTACCGCATCTCATTTTTTTCGCTGAGGATTATCTGAGTGGGGATAGAGCAGATGACGTACCAGTCATCGCCGCAGGAATTTACAGTAACGAGGTATTCGTTATCCATAACAGTAGCGGAATCGTGAGAACCGATACGTTCTTCAAGAGAGCCGCTGATATGAGTACCGACTTCATCTTTTTCGGAGGAATATATAATGTTATGATTCTTGTCAACGAGACGTATCACAGTCTCTTTCATGGTCTCAGGGTTATCGAAGACGTTTTCAAGCTCAGTGGCATAGAAGGAGATAACGAGGATGGCATTGTCATGTATCCTCTTGACGTAGTAAATACGCTTGAAGTCATCCTTGTAGCCGGTTTCCCAGCCGTCACGGGTCTTCTGACGGGAGATCATACTGCTGAGGTCAGTGTATATCTGGTCACCGAAAAGTGTTACTGTACCGTTTGATATCTTGCCGACAGTACGATTATTGCTGTAAACGATACCGTAATCCACGAAGTTTTCCATTATACAAAGGCTATAGAGCTTATCAGAGATGACTTTTTCAGTAGCAAGTGCTTCATATTCATCATTATCCGGGTCAGTGGCATCATATGTATAAGCCTCCTCGGAACCGAAAGCGAGAGCGCCGATAGTCTCCATACGAGAAAGGTAGCTGTCGAGGTTGAGTTTCATCTGAACATTAAGAGAAGATGACATAGTGCTGACCTTATTTTTCAGTACTGTATCAGTTTTGCGGACAGCAAGAACAGAGACAACAACAATAGATATTATAATAATAAAAGCATAACCGAGTATCATAAGTACTTTAAGCCGGGTAATATTTTTAAATCCGGCTTTAATGTTATCATGTTTAGCCATTTGAATCTCCTTGTGATAAAGAATGAGAACAGAAATTAAGACAAATAAAGGCACACATATTAAATAGTACTAAATTATTATATCACCGCAGGAATTAAAAATCAATAAATAAATTGTAAATATACAGGAAAACGAAAAAAAGCAAAAGAATTTTGTCTAAAATGCGTGACAAATAATGATACAGCAGATTTACCAGTTTATCGGAAATTTTTAAGAGACTTTTTGACTTGACAAATGCTGGAAATGGTGTTATAATAATAAAGCTGTCAGCGAAGGAGACAAGCACGAAGGGCAAACGACCTCCGGGAGGAGAAGAAGAAAAAAGTTTGCAAAAAGTACTTGACAAACAGAGCTGAAAGTGATATAATATTAAAGCTGCCTCGGAAGAGGGAGCGGTCACAGAAAAAAAGTTTGAAAAAACTTGAAAAAAGTACTTGACAAACTGATTTGAATGTGATATAATATTAAAGCTGTCTCACACGAGACAAGCGAAAACAGCATCTTGAAAACCAAACAATGCAAGAAAAAGTAACGACCCTTGAGATTCCTTTTACGGTAGAGATACTGTAAGAGAAATAGTCAAGCAAAGACTTTAAAACGCAGTAATAACGCAAGCGTTATT
>CACWPR010000086.1 GCA_902762855.1 Ruminococcus flavefaciens
CCTGACCGCAAAGCGCGACCGTATCGAACACAAGCTGAACCGTGTGATTGCTCTCAATGACACGATCAAGAGCTTCGGTATCCACTTCAATAAGGAGCGCCGTGAAGCCTTTGCAGATGCGATGACAAGGCTGAACAGCTCAAGGGCGTGAATGAGCGTATCGGCGCACTGGAAAGCAAGATCATGAAGCTCGCCCGTCCCGAAACGCACTATGAGGAGCAGACCAATGACCAGCTCGACGCTTCGATGAAGCTCACAGGAGATAAGCTCGGTGAAATGGTGCAGAACGGCACTAGCACCGATACTTCTAATGCTCGGTGTGAAGCTGGGTACTTCTGCAAATGCTTCACTGCTCGGAAACTTTGAGATCGTGGCAACAACGCTCATCGCCCTGTTCATCTTCAAGGAGAAGGTCAGCGGAAAGCTGTGGGCGGCAATCGGTCTTATCACGCTGTCGAGCATCATTCTTTCTTTCGGAGGCGAGGGCAGCTTTACGTTCTCGTTCGGCTCTCTGCTCGTTCTCGGAGCGACTGCCTGCTGGGGGCTTGAAAACAACTGCACCAGGAGCATTTCGGATAAAAGCACTTATCAGATCGTAACGATAAAGGGCTTCGGTTCGGGAACAGGCTCGCTGATGGTTGCGGTCATAATCGGTGAGAAGCTGCCCGATATAAAATATATCCTACCTGCGTTAGTGCTGGGTTTTGTCGCATACGGATTAAGCATCTTCACCTATATCCGGGCGCAAAAGACGCTCGGTGCCGCAAAAACAAGTGCATACTATGCTGTTGCGCCGTTTATAGGGGCATTTCTTTCGTTTATGATCCTTCATGAAAGTCTCACCATAGTGTATTTGATCGCTCTGGCTGTGATGATAACAGGAACAGCATTTGTTGTGTCTGATACTTTGAAACAAAAATAGTGAACTTTGAACCCACTGGATTCAAAGTTACCATAAAGGGCTGTTGCTTTGGCAATGGCTCTTTTCTTTTTAGAAGTACAAATTCTGTCTATCTAAAATGATATAATAATTATTTAAAAGACACTTCCAGAAAGCCAAATTTTGTCCATCTGGTTTCATATAATAGTATCAGACAAAGCATACAACTCGATACTTTTGTGAAGTCATTGAACAGTTCCATACAAGACTTGATCGGTAATCCATTACGGTCTTTAGGAGGTGATAGCTGTGTACTGGACGATGATAATAGATCACGGTCTGCATTGATTGCCTTGCGGATTGATTTGTGCTGATACAGAAGTTGAGTATGTTATGCTGTTAAACTCTCGGCATAAAGGCGGTCTGAGCAGATCAGGCCGCCTTTTTTCTTATGCCTAATGTGATAGGAAGATGAAATTTTGGTGAAGTGTCCACAATAGGGATTTAGAAAAACGGAGTGAAATCTCATAGCAATCAAAAGCAAATATGGGTTTTCACAATTCCGAAAAAATGACGGCGGTGATTTAAGAGAAATGTTGATTTGTCGGCGGTTTTTGCTGATATGAATGTCCACGTTCGTGGACACGGCAAATTTGCTTTTTCTGCCCAAATGGTTCATAATAGAATAGAACACATTGCAGCCAGCAATACGGTGTTCGCTTACGGTGAACCTTACTGCGCAGGAGGGTTACTCGATCACTGTATGGAAACTGAATATGGAACGATCAAATGGACGAGTAATGTTTGATTGTCGGACGGGTATATACCGAATGACAGCCTTATTGTGTCCATTTGCGTTTTCCGTCCGGCGGAAAGGACGGAAATTATGGGCGAAAAGAAAACAGCTCCTCGCATTCCATTATTCAGTGAACGCAAAGAGCTGGAAAAACAAGACTTATACATCTATGGCAGCGAGAATACCGCTGAAAAGGAGCAAGACTGCTTCGCAAAGGCATTATCCCGCTATATGTCTGACAGCGGACCGGATAACAAGAAGGTTTCTGCAAGAAAGCTCCACATCTTATCAGGTGTATCGAAAAGTGCCATCTATTATTATCTACTGGGAGTACGGCGGATTACATATGAAACGCTCTGTGCGATCTGCATCGCATTAAGACTTCACCCTGTTCGCCAGGAGCATCTGTTCTGCAAGGCACATATCATGATGCCTTGTGATGAACCTTATCCCAGCAAGCGTGACAGGATCATCAAGTACTATCTTGATAACTGTGCTTTTATAGAGAGATGTACTGTTATTGCCTGCAATGAGGAGCTTACATCGAATGATTGTAATGCTCTCAATGAGCTGACCTCTGATAAGGAGGACAGCGAGTAATGGGGAGATTCATGTACGTTCACTTTGGTGATGATGTTCCCCGTAACATCGAGAGGGAGTATAATAAGCTTCTGCGGAAAGAGAAGTACCTTGAGGAGCGTGATGCTGAGAACGGAATGATTTATCCCGACTTCGATGATGTTCTCGCATCAAATCCCGATCCTGCAAGTATCCCCATAAGCGAGGAGGAAGAACTGGAGCAGACCAGGCACAGGAAACGGCTTGAATGCCTCTCCGAAGCATTAGAGCTGCTGAAATCAGACTTTCCCGAAGGTTATGAATTGATTCGGGACTACTTCCTGAATGATGACAAGATAACAATGTGGTATCTCGTAGAAAAATACGGCTTGTCAATAGATATGGTGCGATACCGTATCAAGATTGCAAAGCAAAAGCTCAAAGAGTATATCATCTTGCACGAAAATGAATAGAGAAATATGTGCAGAATGCTGATTTTTCTTTTTTGAAGCAAGAAATTTAGAGAAATCCTTCCCGATTTTGCAAAATCCTCGGTAGATAGATAGAGGGGTTCGTACCACTTATCCATTTGAGAGGTGCGGATCACTTGCTGACATATTATATCCTCCGTGATAAGGGACGGTATGCGGTTTTTCCATTTGCCCTTACCGTCCCACCAATTCAATGATTGTCACGCTCCTTTCATGTATATCTTTCAATGGGGCAGCAGAGATGCTGTCGGGAGAGCCTGAGCCACGGCTTGGGTTCTGCCAAAAACACCTCTAAATGCGATTGTTCCATTTCTCCTATTTTCAAATAGACAGCGATATGCTGTCGGGAGCTTCTCCTCGCTCTGAGGGGAAGCTGCCAACAGTACATCCGATAGAATACGATGTATTGCCCGGTCTATCACGATTGGGGATAGTATCTTGAAAATCAAATAACAAACACTATTTGCTGTTTTCAATTTCGATAATTGAAAGGAGCTGTCCAATGGAAGATAAACTTTTATCAGATACCGCTAATGATTCCATGTTTAGCGAGTATCCTGAGATTCTTACCGTCAAGGATATTACAAAGATATTAGGTGTTCACCCAAATAAGGTCTATGAACTTGTCAAGGAGGGTGTACTGCCTAAAATCCCGTGTTGTCGATATATAAAGGTTGCAAAGATTTACGTCATAAAATACGTTCTGCAAAGCGCACAATAAGCACTTGGTAGAAATGTCCGTTGTGCTGAAAAAGCACGAAAGTGATGCAAAGCCCTTGAAAAGTCCGTAAAACTGCGCTACAATTAAGTAGTCAACAGCAGACTTTTCTACCGCTTTCGATGCACAAGGAGGTTAAATATGAAAGCGAGTCTGCCTTTTAAGTATATTATCTGTGAAAAACACGGAAAGCTGTATGTAGTCTTTGACTTCAAGGACGATAGCGGTAAAAGAAAAAGAAAATGGGTGGGAACCGGATTGCCGAATAACTGCACCCAGAAGGCACTGAAAGGACGAATAGATCAGATTATCAGCGAATTCTATGATGAATACTGCTCAGGTCGTGCAACGGCTGTTAAGGAAAAGGTAGTTAAGAAACCGTGTTGGTATGACGGTGATCCGAGAATGCAGAATGAATCGGTTTCGCCTACAGATGCAGGCTTTAAGTTCACAGGTTTCCTGTTTTACTGGCTTGATTCAATCAAAGCAACGATTGCGTACACTACCTATAACGGTTACACAATCAATCTGACGTTAGTCAAGAGATACTTCGATGAGCTTTATCCGGGCTTGCTGTTAACCGATCTTACTGCTTTACAGATCCAGAAGTTCTACAATGATATGTATAATGAGGGGAAAAGCGGAAACACCATTAAGCATTACCACGCTAATATCCACAAAGCCCTGAAATATGCAGTCAAGATGGATCTGCTTATAGCCAACCCTGCGGATAAAGTCGAACTGCCTAAGCAGGAGAAGTTTAGAGCGAGCTTCTATACCAAAGAGGAGATCAATCAGCTTCTTAAAGTCTTTGAAGGAGATAGAATGGAGCTTGTGGTCAACATTGCTGCTTACTATGGACTCCGGAGAAGTGAAGTGCTGGGTTTGAAATGGGATGCCATTGATTTTGACAAGGGTACACTTTCGGTATGCCGTAAGATTACGAGCATCAATGCCGACGGACATGAGCAGTTGAGGGTGGACGATACGCTGAAGACTGAAGCAAGCGTGAGAACACTTCCTCTTATTCCGCAGATTGAGAAGATGCTGAAAGAAAAGCTGAAACTCGAAATGCAATATTCTCAGATCCTCAAGAGCGACTTTGACAGAACCTTTGACGGCTTTGTATGCCGGGACAACACGGGAGCGCTCATCACGCCCGAATACGTTACAAGGCATTTCAAAGATGTAGTCAAGAAGTATAAGCTCCGTCCGCTGCGTTTCCATGATCTGCGTCATAGCTGTGCAAGTCTCTTGCTTGCGAACGGCGTATCCATGAAAGCGATTCAGGACTGGCTCGGTCATTCAACTTTTAACGTTACCGCTAACTTTTATAGTCACCTCGATTACAAGTCGAGGATCTCATCTGCTGAGGTTATTTCCAACGCTCTCGGTGACGAGGACGATGAGAACGAGGACAAAAAGAAAACCGCAGGCTCCTGAAACAAGAACCTGCGATCATCATGGTGCCGGTGGCGGGGGTCGAACCCGCACGGTGTTGCCACCAACGGATTTTGAATCCGTCACGTCTGCCAATTCCATCACACCGGCAAATTATTAAATTGAGAGTTTACAAGCATACAAGACAAAAAGTCCGTTACTGCAACCGAAATGAATGAGAAAACAATCAAATTTGGTAGAAAAATTCAGAACCCTTCTCGAAAAAGTACAAGACTTTTTCTACCAAATGTGAAGTGCAATAGTGTTGAAATGTCGAAATGACTTAGATTTCAAGGAAATCGTGGTAGACTGGGAAAAAACTCAGTTGAAAAAGTTTGAGTGGATTTTGAGTCCGTCACGTCTGCCAATTCCATCACACCGGCTCATGCATTCATTATACCACATATGCGAAGCAATGCGGTATAATTGCCCGATATGCAGGGAGCAAATCGAAGATCTGCGTATCTGCAAGGGCATTGAGATAAAAATATAATATCAGCCTGCTGATATTATACCACACTGGCAGGTGAAATGTCAAGAGCCGGAGCTGATTTCACAGACAAGACACATTCGCCTATGTCCCGCTCATTCATTGTTCCCGTAAGCAAAAGCAGAGTACGTCCTACGTACAAAGGGAGCAAGTTTACGAGCGTCAGCGTGGTCAGCGCAGTCTTCTGCTGCCTGGGATTGATTTGTTCATATGTTTGTGCTATAATTGTATGATACTACTATCATTGGAGGTTCTGCCATTGAAACTTAACGGCATGACTAAAGGCTCTGCCTTGAAAGACATTTTCACCGGTGCTGTCATCGCTCTGGTCTCTATACCCATATCTATGGGCTACGCTCAGGTAGCCGGACTCCCTGCTGTTTACGGACTCTACGGTTCCATTTTCCCTATACTCATCTTCGGGCTCCTTTCTTCATCTCCTCAGTTCATCTTCGGTGTGGATGCCGCTCCTGCTGCTCTGGTGGGCGCTCTCCTCGTTTCACTGGGCATCCGGGCAGGCTCCGATGAGGCCGTCAGGTTCGTTCCCATGGTCACCTTCTTCGTGGGGATATGGCTGCTGCTCCTCCACTTCGTCAGAGCCGGCAGGATAGTCTCCTACATCTCCACACCCGTCATGGGTGGCTTTATCAGCGGTATATCCACCACTATCATCTTTATGCAGATACCTAAGCTGCTGGGAGGTACAAGCGGCAGCGGCGAGATAGTTGAGCTCATCGCTCATATCATCGTCACCTGTATGGACTGCTTCAGCCTGATGTCCCTTATACTGGGCGGTGCCTCACTCTTCCTCCTGCTCCTTGCAAAAAAACTGGTCCCGAAACTCCCTGCATCTGTGTTCGTTATGGCCGCAGGTGCTCTCATCGGCCGGTCAGGCTTTGCTGAATCCCATGGAGTTGCTCTTCTCTCAGCCATTGACCCCGGTCTCCCCTCCTGGAGCATTCCTGGGTTCAGCCTCTCCCACCTCACTGACGCTGTCACCACCAGCCTCACTGTCGCTGTTGTGATAATGGCCGAGACTCTCCTCGCATCCAATAACCTGGCTAACAAAAACGGCTACAAGCTGGACAACAACCGTGAGATCCTCGTCTATTCTCTGGGAAACCTGGCCGCCTGCGCCGTGGGATGCTGCCCCGTCAACGGCTCCGTTTCAAGAAGCTCCATGGGCGAACAGTACGGTGGAAAGTCCCAGCTCATGTCCGTTGCCGCTTCTTTCTCTATGGCCCTCATACTCCTTTTCGGCACCGGTTTCATCCAGTACCTCCCTGTGCCTGTCCTCACTGCTATCGTCATTTCCGCACTCCTCGGAGCTGTTGAGTTCCACCTTATTAAAAGACTGTTCCGTCAGGACCGCCGTGAGCTGGTCATCTTCTTTGCCGCTTTCTTCGGAGTCCTGATTTTCGGCACGGTCTACGGCGTTATGATAGGTGTCATACTCTCCTTCGTGTCTGTTATCATCAGGACTGCCGCTCCGAAACGATCCTTCCTGGGTATTGTCCCCGGACATGAGGGCTTTCACAGCCTTGACCGCAACACTTATGCCGTACCGCTGAAAAATGCTGTCATCTACCGTTTCTCAGGCAACCTCTATTTCGCAAATACAGGCCTTTTTGCCGACGATATAGAGTCTGCGCTCACTGACGATACAAAGTGCGTCATCGTGGACTCCGGTGCTGTTTGCAGTATCGACATTACTGCCGCAGACAAGATAGCCTCCCTCAGGAAAATGCTGGCTGACAGAGGCATCTCCCTCTATTTCGCCTCCCACATCGGCGCTCTCAACGACCGGTTCAGACAGCTCGGACTCGGTGCGCTCGTGGAGGAAGGCTACTGCCGCAGGACTATCCCCTCTGCACTTCTTGCCGCCGGTATCGCTCCTCCCTATGACACCGTTGACTCCGGGCTCCCGGATAAACAGACTCTTACTATGGGCAACCACAGCCGACTTGAATTTGAGTGGGCCTTCGGCATGGACGCTGAGGAGGAGTTCGAGAAGTACACCGAGAAGATACTCTCCGGCATCACTCCCGGCCCTGACCCCGAAACTCAGCTCAGTCAGGCTCTCAGTACTCAGGTCTGGGAAGGCATCGGTGAGCTTGACCAGGAGGAATTTCTTGAACATTTACAGGTTCATCTCCGTGAACTGGCCAAAAAACTCAACGTTGCTCCGGAAAAGGCGGAGGAGTCCATTGAGCTCCGGAAGCTAAGGCTGGCAAGGTCCATTGCACTCCGCAATCCAAAGGCTCTGGAGGTCATCAGAGAGCATAATCAGAGGTTCGAGAACGGCCTCCGCACCCATGATCCCAAGCTCTATGAGACTATGCTCCGGCACCGACGGGAGGCTCTAAGGAACCTACGTAACTCATCCCCGGAGTTTGATGAGCTCATTCATACTGTCTATGGAGAGAACAGCGAAGAATAACAGAAACGGGCACCGACTGTGCCCGTTGTTTTTTTGATATTGTTACACTTGCCTGCTCTGATGCGTATGTGTATAGTGAAAGCAGTACTGCTCCACAAGGAGGTCATAATGAAAGACTCAGATATACTCTTGCTCATGAGGGATGACCCTCCTCAGGGACACAGAGCACTTTTTGACGAATACTACAGCTACGTCTATGCTGTAGTCATAAACACCATACGAGGCACCGGCTCCTCCGACGATGCCGACGAGTGCGTGATAGACGTTTTCGCCGCTGTCATCAGAGAACTGGACTCCGGCCGGGACTGCCCCATAAAGCCGTACATCGGCACCGTCGCCAGAAACCGGGCCATTAGTCTCAGGAGGTCCCTTATTTCAAGGAACGGCAGGACTTCATATATCGAGGAACAGCAGGAGGAGCTCCGTTCGCCCGAAAAAGCCGAGGAAAAAGCTGAAGGCTCTGCTATGTCACAGCTCATGATGCAGAAGATAGAGGAGCTCGGCCAGCCGGATTCCGCTATAATCATGCAGAAGTTCTTCTACGGGCGAAATGCCTCAGAGATAGGAAAGATGCTTGGGATGAAGCCTGCAGCGGTCCGGATGAGGTGTTCAAGGGCTGTGAAAAAGCTCCGCACACTTCTGAAGGACTTCTATTGAACAGTACTCTGCCCCTCCATTACACCACTTCAAAGGAGAGATAACTATGAAAAATAATTTGGATAAGTTATTCAGGACCATGAACAGCGATACCGTCCGGAAAATAGCTGAAGATCATCCCACAGGCAGCAAGGCTCACCGTGACCGCATCTTCAATGAGATAGAACGCCGCCTGAAGGATAGCTCCGACAGCTCCGGCGATGCAGTCAAGGGTGTGGAGATCTACCGCCCCAAGCCTTACCTCAGATTCGCTTCTGCTGCCGCCGCTCTGCTGATAGCCGCAGGAGCCGCCGGCGGCGGATATGTGCTCCTGAGCCGGAAAAACAGTTCTCCTGAAAGGCCTGTACCTGCTGTGCAGCCCGATAACGTAACTGTCCCCGCAGACGGGGGAGCTCCCGGAACATACACCGGAGAATCAGCTCCTGCGGAGAAACAGCCTGCGGCCGCTCTCACAGAAGATGAACTCAAAAAGATAGTCAGCGACTGCGCTTACTCGGACTTCCGGCAAATCTCTATGGAATGCACCTGCGAGGACCAGGATGCGGTCTCCTATCAGGTGATCAGGAGCGACCATACTTCGGATACGGAGTCACTGACCTGTACCTATGGCTACAGCGAGGATCACCTGAACGGCTCCTCCGACGGCGCATACGCCATGTTCAACAATATCGAGATGTTCGCCTGCAACGGTGTGTTCATACAGGCCTATGACCTTGAAAGGTCAGACCTGCCAAGACAGTTCGAGATACGTGAGCTGGACTCATACCTACACGACCGTAACGCCAATTCCACCGACATCGTCAAGGAAAACTCTCCTTTCCTGCTTGGCTACCCCGGCGAAATGTTCAAACGGGCTCTTCTGAATAACGACTTTGAGGTGACCGGAACCGTTGAGCACTGCGGCAGAGCCTGCACTGTGGCTCATATCAGTGAAAAGGACAATTCTCAGGGCTACACCATTTCCGTGGACTCCCAGACAGGTATCATCCTTGACGGGACCAGCGTTCTGAACGGCCAGGTCAGATACTCATACACCGTCAGCGACATCCGTTTCGACGATGATGCCCAGCTTCCCCCCGACGGCGCCTACATTAAGAAAAGGCTGGAAGGATGCGAGTCAGTTTCCGCTCCGGAGTCAGACGCTCCTCTCCTCAGCAGACTCGAAGAGTCCCCTGTATCTCAGACAACAGACGAGGTTGGGGAGACTGAGCCTGAAACCTCTGAGCCGGCCACTGATGAGCCCGCTGAGGACAGCGGCTATGAGGTCAACTCAAAGGGCCAGACCTACGGTCATGTAAGCACCGGGATAACCGCCGAGAACCTCGATGTCCTCCCGGACCTTTTCGCAGCAGGCATCAACGGCGGTCATGGCGAGACCCTCGGATATATCAACACAAGAGAATTCCTCGACACCTTCTATGACTGTGAACAAGCCTTCGATATGCAGACATGGAGGAACAATATCTCCGACACCGCTGTTGCCGTCGATGTGACCTATTATAGCTCCGAGGGCGAGCCTATCGGGACTCTCACCCTCTACACAGAGCAGGAAAATGTTATCCCTAAGGCAATACCGCACAAAGATTGTGCTGAAGATGCGCCGTGAGATTTTTCGTCAGATCGTATAGAAATTCCGCAGGCATACTGACGTATGTCAAGGGATTTCTGTGCAAGATGACGGAAAATATCCAAGCAGATTCAGTACAAAGACGTCAGGCGGT
>CACWPR010000087.1 GCA_902762855.1 Ruminococcus flavefaciens
AAAGCCGCTTACAACGGCATCATCTACGGCTTCAAGGACTCCACTGCACAGGCTTACGCCGAGAAATACGGCTACAGGTTCGCAGCTTTAGACGATTCCTTCCTGAAGGGCGATGTAAACAGCGACGGTGTTGTTGACGGCTCCGATGCCACTATCATACTTCGTGAATACGCACAAAAGGGTGCAGGAGCTGTTTCATCTCTCAACGTCCTCCAGCAGGCTGCCGCTGACGTCAACGGTGACACCGTCATCAACGGCTCCGATGCTACTATGGTGCTCAGATACTATGCTATAGCCGGCGCCTCAGGCTCTGCCGACTGGGACCACCTCTTTGACTAAATAAGATAACAGAAAAAAGGAGACCTGAAAAGGTCTCCTTTTTATTATCTTCCGTATACTCCTGCAGCTATGTCCACTGTCTGCTTTGCGTCCTTTGCATAGAAGTCAGCGTGTATCTGCTTTGCATAGGACTCTGTCAGCACGGCACCGCCCACCACGGTCCTGCACTCCGGGTACTTTTCGTTGAGCAGCGCAATGGTATCTGCCATTGCCCCCAGGGTAGTGGTCATAAGGGCGGAAAGTCCTACAAGACTGACCTTCTCTCTTATAGCAGCCTCTACTACCAGTGAGGGGTCAACATCCTTTCCAAGGTCTATGACTGTGAATCCGTAGCTCTCCAGAAGCACTTTTACGATGTTCTTTCCGATGTCGTGGATGTCTCCCTTGACTGTTGCAAGCACTACCTTGCCCTTTGAGACGCTCTCTCCTCCTGATACGGCTATGCGGCTCTTTATGACCTCGAAGCAGGCCTGAGCGGCTCCTGCCGTGAGAATGAGCTGTGGAAGGAATATCTTTCCCTTTTCAAAGTCCGCACCGGCGGCGTCAAGAGCCGGTATCAGACAGTTATTTATCATCTCCATGGCATCTGTGGTCTCTATCATAGCCTCTGCCGCCTTTACAGCATCATTTTTAAGGCCGTTCTTCACACAGTACACAAGGTCATGAGGCTCCCCTGCTGCTGCCGGAGCCGCCGGCTTTGGTGCGGAGCCGTCCTGTGCATATACGCTGATGAACTCTGCGGAGTCCCTGTCAATGCCGGCAAGGAGCCTGTAGGCTCTCACTGCGCCTATTATAGACTCTATATTCGGGTTTATGATAGGCAGGTCAAGTCCGCTGTGGAGCGCCATTGTCAGGAATGTCCTGGTGATGAGCTCTCTGTTTGGCAGTCCGAAGGATATATTCGAGACTCCCAGCACTGTCCTGAGCCCAAGCTCCGTCTTTACCCGGTGAAGGGCATTGAGAGTCTCCATTACTCCGTCCTGCTCTGCTGAGGCAGTAAGGGTAAGACAGTCGATATAAACATCCTCTCTGGGGATGCCGTAGTCCATTGCCCTGCGGAGTATCTTCTCTGCCACCTTGAAGCGTCCCTCGGCAGTTTTCGGGATGCCTCCCTTGTCAAGGCAGAGTCCTACTACTGAGGCGCCGTACTTCTTTACAAGCGGGAGGATAGAGTCAAGGGACTCGTCCTCGCCGTTTACGGAATTGACTATGGGCTTTCCGTTGTATACTCTCAGTCCGGCCTCAAGGACCTCCGGAGAGGTGGAGTCGAGCTGGAGGGGGGTATCACATATGGCCTGTATCTCCTTTACGGCTCTGACCATCATGGCTTTTTCATCTATGCCGGGAAGTCCCACATTTACGTCAAGTATCTCTGCTCCTGCGTGTATCTGCTCAACTGCCTGTCCAAGGATGTAGTCCATGTCGCCGGCAAGGAGAGCCTCCTTGAAGCGTTTTTTGCCAGTGGGATTTATTCTCTCACCGATGACTCTCGGCTGGTCTATGACCACACAGCTCACCGCAGAGCTGGCCCTGCTGAGCGGGACTATGTCACGTTTCAGCTTCTTCATACCTGAGAGTGCGGCTATCATAGAGCTTATGTGCTCAGGAGTGGTGCCGCAGCATCCGCCGAATATGGAAACTCCGGCCTTTGCCAGCTTTACTGCACTCTCTGCGAACTCCTCAGGACCTACGCTGAAAAGGTTGGTCGAGGGGTCCGGCAGACCTGCGTTGGGCTTGGCGATAACAGGGAGCTTTGTCAGGGCGCAGAGCTTTTCCAGTACCGGATAGAGCTCCTCAGGGCCCAGTGAGCAGTTGACTCCCACTGCATCGGCGCCAAGTCCCTCCAGCACAGCAGTCATGCACTCCGGGGAAACGCCCGTGAAGGTACGCATATTCTCCTCAAAGGTCATAGTCACCAGCACCGGCTTGTCGGAGTTCTCCTTTGCCGCAAGAAGAGCCGCCTTGACCTCATAGAGGTCCGTCATGGTCTCTATTACTATGACATCGGCATCACGGCCGGCAAGGACTATCTCCTTGTATATATCGTAGGCCTCCTCAAAACGAAGAGTGCCGGAGGGTTCAAGAAGCTGACCTGTAGGGCCCATATCAAGGGCTACCAGTGCCCTGTCTCCGACGGCTCTGCGGGCATTGGCCACGGCTGCGGAGACAACTTCTTCTGTTGTGTGCCCTGTACGGGCAAGTTTAAGGCGGTTTGCGCCGAAGGTGTTTGTATATATTATCTGTGCGCCTGCATCAGCGTACATCCTGTGTATTGCGGCTATATCGTCGGGAGCCGTAAGATTCAGCAGCTCCGGGACGTGCTCGGTCTGTATGCCCATTGACTGCAGCATCGTACCCATGCCGCCGTCAAGATATATGAACTCCTCTCCTGCGAGGAGCTCGGCAAAGCTCTTGCTCATTCTCATTCCTCCCTGAATGTTCCCAGCAGACGGAAGTATTCGAGATTTTCTTCAAGATCCCGGAGAGTAGCCTTTACAGCCGGGTCTGACAGCTTTCCTGTAAAATCCATGTAGAAAAGGACATCAAAGCTGCCGTCTCTTATGGGCCTGTTCTCGATACGCTGGATGTTCATGCCGTTTACGTAAAATTTAGTCAGCAGACGATAAAGCGAACCCTCTGTGTGAGGGATGCGGAGCATAACAGAGATAGTGTCGGACTCCGGTGAGACTTCAAGTCTGCGGGATATGCATACGAACCGTGTTCGGTTGACGGAGCAGTCTGCGATGTTCCTGGCGATAATGTGCATACCAAGTTTCTCGGCGCACTCCACTGAGCAGACTGCCGCCTTCTTCTCCTCAGGGTCACTGGCCATTACCATTTCTGCGGCAGTAGCTGTATTGCCGTAGTCTGAGGTCTTCAGGTCATTTACTGTAAGGTAGTCGCTGCACTGTGAAAGTGCCTGACGGTGTGAGTATACGCAGCTCACCTCGCCGACCGGGATGTCAGTCTTTG
Source organism: Ruminococcus flavefaciens (assembly GCA_902762855.1). Taxonomy (GTDB): domain Bacteria; phylum Bacillota; class Clostridia; order Oscillospirales; family Ruminococcaceae; genus Ruminococcus; species Ruminococcus flavefaciens_V. The sequence goes on from CACWPR010000087.1 coordinate 3,313, forward strand.
CAGCAAGGCAGTGATTTATCTCAACTGTCACCTCACGGACGGTGTACACGAAATACTTTGCCATCAGGTCGAATGTGCTGTCAACAGTGCCTGCGGTGGAGTTGTGTACCGGCAGTACTCCGTAGTCCAGCTCGCCGGACTGCACAGCCTTGAAAACATCCTCGAAGGTGTGGTAGAAGGTCAGCTTCCTGTCCCCGAATATCATCCTTGCAGCAGTTTCGGAATTGGCGCCTGCGGTGCCCTGACAGCCTATATTAACCGCTCCTTCAAAGTCCGGGACGGTGTTCTCGTAATCAGGAGCTCCTGCGAGGATAGCTCTGTTCTGCAATATCTTGCTTATGTCCATTATGGTAGTAAAGAGGGCGGCTGTACCGTTTTCCAGCTCACAGTCACCGGTGAGAGCCTTTATCCGGTCGATGACCTGCTGCTCCCTGCCTCCCTGGAATACGGGCATATCATGTATTTTCTTGTACTCTGCCACTCCACGGCATAGGTCCATTCTTTTCATGAAAAGTGAAAGTATCTCACTGTCTATATCATCTATGCCGTCTCTTAACTGCTGAAGATCCATTGTATTTCCTCCGTTCAATGTTGGCTTTTACCAGCCTTTAGCTGTCAGCCTTTAGCTGCACAGCACCATAAAACAAAGTATAACAGATTTTTTTGTAAAAATCAATAAAAATGAAATAAATATATTGCAATACCGGAGCATGATGTGTTATAATAGTATGGAATATAGTGAGTAGCTGTATCCATTTGACCGTACAGCGCTCATTTGTATAAATATTTGCCGAAGCAGGTAGATGAAGTGAAAAAAATAAGAATACTGGGAGTTGACCCAGGCTACGCTATAGTGGGCTTCGGCATCCTCGACTACGACGGTGTCAGATTTGAACCCATTGAGTACGGCGCTATCCTCACCGAAGCCGGCACTCCCTTCCCCGAAAGGCTCAGCGCCATATATACCGACATGGAATTCATCTTCACCAAGTACGCACCGCAATGCATGGCTATCGAGCGGCTGTACTTCAATACCAACCAGAAAACAGCCATTGACGTTGCTCAGGCAAGAGGTGTCACTGTGCTCTCCGCCGCTCAGAGAAACATCCCCATTTCGGAATATACCCCCTTGCAGGTGAAGTCCTCGGTGACAGGCTACGGCAAGGCCGAAAAACAGCAGGTAATGGAAATGACAAGGCAGCTCCTGGGACTGGCTCAGATACCTAAGCCCGACGATGCCGCCGATGCTCTCGCTATCGCTATCTGCCACGGACACTCTGTCCGCTGGAGCTGAGAGCTGAGTACTAAGATTTAAAAAGGATGTCAGATTATGATATACAGCTTAAAAGGCAGGCTCGCAGTTAAGGAACTGGGGTTTGCAGTTATAGAATGTGCCGGTGTCGGCTACGGATGCCGCACCTCCTACAACACTATCGCCCGTCTGGGCGAAATAGGCAGTGAGGCTATGCTCTACACCTACCTCTACGTCAGAGAGGACGTTGTGGAGCTCTTCGGCTTTGCAACTCAGCAGGAGCTGAGCTGCTTCAAGCTGCTCATATCCGTTTCAGGTGTAGGCCCTAAGGCCGCCGTGTCTATCCTGTCAGATGTCACTCCGGAGAAGTTCGCCTTCATAGTGGCCTCCGGCGACAGCAAGGCTCTCACCAGGACAAAGGGCATCGGCGCAAAGACCGCCCAGAGGATAGTCCTGGAGCTGAAAGATAAAATATCCTCAGAATCCGTCAGCGGAAGCATCGCAGCAGACGCATCCGCTCTCTCCGCAGTACCCGCAGGTGCCGCCTCAGACTCCGTTACTGAGGCTCTTGAAGCGCTTATGGTACTGGGATACTCCCAGGGCGAGGCCGCTCCTATCCTGGGCAAGCTGGACCCCTCGCTCCCCACTCAGGACCTTATCAAGGAAACTCTCAGGCTGATGACTGCAAGGAATCAGCGTTGAACATATCATTAAATCCAACACAGAAAGGACGGAACATTCCATGAATCTCGACGAATTATTGAAGGCAGCTATCACCGACCCATCCAAGCGCTCGGTATTCCTCCAGACACTTATCAAGAGCGACGTTTACGTCATCTGTAAAAACCCGGTCAAGCAGGAAAGAGGACGGGCAGAGGGCGGTATACAGCTCGAACTCATAACCACCCAGAACCCCGACGGCGACATCTTCATCCCCTTCTTCACCAGCTTCAGGGCTCTCCAGCAGTTCGCCAAGCGATATGTTGACTGCTACAAGATAAACTGCCTTCGTCTCTTCGACCTGATACAGTCAGTGTCAGCAGTCCTCAACCCCAACTCCTACGGCAAGGAGTTCTCCTCACAGGAGATAAAAAGCATCCTCATGGTGGCAAGAAACCTGAAAATAAAGGCTATCTCCTACAGCGAGGCCGACATCATCTCCTACCGCCCTGTGGAACACTCCGTTGCCCACATCACCAAGGCTGCAAGCAAGTTCCTTTCAAAGCAGCCCAATGTTGACCGTGCTTTCATAATGGAGATGATAAAGGGCTGCGAAAAGCCTCAGCTCCTGATAGTACTGGACATGATGGGCAGCACAAGAAAGCTCTTCGTGCCCCTTTCAAAGTACCTTTCAAAGACTGTGAAGCCCAATGAGCATCTCTGCTTCATAAGCTATGAGCAGGACATGGGCAAGAAGGCTGCCGAGACCGTTGACCCCTTCTATGTCCGCAAGAAGAGATATTTCGAGAAATAAGCCATTTCAGGAGATAATGAATTGATACAGACAGAGGATATGGAGTTCGCTCCAAGGATAATCACACCTGAAAATACTCAGGAGGACAGCGATACCGAGATAACTCTCCGGCCGCAGACCCTCCATGAGTACATCGGTCAGGACAAGGTCAAGGAGAACCTTGCCATATACATCGAGGCCGCAAAGCGCAGGGCAGAGCCTCTGGACCACGTACTGCTCTACGGCCCTCCCGGTCTGGGAAAGACAACGCTCTCAGCTATAATCGCCCATGAGCTCGGCGTAAATCTGAGGATAACCACCGGTCCTGCCATTGAAAAGCCCGGTGACCTCGTTTCACTGCTGACCAGTCTCTCGGACAACGACGTTCTTTTCATTGACGAGATACACCGCCTTTCAAGGGCCGTGGAGGAGATACTCTACCCCGCCCTGGAGGACAGAGTCATTGATATAATCATCGGCAAGGGCCCTTCCGCAAGGTCTATCCGCATGGACCTCAAGCCCTTTACTCTCATTGGCGCAACTACCCGTGCAGGACAGCTCTCCGCTCCCCTCAGGGACCGCTTCGGAGTTATACAGCGTCTGGAGCTCTATACCAAGGAGCAGCTCACCGACATCGTCCGCAGGAGCGCTATGATACTTGGCATCCCCTGTGAGACCGACGGTGCCGCAGAGATAGCCGGGCGTGCAAGAGGCACTCCCCGTATCGCAAACCGTCTGCTGAAAAGAGTCCGTGACTTCGCTGACGTCATGGGCAACGGCCAGATAACCCAGGAGATAGCCTCTATCGCCCTGAGCCGCCTGGACATCGACGCTCTGGGCCTGGACAGCCTGGACAGACGTATGCTCGAAATGATAATAAAAGGCTACAACGGAGGACCTGTAGGTCTGGAGACCCTGGCCTCCGCTATAAACGAGGAGTCAGTCACTCTGGAGGATATATGCGAGCCCTTCCTTATGCAGCTCGGCTTCCTGGGACGTACTCCGAGAGGCCGTATCGCTACAAGACTGGCCTATCAGCACCTGGGATACGTCCCGCCGGAGCAGCCTGCTCAGACTGACCCCGGTCAGCTCAGCTTTGAACAGTGATGCTGCTGAAAGGCTCCCGGAGATACAACCTCCGGCACAATACTGAATCCGCCGAGTCCCCGCCATTCGGGGAAATGATAAACGGTCAGGGCATGGGTCCCACCGCTTCCCTCAGATACGGCATCTGCCATATGAGCTTCAACGGCTGTGAGGTCATTGCCGTCCACAACGCTCTGGTATATCTGGGCATCCCCCAGCAGCTCCGGGACGTGGCTTTTTTCATGGAAAAATACCGGGTGCTCATGGGATTCTTCGGCTGCAATGCCTACAGACTGGGCAAGGGTCTTGAACACTTCGGAGCTCAGTTCACACGTACAAGGGACGTCAGCCTTGCGGAGTCCGCAGAGGCCTTCATTGTCACCTTCTGGACAAAGCTCCCATTTCTCTCGTCCATACACACGGTGTTCTGCGTCCGCAGACGTGCAGGGATAGAGGTGTTCAACCGCTACAACAACCGCAGCCGCACTTACATTTGCAGAGACCTGGCTGAGATAGCCGGAAAACGGCGTCCAATAGCCATATATATAATAAAATAAAGAGAGGACCGTCAGAACGGTCCCACAGAGGAGATAGTAAAATGTCAGGACTGTTCGGAACAGACAGTGCAAGAGGAATAAATGTGGCAGAGCTCTCCTGCGAAACTGCTATGCAGGCCGGAAGAGCAGCCGCTGAGCTGCTTGCAAAGGGACAGGGAGGTAAGATAGTCGTCGCCAAGGACAAAAAACTGTCCTCGGATATCCTTGAGGCGGCTGTATGCGCCGGCATATGCTCATCAGGCATCGACGCTGAGACCCTCGGAGCCGTTCCTGCTGCGGCAGCTTCATTTATTGTAAGAGAACACAAGGCCTCCGCCGGTATAATGATAACCGGTGCCGCAGGTGCCTCCGAGGGCAGCGGCATCAGGCTCTTCGCCGCAGACGGCTACCGCCTTGACGAGCGCATCCGGGATGACCTGGAGGAAAATGTCATCGCAAGGACCGGCGCCCCCGCACAGAAAAAATTCGACAACATCGGCCGTATGCTGAGCTGCGATTCCGCTGCTGAGGAGTATATCTCCCACATCTGCGGCCTTATAGACACCGACCTCTCAGGGATGAAGGTGGCTGTTATCTGCGGCGGCGGAGGTGCCGGACTTACCGCAGAGGAGCTCTTCACACGGCTGGGCGCTGAGGTCACACTGCTGACAGGCAGGACCAGCCATGCTGCCGACTTCGGACCTGAGGCTACAGACATAGAAAGACTCATGGACTGCGTTGCCGGCGGCGATTACTGCTGCGGCCTGGCCATCGGCGACGACGGCGGGAGCTGTCTGGCTGTTGACGAGAACGGCATGGCAGTTGACGGTGACCACCTCCTGGCCATTTTTGCCAAGTACTTCAAGGAGAACGGCAGGCTAAAGGACGATACCCTTGTGATAAATACCCTCAGCGGACTGGGTCTGCTGAACTTCGCAAGAGATAACGGCATCAGGGCCGTCACCTCCGGAGCTGCCGGAAGAAGCGTCATAGACCGTATGCTCGAAGGCGGCTACAGCCTCGGAGGCGACAGGAACGGCCACGTTTTCTTCACCGACGACTCCCCCTGCGAGGACGGTCAGCTCTGCGGAGCAAGGCTCCTGGAGATAATGAAAAAGACCGGCCGCAGGCTCAGCGAGCTTGCCGGAGAGATGCAGAGACTTCCCAGCATCTCCCTGAACGTCCGCATCGCAGACGTCAGCCGTGAGGTCTGGAAGAACGACAAGGACATCACCGACCTGATAGAATGGTATCAGGGAGAGTTCGGAGATACCGGCAGAGTAGTGGTCCGGGAGAGCAGTACCTCTGCCCCCTTTGTGACCATTATGATAGAAGGCCCGGATTTCAGCCGGATAAACTTCATTGCCGTGGAGATAGCCGAAAGAATAAAACAGCGGTGCGGAGTCCGGGAATGACCCCCGTATTTCCCGTGCCTAATACATTATAAGGAGCATTTGGCTTGAGAACTGCTAATAACTGGAAGGATTACATCATCCTCGATACATCCGACGGGGAAAAGCTGGAAAAATGGGGCGATATAAGCCTCGTCCGCCCTGACCCGCAGATAATTTGGAAGACCGACAGGTCCGACTCACTCTGGGTCAGGGCCGACGGTCACTATCACCGCTCTGACAAGGGCGGAGGTCAGTGGGAATTCCGGAAAAAACTGCCGGAGTCCTGGAACATAAGCTACAGGGAGCTGACCTTCAACATCCGTCCCACCGGATTCAAGCACACCGGACTTTTCCCCGAACAGGCTGTAAACTGGGACTTCATGGCGGATAAGATAAAAAATGCCGGCCGTGAGATAAATGTCCTCAACCTCTTCGCCTATACCGGCGGAGCTACCCTCGCCTGCGCTGCCGCAGGTGCATCAGTGTGCCACGTTGATGCCTCAAAGGGCATGGTACAGTGGGCAAGGGACAATGCCGCAGTATCAGGACTTTCCGATAAGCCTATCAGGTGGATAGTCGATGACTGCGAGAAGTTCATCGCCCGTGAGATACGCAGAGGCAGACGGTACGATGCCGTCATTATGGACCCTCCCAGCTACGGAAGAGGTCCCGGAGGAGAGGTATGGAAGCTGGAGAACTGTGTCTATGACCTGGTCAAGCTGTGCTCCGGAGTGCTCTCCGATGACCCGCTCTTCTTCCTCATAAACAGCTATACCACCGGACTTTCACCTTCGGTAATGGGCTACATCCTCGGCTCCGTGCTCAGCGGCAAGGGCGGCAGCATCTCCTTCGACGAGATAGGCCTGCCGGTACGCTCTACCGGAATGACCCTTCCCTGCGGCTCTACGGCTATCTGGGAGAAGTGA
>CACWPR010000088.1 GCA_902762855.1 Ruminococcus flavefaciens
GCTTGCTTTCAGCTCTTTTTAACATCGCTGCTACCTCACTTTCGATACTTTTATTATACCACATTCAGCGATCTATGTCGAGAGTTTGTCAACAGCACCTTTTGGACACTCCAGTGAAGAATATTTTCTGAAATTTTTTGAAAGCCTCAGAAAGGCCTCTGATACGCAGTCCTCTGCATCGGCAAAGTTGTTGAGTATCTTCATCGCCGTGTGCATCATCAGACGGCGGTTCTTTATGTAGACCTCCTCGAAGGTCATGTTTACAGTCTCTTCCTTTGCAGTCTCGATGCACAGCTCCATGCGTATCATCCCCTTTTACCCCTATATCACGGTCCGGAGTTTTATTTTTTATACCGGACTCTATTTTTATTAACGTTTGAGCAGTCCGTTTCTGGACAGCTGAATTGTGAATTTTTTGTAAACGCCGCAAAGTCCTCGATGTATACTGCTCGTATAATCAGATTTCTGCCTAAAGAACAGCACCCTTTATTGTGTATTATGCAGAATTTGCCGTCACACTCTTTAATTTGTGGAAAAAATATGGTATAATTGTATAAATATCGGCTCTATATACCATTCAGGAGGTTTTATATGATAGATATAAAAAAATTTGCAGCAGCCGCTGCTGCTTTGACCGTCGGTGCTCTTCCGGCCTGTGTTTCCGCTGCCGCCCTGCGGACCTCATCGGCTGCATCCTCTCTGTATACTGACGTCACCGAAGGAGACATCAAATACCGGCAATACTCAGACCACGTAGTCGTAACCGGCCCGGCAAAGTCCGGTCTCACTTCCGTGACTATCCCCTCTCAGATCAACGGCATCAATGTCACTGAAATAGGCCAGAGAGCTTTCTCCGCAAGTACTGCTTTGGAGTCCGTCTCTATCCCGGACACCGTAACTTCTATCAATAACTACGCTTTCGACCGCTGCCGCTCTCTCAGGGAGATATCTATCCCCGGCTCGGTCTCTTCTATCGGCTCAGAGGCCTTCCGGAGCTGCTATTCCCTTGCCTCCGTGACACTGCCTGCCTCTCTCAGCAGTCTCGGCACCGGCGCTTTTATGGGATGCTCAGCCCTCACCGACATCAATACTGCTGCCGGCTCTCAGGCTTTCTCCTCTTCGGAGGGTGTCCTTTTCAGTGCAGACGGCTCCACTCTTGTGGCCTATCCCCCAGGACGGACCAGCTCTTCATACACTGTCCCGGACAGCGTTGCTGCCATTAGTCCGGCGGCCTTCGCTGACTGCGACAACCTGGTCTCTGTATACATCCCGGACTCGGTAACTGACTTCGGCGGCGGTCTGTTCTTCGACTGCGCCGCCCTCAGCAGCGTCCGGCTGCCGGAGACCCTCACTGTACTGGACTACGTCTACACATACAACTACACCTCGGACCCTATGGGTTTTTTCGAGGGCTGTACAAGCCTCAGCCAGCCAGTCCTGCCGGTTTCCCTTACTGAAATAGGCATCGACGCTTTCTCAGGCTGCACTGCAATGACCTCCTTTACCGTCCCGGACAGCGTCCGCATAATCGGCAGCGAGGCCTTCGGCAATAACAGCTCCCTCCTGTCCGTTACTGTGGGAAGCGGTACCGAGAGTCTAAGCCCCGATGCTTTCGATGGCTCACTGGCCCTTACCGACGTCTTTGTCTCACCTGACAACGATTACTTCTGCGACAAAGACGGCATCCTCTTCACCGCCGACTGCCTTACTCTCGTAAAGTACCCCGGCGGCAGGGCGGGCTCCTCCTATACCGTCCCGGACGGTGTGAGGTTTATTGGTTATTCCGCCTTCTACGCCCAGTCCTTCCTGGAGTCCGTAACTCTGCCCGGCTCCGTGACAAATATCGGACCCTATGCCTTCAACGGCTGCTCAGCTCTCACTGAGTTGAACTTCTCTGACTCGGAGTCCGTTAATGACCTGAATATCGGCAGATATGCCTTCTACGGCTCACTCTACCAGAAAAACTGCACTGACGAGAACGGTTTCTCCATTACTCCCAATGGCATCCTCCTTGCAGTACCTCAGACCCAGATGGATACTATGGACATACCTGCCTCCGTCAAGGTGGCCGCCGGTGCCTCTGTATCTAACATCTATGTCAAGACCATAAACTTCCTCGGAGACGTAAACCTCAATACTCAGTCCCTCTACTGGTGTACAGAGCTCACCGCTGTAAATGTGGCCGGTGACTTGTTTTTCGGCACCGATGCCGTGTATGTTGGAAGGTCTAAACTCACTGACCTCCACGCTGACGGCAATATCTTCGCAGCAAGCTACATCCCTAACTCCATTGTCAACATCACCCACGGCCGAAGGCTCATTGAGTACAGCATAAGCGACAACTCCGAAGGCAAGCCCTACTACGCTGACGCTGTGGTCAGAAAGGCCGGCTGCGATATTGTCCAGTCATCAAGCTGGTACAGGTACATCGACAGCTTCTTCGATATGCAGAGCAGCGACGGCTCACCTTATATGGCCGCTGCGGTCACTGACGGTGCTGTCATCCTCTCCAGGGACAGCGGTCAGGTGTTCTCCGTCACAAAAAAGAACTTCACCCTCGGTGCCGCCTGCATGGACGGACAGGACAATGTGTACCTCCTCTGGGGAATGAGTATTCCTGACAGCGATGTGGAAAACAATATGGATACCTGCAATATCATCGTGGAGAAGTACAGTCTCTCCGGTGACCTCATCTACGCTGCGGCCTTCCCGCTTTCGGCTACTGAGTCACAGTTCCCGTTCTATGCCGGAAATGCAAATATGGCTGTAAGCAACGGCGTCCTCGGTGTACTCTACGACACTGAATGGATACTGGCCTCCGACGGCTACCACCATCAGGGCTCAGTTTTCATCGCCATAGACTCCGCATCTATGGCTCCTATAAGCATCGACACGCTCAATGTCTCCCACTCCTTCGGTGTCTGCATGATACCTACCCGGAACGGCTTTGCTGACATACAGAACGGCGATGCGAACTACCGTGGCATCAATCTCTGTTTCTACAACACCGCCAGTGACATACACTACAGAGTGGTTGGTTTCCACTCACCCGGACAGTACGGCACCAACTCCGCTAAGGCTGACGGAAATGAGACCTATCTGGAGCTTGGCGGAATCGCTGAGGGCGATTCCACCTACGCTGTCTCCGGCTGGGGCGAGAAAAACTACACATCCGATGTTTTCAGCAGTTCTCCCCTCAGGACAGGCCGGTATGACGTTTTTGTCCGCATCGTGGATACTACTCTGAGAGCCTCCGCCGCCGCTGACTGCGCCGGTGTGGAAAGAATAGACCAGGCTACAGGCAATTCCGCCGACTCCAATGTGATATGGCTCACAAGCGTTGCGGAAAATGAGTCCGTACAGAACGTCAAGACCGTTACTCTCGGCTCAGGAGCTTACTGTGTGCTCTGGGAACAGTTCGTGGATGAGGAGTTCGACTCTGTGAAGTACGTCATCCTCGACCAGCAGGGCTATGTCCTCCGTCAGGAGACTGAGCTCCGGAATGCAAGGCTCTCCATTGGCTCTGCACAGCCTCTTGTAAACGGCAACGTCCTCACCTGGTCGGTGGCCGACGCTGACTCCGACACCGTGACCTGGTACACCTTTGACGTTGGTGCACAGCCTGATAATATCCTCGGAGATGCAGACCTCAGCGGCGATGTTAAAATGAATGACGCCGTGCTGATAATGCAGGCTATCGCTAATAAGGATGTATACGGTGTGGACGGTTCTGATAAGAATCATATTACTGAGAAGGGCGAGGAAAATGGCGACGTCTATGAACGTGGCAAGGGTCTTTCCACAATGGATGCACTTTCAGTGCAGAAGCTGCTGCTGGAGCAGCTCTCCGCACTTCCGGAAAGCTATGCTATAAGATAATGTGTTCTCAATAAAACCAATGGGCGGATGTATATCCGCCCATTCTGTTTCTATAGCTGTATTTCTTCCCGCTTGTACAGCTCCGCTGCATCCTCGCCAAAATATCCGGAAAATTTCCCGTTATCCGCTATAAGCTCCTGCTTCTGCTTTCGGGTCAATCGCTTTATCCGCCATTCCAGCCTGGACGCAAGGCTGCGGTCTGCTGTGCTCCATAATGCCTCCACACGTTCGACTCCGTGGCTCCTGGTATACTTAGCTCCACGTCCGCTGCCTTCGCTGTGCTCAGCCAACCTCCTTTGCATATCTGTGGTTATCCCAGTGTAAAGGCATCCGTCTCCGCACCTCAGAATATACACATAGTAACTCACTTCTGCTTGATGCGGAAACTGCTGTTCCTGAGCTGACTTGCGTCAAAGCCCTTGGGACGTCTGTCCTCACGCTTCTTCTTTGGCCTACGCTCCTGCTGAGCCTTCTTCTCCTCTTCGTCGTTAAGACGCATCGTAAGCGAGATACGGGACCTCTTTACGTCTACGTCAAGGACCCTTACCTTCACTACCTGGCCTACCTTTACCGCTTCAAGAGGATGCTTGATGAACTTGCTGCATATCTGGGAGATATGTACCAGTCCGTCCTCGTGTACTCCGATGTCTACAAATACTCCGAAGTCAATGATGTTGCGGACTGTTCCCACAAGCTCCATGCCCGGCTTCAGGTCCTTTATCTCCATTACGTCGCCGCTTCTCATGAGCGGAGGAGGAAGCTCATCTCTGAGGTCACGGCCAGGCTTTCTCAGCTCGCCGATTATGTCTGTCAGTGTGGGCACTCCTATGCCAAGACTGCTGCTTATCTTTTCAAGTCCAAGGCTGTCTGCCTTGTCAGAGATGCCCTCTGCTCCGCCCTGGGATATGTCTGCAAGTGTGAATCCGCACTCGCTGAGCAGTGAGGTCGCTGCTGCGTAGCTCTCAGGGTGTACTGCTGTATTGTCCAGAGGATTCTTGCCGTCACGGACTCTCAGGAAGCCTGCACACTGCTCAAAGGCCTTCTTGCCCAGCTTGGGGACCTTCAGAAGCTCCTTGCGGTCTGTGAACTTGCCGTTCTCCTCACGATAGGCTACTATATTCTTCGCTACTGCGGAATTTATTCCGGATATGTAGGAGAGAAGTGAATATGAGGCTGTGTTGAGGTCTACTCCTACTGAGTTTACGCAGTCCTCAACAACTCCGCCGAGAGCCTCGCTCATTCTTGCCTGAGGCATATCATGCTGGTACTGGCCTACTCCTATGGCCTTGGGCTCTATCTTTACCAGCTCTGCAAGGGGGTCCTGCAAACGGCGGGCTATGGAGATAGCTCCCCTTATGGATACGTCATACTCCGGGAATTCCTCTGCGGCCAGCTTGGATGCTGAATATACTGACGCTCCGGCCTCGTTTACTATCATGTAGCTGACATTGCCGGACATCTCCTTGATTATATCCGCTGTGAAGGTCTCAGTCTCACGGGATGCAGTGCCGTTTCCTATGGATATGGCTGTGACTCCGTACTTTTCGATGAACTGCTTTACCTTCTTCTTTGCAGCTTCAACTGCTCCTGCTGAGCCTGTGGGGTAGATTATGGCTGTGTCAAGGACCTTTCCGGTGCCGTCGATAACGGCGGTCTTACAGCCATGTGCATAGCCGGGGTCAAGTCCCAGGATAACGCTGTTCTTGAGCGGAGGCTGTAAAAGCATCTGACGGAGGTTGGCTGCAAATACCTTTATTGAGTCCTCTGCGGCCTTCGCACTCATCTCGGAGCGTATCTCTCGCTCGATAGACGGGAATATCAGTCTCTTGTATCCGTCGGCTGCTGCAGCCCTTACAAGCTCGCCGCAGGCATTGTTAGCCTTTATGTACTTGCCGAATATTATGTCTGTCGCAAGTGTCTCGTCAAGTGTCAGTGAGACCTTCAGGAAGCCCTCCTTCTCACCTCTGTCAAGGGCAAGGACTCTGTGATTGGCTACCTTGGGTACCGGCTCGGAGTACTCGTAGTAGTTCATGTATACGCTCTCTGCCTCCGGGTCTGCGGCCTTGGATACAAGCTCGCCCTTTTCACCAGCAAGGCTGCGGAGCTTCTTTCTTATGTCTGCATCGTCGGAGATGTCCTCTGCGATTATGTCCATTGCTCCCTGGAGTGCTGTCTGTACGTCCGGGATCTTCTTCTCCTCGTTGATGTAATCCTCTGCGGCCTTCTCAGGGGCTGTGGAGTTCTCCTGGGCCATGAGCAGCTCTGCAAGCGGTTCAAGTCCGTTCTCACGGGCGATGCCTGCACGGGTCCTCCTCTTGGGCTTGAAGGGACGGTATATATCCTCTACCTCCACCAGGGTCGAAGCTGCGCTGATAGCGGCCTCTATCTCAGGTGTCATCTTCTCCTGCTCGGTTATGGCATTTGTGACCTCTTCCTTGCGCTTTTCAAGGTTGCGGAGGTACATGAGCCTGTCGTAGAGCTCACGGAGTATCTGGTCGTCCAGCGAGCCAGTCAGCTCCTTGCGGTAACGGGCAATGAAGGGAATAGTCTTGTCATCGTCGATGAGCTCAACGGTGTTGTCCACTTGTTCCTGTCTGAGTCCGAATTCCTTGGCGAGTGTCTTGTTAATATCCATAATTTATCCTTTCTCTTACTGTACTTCCTCCGGGACCTCTCCATTGCCCTCTGCTGCCGGCTGTAATTCCAGCTCTGCACGGGCCTCGTTGAAGCGGTCTATCCAGGAGAAAAATGATTTTGCTATATCTTTCCACACATTCTGCTTGTTCTTTTCATTGAGCACCTCGTGGCGCATCCCGTCGAAAAGCCTGTGGGATATGCTCTCGTAACCGGCCTTTTCAAGCCTTGATACCAGGCGGAAGAACTTCTTCTCCGATATCATCACCGGGTCATCTTTGCCCGATATGAGCCTTATGGGCAGTGACGGGTCAGGGTCTCCGGCTGTCTTTCCCGAATTTGCTGCCCTTATCAGCCGGAGTGACTCCTCGTAGCCGTTGAGAGTGGTCTTGAAGGTGCAAAGGGGGTCGCTGTTTATGGCTGCCACCACCTCCGGGTCACTGCACCGCCAGGAGTTGTCTGGCTGCTCAAAGAACCTGCCGAAGCTGTCGTCTATGGTGTCATATATCTTCTCGCTGCGGAACCTGTTGCCGAATTTCTTCGATGGCTCCGCTGATATTGCTCTTACTACAGGGGAAAACGGACTGTAGCACGGCATTCCCAGCAGGACAAGTCCGTTTATGTCCCGGCTGTGCTCTCCAAGAAAGCATACCGCTCCGGCAGCTCCTACTCCCTGTGCTGCCATGAACAGCGGCAGGTCGGGGTATCTGCTCCTTATCACGCCGTTTAGCTGAGCAATGTCGCTGACAAAGCCTTCACTGCCGCCACGGAACATGAATCCCAGGTCATCTTCGCTGCATATGCTCTTTCCGTGTCCTCTGTTGTCGTGGATGACCGTTATGAACCCTTCTTCTGCCAGGTAGTCCATGAACTCAAAGTACCTCTCCTTGTGGTCATTTATGTCGTGTACTATCTGCACAACGCCGCAGGGCTCTCCCGACGGGACGGCTATTACTGCGGATATGACGAGCTCGTCAAATCCGGAGGTGAATTCAAATTCCTTCAGATCGGCATTCAGCATAGGCTTCCTCCTGTAGTCTTATTGTGCCGGTCCCCGGCACTGCCTTTCTATTATAACATATATTTGTACAGATTTCAAGCCATGGTTTTTTCCGCCTCAGGCTGCGTACTGAGCAATGTCCGCCGTCTTAAAAAAGTTATTGCAAAATAGTACTGATTATGTTATAATGTTATTGCTATACGGGTCCTGCGGCACTTTTAGGCTGTGCCGGCTTTCCGGGACCTCCCATATTATTAAGGAGGAATTTCTATGAATATCAGATCTAAACTGGCAGCAGCCCTCTGTACTGCTGCTGTGACTGCATCCGCTCTGTCCGGATGCTCCGCTAAAAGCTCTTCATCCTCGGAGGCAGGCGAGTCCGCTTCCGATGCTTCCGCTGTGATCAGCCTCGCTGACCTGGCTCCCGAACTCGGCGCCGGCTGGAACTACGGCAATACTCTTGAGGCAAACTCCGGCGGTACCCCCAATGAGACCGCCTGGGGCAACCCTGCCGCTTCTCAGGAGATGATAAACGCTGTTGCCGCTGCCGGCTTCAAGACAGTCCGTGTGCCTGTCTCCTACCTCAGCAAGATAGACGACTCCAACGGCTACAAGGTGGACGAGGCCTGGCTGGACAGAGTACAGGAGGTCGTTGACTACTGCTACAATGCTGACCTCAATGTCATCATCAACGTTCACGGTGACGGCTATAACTCTATAAACGGCGGCTGGCTCCTCTGCAACGGCGATGACCAGGACTACATCAAGGAAAAGTATGAGGCTCTCTGGAAGCAGATAGCCGAGAAATTCGCAAGCTACGACGAACACCTCATCTTCGAGAGCATGAACGAGGAGTTCGACGGCGAGTACCATGACCCAATTAAGGAGTATTACCAGAACATCAATGACTACAATCAGATATTCGTGGACACTGTAAGAGCCTCCGGAGATAACAACTCCCACCGCTGGCTAATGGTCCCCGGCTGGAATACTGATATAAATTACACCTGCGGCGACTACGGCTTCGAGCTCCCTACAGATTCCGCCAATACTGCCGGAGAAGGCCGCATCATCCTCTCTGTTCACTGCTATGACCCATGGGACTACTGCGGCGAGGAAAAGAAAAAGACCTTCCTCTGGGGCGAAAAGGGTCAGGAAATAGTTGAGGTCAACAAGGCTAATCCCAAAAACAAGGCCACATGGGGCGAAGAGGACCACATTGAAACTCAGCTCGACAAGCTCAAGACCCAGTTCGTTGACAAGGGTATCCCTGTTGTCATCGGTGAGTACGGCTGTATCGACAAGACCTTCGCAAACTCCGGCATCCCAAATCAGATAGCTGAGAACAGAGCTTACTATGACGGCTTTATGGCCGGCTCCGCTGCCGCAAGAGGCATCACTCCCGTTTACTGGGACAACGGCTACAACGGACAGTACGGCTTCGGCCTCTTCGACAGAAATTCCTGCGAGCAGACACAGCCTGAGATAATCAGCACTATCGTCAAGGCCGTTGCTGATAAGGACCCCAAGGCCGGCCTGGGTACTTCCGTTTCCTCTGCTTCCGGTTCAGAAGGCAGCTCAACTGAGTCAAACGGCTCCTTGAACGCTTACATAGGCATCCAGACTAAGGTCTACACTTTCAGAAATGCCTGGTCTGACGGCGCCTACGGCGCTTCCACTGAGTGGTTCAACACCCTCATCCGCTGGGAGGACCAGGACGGCGACGGCAAGGACGACATCGTTGACACAGGTGCCAAGTTCTCTGACGCCGCTATCACAGGTGACGGCACTTACTCCGTTGAGGTCTCCGGATACGACTTCTCCGCTGACTGCGACGGACTGAATATGCTCTTCGTCAGCACTGATTTCCCCTACAACAGTGCACTCAAGGTAACAGACGTCACCCTCTATACCGATGATACCGCTGTTCCTGTGAGAAATCCTATCGTTACTGAGGACAGCAGCGGCAACTTCTATATCGAGATATACAACATCTATAATGAAGAAGTTTCCTCCTCTCTCCAGTTCGATATGCCTAAGGACAGCTTCAAGATAGAGTTCAAACTCGAAGGTACTGACAAGGTCCTGAAATAATAATACAGCCCCACACCTGTGGGGCTGT
>CACWPR010000089.1 GCA_902762855.1 Ruminococcus flavefaciens
ACGGAAAATATCCAAGCAGATTCAGTACAAAGACGTCAGGCGGTCTTTGTGCGGTGTTGCCATAAGTCTTATGTGCCTTTGGGATATGTTCAACATCGTTCTGAACTGCACATTCGGTCGGAGCCTCTCACAATGGAGCGGAGCTTATCCGTGAGTGTTATTATCCTGTTTTTCATGTTCACCGCTCCTTTCAGCGTTGTTCTTGGTATGCTTATATTATATATCAGTTTTATAGGTTTGTCCAATCCTAAAAACATATTATCAGTTATAAACTCAGCCTATAACAAAAAAGGCGGATGCCTTCATCCGCCCTTTGTTATTCTCTTATTCATCAGCCGCTCCGGTGATAGCCTGGAGCAGTCCTTCTGTAGTCCAGGTGAAGTCTGTCCTGTCCAGCTCCTCGCCGTTGTCCCAGAAGAAACAGGGTATCCCCTGTGCCCTGCAAAGCTCAGTGAGAGTTTCTGCGAACTTCACTCTGCTGTCGGGGTCATTGTCGGCTCCCATGCCGTACTCCCCTATCACTACCGGTACTCCGGCGCTGACAAAGGTCTTTGAGAGCTTGCTGATGTCGCTCTTCATACGGGCGACTTCCCTGTCTGTGCCCCAGGTCCGCTGACGGCTGGTGGTACAGAACTCCCAGGGAGTATAGTAATGCACTGAGACCATGCACCGTCCTGCCGGGTCCTCCGGCATTTTGAACATATCCGAACAGGTCATCTCAGTATCGGTCCAGTAGCCTGCTATGAGGAGGTGTCTGCTTGGGTCATTGCCCGGACCGTTCCTCACTACGTCAACGAAGGTCTGGTTGAGCTTGTTGAGAGTCTCATAGGCATCACGCTTGTTCATGTCGTCAAAGCCCACCTCGTTCATGGACTCGAATATGAGCTTGCCGGAATAGTCTGCAAAGCTGTCGCTTATCTGTGTCCAGACAGCGGTATACCGCTCTTCAACGGCATCGAAGTCCTTGGAGGCATCTCTTATCCACGCACCGAACCGAGGGTCTCCGCCGCCGTCGTGATGGACGTTTATGATAACGTACAGCCCGGCATCCAGAGCATAGTCAGCCACCTCGTGGACTCTCGCCATCCATTGGGGGTCTATAGTATAGGTGGGAGCTTCGCCGGTGTGGTCCCTCCATGTGACGGGGATACGCACTGATTTTATGCCCTGTGCTTTCAGCTCAGTGAAGAGCTCCGGGGAGGTCATAACGTTGCCCCAGAGGGTCTCTGTCACCTCTTCTCCAGCAGCAGGAGTCTCGTTGACCTTTCCGTCGCCGTCACGGTCAGCGATGCACACATCCAGAGTATTTCCAAGATTCCAGCCTGGTATCATATCCGCTGCCACCTCCGCAGAGGTCATTGTATAGAGTGCAGGGTCAGTGCCGGGCGGAGGGGGTATAGTGGCGACAATTGCAGAAACGTCGTCAGTATTTGCCGACTCCCTGCTTCCGCATCCGGGCAGAGCTGCCAGCATGAGGACTGCCGCAGCGCCGCAGATAAGCCTTTTCATCAAATATCATGCCTTCCGGTAATTATTTCATATATATCCTGAGCCTTTTCTGCTATGAAATCGGCTCCGGCGGACTCCAGCTCCTGACGTCCTCTGAATCCCCAGACGCATCCTATAGATGTTATCCCGGCATTGTGTCCGGTAAGGATGTCCACGTCGCTGTCGCCTATCATATAAACTGCACTGCTCTCCGGCAGCGCCTGAAGTATCTCGTCGATTATGGCGGTATCAGGCTTTTTAGGCCTTTCTCCGCAGCCTCCCAGCACCTTCACGAAGGGAACTCCCGGCAGGAGGGCCTCCACAATGGGTACCGCAAATTCCTGAGGCTTGTTCGTAGCAACGGCCAGCCGCACTCCGTCTCTGTCAAGAGCCTTCAAGGTGTCCCCGATGCCTTCATAAAGGGAAGTCTTGTCGAGGTAGTGGGCATTATAGTACTCACTGAACAGTCCGTGGAGCTTTTCGGTGTCCTGCTTTCTGTCCTCAGGGAGTGCTCTTTCGCAGAGCTTTACGACTCCGTTGCCCACGAATTTCCGGTAGCTGTCATAGCCGTGCTCCGGATAGCCGAGCGTCCGGAGGCCGTAGTTCGTGGCATCTGCAAGGTCTGCAAGAGTATCTGCAAGGGTGCCGTCAAGGTCAAATATCGCTGTTATCATTTTATCACCTGTCATATCCTTGTGGCAAGGAGCACTGAGTACTTCTGCCTGAACTGCTCGAATCTGTCCTCGTCTATAGCCTCTCTTATCTTCTCTGTAAGGGTGTTGTAGAAGTAGAGGTTATGCTGAACGGCAAGTCTGCCGGCAAGCTGCTCATGGGACTTGAACAGGTGGCGGATATAGGCTCTGCTGAAATTCCGGCAGGTAGGGCAGTCACACTGCTCATCCACAGGCCGCGGGTCAGTCTCATAGCACTTGTTTCCCAGGTGCATGATGCCGCTCCAGGTGAAAACTGTTGCATGGCGGGCATTGCGGCTGGGCATTACGCAGTCGAACATATCCACACCTCTTGCAACGGCTTCTATTATATTGGAGGGAGTGCCTACTCCCATGAGGTATCTTGGCTTTTCGACGGGCATGAACGGCTCCACAACGTCGATGATGCGGTACATTTCCGAGGTCTCCTCACCTACTGCAAGACCTCCGATAGCATAGCCGTCAAGGTCCAGCTTGGCGATGTCCTCCATATGCTTTATGCGGAGGTCGTCATATGTGGAGCCCTGGTTGATGCCGAAGAGCATCTGGTGCTTGTTTATGGTATCGGGCAGGCTGTTGAGCCTTGCCATTTCCTCCCTGCACCTGTAGAGCCAGCGTGTGGTACGCTCAATGGAGGCCTCCACGTACTTTCTTGGTGAGGGGTTCTCGATGCACTCGTCGAAGGCCATAGCTATAGTTGAGCCCAGGTTGGACTGTATCTGCATACTCTCCTCCGGGCCCATGAAGATGCGTTTTCCGTCGATGTGGGAGGCGAAATACACGCCCTCCTCCTTTATCTTCCTGAGCTGGGCCAGTGAGAACACCTGGAATCCGCCGCTGTCGGTGAGTATAGGCTTATCCCAGTTCATGAACTTATGGAGTCCGCCCATCTGCTTTATGACGTGGTCACCGGGACGGAGGTGAAGGTGGTAGGTATTGCACAGCTCCACCTGAGTCTTGAGGTCCCTCATATCAACGGAGGATATGCCTCCCTTGATAGCGGCAGAGGTGCCGACGTTCATGAAGCATGGGGTCTGGAAGGTACCGTGGACAGTCTCAAATCTGCCCCGCCGTGCTTTATTCTCGGTTTTCAGAAGAGTAAACATAGATGCTCCTTAAAATCAAACTCAGTCAAGGTCGTATTCCTTGCCCTGCTCAGGGTCTCTGTATTCATGATAATCGAAGAAACCGATGAGCTCCTTATCAGCATTTCTGATAGCCCTGATATAAACATCCTTATTTTCATTGTCATCATGGAATGCAAATACCTTGTTATTGTCAAGTCCTTCTTTGAACCACTCAATGGACATATCCAGCTTGGAGAGTGCCTCTTCATTGAAATATCTTCTCACAGAGGTACCTGTCATCTCGTTGTGGTACTTGGTCTGGTAGGACTCTATTGCAGCCTTGTTCATGTATATTATCCTGTAATCGAGATTGCACACGACTATAGGGCTTTTAGAAGTGTCGATGATCCCCTTGAAATAATCAATAAGTTCCATTAAAAACCTTCCCCCTTGATGATAGATTTGTTATGTCAGTTCCGTCATAATGTCCGGAGTTTTTATTGTACTGATATTATTATAACACATTCCGGAAAAAACTGCAACGTTATTTTTTACAAAAGATACGTTTTAAATTATGAACATACAGTCACCGAAGCTGAAAAAGCGGTACTTCTCCTCCACAGCCTTTCTGTAGGCATTCATGGTATTGTCATATCCCATAAAAGCGGACACCAGCATTATGAGGGTGCTTTCAGGCAGGTGAAAGTTGGTGATGAGACCGTCTATGCACTTGAACCGGTAGGAGGGGTAGATGAAAATGTCGGTATATCCCTCATGCTCAGCTATCTCATCATAGAATGTGGCAACGCTTTCGAGGGTGCGGCAGGTGGTGGTGCCTACTGCGATGACACGGCCGCCCTTTGCCTTTGTCTCGTTTATGAGGTCCGCAGTCTCCTTCGGGAGGTAGTAGTGCTCGCTGTGCATCTTGTGGTCAAGGACGTTGTCCTCCTTTACGGGGCGGAAGGTGCCCAGTCCCACATGAAGAGTGACAAAGGCTGTTTTTATACCCTTAGCCCGAAGCTCATCAAGCATCTCCGGAGTGAAGTGGAGGCCTGCTGTAGGAGCCGCCGCAGAGCCCAGCTCCCTGGAATACACAGTCTGGTAGCGCTCCTTATCCTCCAGCTTTTCGGTGATATATGGCGGCAGGGGCATCTGTCCCACGTCCTCCAGAGCGGTGAAGAAGTTGCCCTCACACTCGAACTGCACGATACGGTTGCCGTCGTCCTTTACTTCCTTTACCTCAGCGATGAGCCGTCCGCCGCCGAAGGAGAAGCGAGTGCCGACCTTTGCCTTCTTTCCCGGACGGCATATCAACTCCCAGAGCTTGTCCCCTTTTTGTTCAAGGAGAAGGAACTCTATGAAGGTGCCGTTCTCTATTTTCTCGCCGTAGAGCCTTGCCGGGATGACTCTTGAATCGTTCATGACCAGCAGGTCCCCTTCTCTGAGGTGACTGCTCAGGTCATAGAAGTGCTCATGGGTGAGCTCACCTGTCCTGCGGTCCACGCACATCATGCGTGAGGAATTTCTCGGTTCAGCCGGATGCTGGGCGATGAGCTCCTCCGGCAGGTCATAGTAAAAATCTGATTTTAAAAGTTCCACTTTCATGCTCCTTTTATTTTAAGTGTCCTGAGATACTTTTTCTGTTCATCAGTGATGCGATAGCTCTCAGCGGCCTTCTGTATGGTCTTATTGTGTGTCCAGGGGTCCAGACGTCCTTCAGTGATAAAGGGCAGGACCTCATCATAATTTTTGGCAAGGGCAGTAGCAAAATACCATGCTCTCATCATATTTATATAGTACTCCTCAGAGCGGATATCTGCCGCCCTTTCAGCGTACTCCCTGAGGAAAGGCTCTCCAAGGAAGTGCTTCATCAGCATACCTATGGCGAACCGGACGGTATAGGTGTGTCCGGACCGGAGCCATTCATCTATATGCGGGAGGAGCTCCTCACGGTGCTTTGCAAAGACCTTCGGCGAGAACTGGTCACAGGTGGCCCAGTTGTCGATATAAGGCAGGAAGGTCTGAGTCCTCGCCAGACATTCCACGAAGTCCTTCTCCTCTGAGACTATGAACGCATGGAGCTGGTCCTCGTCAAAGCTGAGGTGGGGCAGTGAGGAGAGGAAGTCCGCTGTATCCGGACGTTTTCTCAGCTCCTTAGCAAGTCTGCGGAGGTCCGGTGTACGGACTCCTATGAACCGCTTCTCCCCTGTTCCGGGAATGAGCTTCTGCTGAAAGGAAGCGTACTCTTCATCCCGCATTTCCGTAAGGGAGGCCTCAATATCAGTAAAAATGCTCATATATGCTCACTTTCTGTACAAAATATTTTTCTGAAAAATCAGGAAAAACTGTTGACAACAGGCCGT
Organism: Ruminococcus flavefaciens; assembly: GCA_902762855.1. Taxonomy (GTDB): domain Bacteria; phylum Bacillota; class Clostridia; order Oscillospirales; family Ruminococcaceae; genus Ruminococcus; species Ruminococcus flavefaciens_V. Next base: position 5,629 of record CACWPR010000089.1, read on the forward strand.
TAACGTGCTATTATGTAAACAAGGTAGAGGTGCAGCTGCGATAAGTAACCGTACACGGGACGACCGGTCCGATGGTGTACTGCGAAAGGCAAGGCTGCCGAAGGACGGTTTCTGGTAAATCCCGTTCTGGCTGTATATCGAACAGGTATGCGGCTGTCATCATTCCTTATGATGGAGAGCTACTGACATACCAGTCCGCTGTTATGTCAACATTTCTATTATAACGTATGATGAGCCGGTTTGCAACCGGTTTTTGTTATTTTATGCAAAAATTTTTTAAGGAGAAATTCAAATGAAACAGTACAACGTAGGTATTATCGGCGCAACAGGCATGGTAGGTCAGAGATTTGCAACTCTGCTTGAAAACCACCCCTGGTTCAATGTAAAGGTCCTGGCAGCATCTCCCAGAAGTGCAGGTCAGACCTATGAGCAGGCCGCAGGAAGCCGCTGGAAGATGGCTGTTCCCATGCCTGCTGCTATGAAGGACATGGTGCTCCTCGACGCAACTTCCGATATTGAGAAGATAGCTTCTATGGTAGACTTCTGCTTCTGTGCAGTTGACATGAAGAAAGACGAGATAAAGGCTCTCGAAGAGGCCTATGCAAAGGCTGAGTGCCCTATCGTTTCCAACAACTCCGCACACAGATTCACTCCTGACGTTCCTATGGTAGTTCCGGAGATAAACCCTGACCACATCGAGATAATCAAGGCTCAGCGTGAGCGTCTCGGCACTAAGAGAGGATTCATCGCTGTAAAGTCAAACTGCTCTATCCAGAGCTATGTTCCCGCACTTCACCCCCTGAGAAAGTTCGGTCTCAAGAACGTTCTCGCCTGCACATATCAGGCTATCTCAGGCGCCGGAAAGAACTTCGAGACATGGCCTGAAATGGTGGATAACCTCATCCCCTTCATCGGCGGCGAGGAGGAGAAGTCCGAGCAGGAGCCTCTCAAGGTATGGGGCGAGATAAAGGGCAATGAGATAGTCAAGGCTACAGCTCCCAACATCACAACTCAGTGCCTCCGTGTACCTGTTTCCGACGGTCACACTGCTGCTGTATTTGTCAGCTTCGAGAACAAGCCCTCCAAGGAGGAGATACTCCAGCTCTGGAAGGACTTCAAGGGTGTTCCCCAGGAGCTTGAGCTTCCCAGCGCTCCCAAGCAGTTCATCCACTACTTTGAGGAGGATGACCGTCCTCAGGCTAAGCTGGACAGAAATATCGAAGGCGGAATGGCTGTTTCTACAGGCCGTCTCCGTGAGGATACTCAGTACGACTACAAGTTCGTATGCCTCTCACACAATACATTAAGAGGTGCAGCAGGCGGCGGTGTGCTCCTTGCTGAACTCCTGGCTGCTAAGGGATACTTTGATTAATTCGGAATGCATAATTCATAATGCATAATTATATGGCTAAAGACAATGTTATCGTTAGCAAAAGTAAATCTTTTGCATTAAGAATTATCAAAATGTATAAATACCTCACTATTGAGAAAAAAGAGTACGTATTATCAAAGCAAGTATTAAGGAGCGGAACAAGTATAGGCGCTAATGTAAAAGAGGCGATACGAGGACAAAGTAAAGCCGACTTTTACTCTAAAATGAACATTGCTCTTAAAGAAACAAGTGAGACCGAATACTGGCTCGAACTTCTTCACGAAAGCGGATATATCGAACCTGACCAATTTAAAAGCATCTATCCTGATTGTCAGGAGTTATTAAAACTTCTGATCTCAATTTGCAAAACAAGGGATTCATAATCTAATTATGCATTATGCATTATGAATTATGAATTTAACGAAAGGATCTGAGTCCATGAAAAACACAATATTCAACGGCGCTGCTATTGCGATAATCACTCCAATGAACAGCGACGGTTCCATAAATTACGACAAGCTGGGCGAGCTCATCGACACCCAGATAGAAAACGGCACTGACGCTATCGTCATCTGCGGTACTACCGGAGAGGCCTCCACTATGACCGACCAGGAACACCGTGAATGTATCAGGTACGCTGTAAAGCATACCGCCGGCAGAGTCCCTGTTATCGCAGGCGCCGGAAGCAACGATACAGCCTACGCTGTTGAGCTCTCCAAGGAGGCAGAGGAAATGGGCGCTGACGCTCTCCTCCACGTTACCCCTTATTACAATAAGACTACCCAGAAGGGTCTTATCGCTCACTTCAACGCTATCGCTGACGCTGTGAACATACCTATCATCCTCTACAACATCCCCGGAAGAACAGGTATGGGCATCGAGGTGGCTACTGTCAAGGAGCTCGCAAAGCATAAGAACATCGCCGCTATCAAGGAGGCAAGCGGTAATATCAGCTACGCTGCAAAGCTCATCGCTGAGTGCGGCAGCGATATTGACGTTTACTCCGGCAACGACGATATGATAGTTCCCCTTATGTCTCTGGGTGCAAAGGGCGTTATCTCCGTTCTTTCCCACGTTCTCCCCAAGGAGACCCACGACATGGTACAGCTCTGCCTCGACAACAACTTCGCTGAGGCCACAAAGCTCCAGATAGAGTACCTCGACCTCATCAACGACCTCTTCATCGAGGTGAATCCTATCCCTGCCAAGGAGGCACTCAACATGATGGGATTCGCAGCAGGTCCCTGCCGTCTGCCCCTCTGTGAGATGTCTGATGAGCACAAGGCCAAGCTCCGTGCATCACTGGAAAGACACGGGCTCATAAAGTGAGCTCCGTTACGGAAATACTCTGTATACCGCACTATGCGGCATATCCAAAATAAAACAAAGGAGTGTAAAATATGACCAATATAGCTATCTGCGGCGCTAACGGCAAAATGGGACACAACATTTTCAACTGCGCTGATGCAAGAGAGGACTGCACTGTTGTAGCCGGTATCGACATCTATACAAAGCAGTACGCAGACTTCCCGATTGTTGAAACTCCGGCTCAGCTCCCTGTCAAGCCTGATGTCATCATCGACTTCTCAAACCCTGCAAGCCTTGACAGTATACTTGAATACTGCCTTTCAACAGGAACTCCCCTGGTAATAGGCTCCACAGGCTACAGCGAGGAGCAGACTGCAAAGATAAAGGCTGCCGCACAGCAGATACCGGTATTCTTCACATTCAATATGTCACTGGGCATCAACCTCCTGGTGGAGCTTGCAAAAAAAGCCGCATCAGTACTGGGCGGACAGTTCGACATAGAGATAGTCGAGAAGCACCACAACCAGAAGATAGACGCTCCCAGCGGAACTGCCATTATGCTGGCAAACGCTATAAACGAGACTCTTGACAACTCCAAGCACTATGTCTACGACCGTCACTCCCGCCGTCAGAAGAGGGAGAAGTCCGAGATAGGTATGCACTCTATCAGAGGCGGCACGATAGTTGGTGAGCACGACATAATCTTCGCCGGAAACGACGAGGTCATCACACTTTCACATTCTGCTGCGTCCAAGACCGTTTTTGCGGAGGGCGCTGTAAATGCGGCTGTATTCCTCAAGGATAAGCCCGCAGGACTCTATGATATGTCAGGATTAGTTTAAGACAGAATTCCCCCTCGCAGCCACGAGGGGGATATTTTTAAGGCAATACCGCACAAAGATTGTGCTGAAGATGCGCCGTGAGATTTTTCGTCAGATTGTATAGAAATTCCGCAGGCATACTAACGTATGTCAAGGGATTTCTGTGCAAGATGAAGGAAAATATCCAAGCAGATTCAGTACAAAGACGTCAGGCGGTCTTTGTGCGGTGTTGCCTTAAAGGAGGACAGCCATGCTTACACATACAGGTACTCAG
>CACWPR010000090.1 GCA_902762855.1 Ruminococcus flavefaciens
AATACGAGTGCAGCGCCTATAAGGAACCATACGCCAAAGACTATACCGTTTGTCTCATCCATTGCCTGTTGTAAAATTGTCTGAGAGTCCATATAAATACCTCCTTCTGATAACAGCATAATAATTATGGGGTGCATGATGTCAGGGAGTCGTCCCGGCATCATACACCCCATTGTGTATGGAATTAGCGCTATAAACCAAAAAAAGAGAGCTACGGATGATGTATCCGCAGCTCCCTTGCTGTTTACAATGCTATTATACCCCCTTGGCCTGGATTTGTCAATAGGTTTTTGAAAATTTGACGTATCTCACATTTTTACTGCGGAGTTAGATGAAAATAACTGTAAAATTTCAATGAAACATAAAAAACTCCTGAGTTCACTATTGACAATTTCGTTTTGACGTGCTAATATAAATGCAGGAACAAAGACGTTTGAGCAGACTATCTGTCTGCCCGGACGTCTTTTTTATTATATCGGTGCAGATCAATGGCGCTCTGTACCGGAAAGGCAAGTGAATGATATGGATAATTTCAGAGAAGAGGCTCCATATGAGCAGCAGGGTCTTTATGACCCAAGATTTGAACATGATAACTGCGGCATAGGTGCTGTAGTAAATATCAGAGGTGAGCAGTCCAGGTACGTTGTTGACAGTGCTCTTACTATTGTTGAAAAGCTGGAACATCGTGCCGGAAAAGATGCTCAGGGCAAAACAGGTGACGGTGTTGGCATACTGGTGCAGATGCCATACAGTTTTTTTATCAGTGAGGCCGGAAAGCAGGAATATGACATCGGAGACAAGGGCGATTTCGGTGTGGGAATGTTCTTCTTCCCTCAGAACAGGCTCAAACGCAGCCAGGCAATGAAGCTCTTTGAGCTCATCATAAAAAAGAACGGAATGGAACTCATTTTCTGGAGGGACGTTCCTGTGGAGCCTCCCGTACTTGGACAGAAGGCACTTGAAAGTATGCCTTTTATAATGCAGGCCTTTGTAAGACGTCCTGCTGAATGTCCGAAAGGACTTGACTTTGACCGCAGACTGTTTGTTGCAAGACGTGAATTTGAGCAGTCTGACGAAAACACATATGTATGTTCCCTGTCCAGCCGTACTATCGTATATAAGGGAATGTTCCTTGTTGACGAGCTCAGGCGGTTTTACACAGACCTTCAGAGCGGTGAGTTCACATCAGCTATCGCAATGGTACACTCCCGGTTCTCCACGAATACCAATCCGAGCTGGCAGAAGGCTCACCCCAACAGACTTATAGTCCACAACGGAGAGATAAATACTATCACAGGAAATGCGGACAAGATGCTTGCCCGTGAGGAGAGTATGTACTGTGAGGCACTGAAAAACGATATGTACAAAATACTGCCGGCTATCAACGTGAACGGCTCAGACTCAGCAAGACTTGACAATGCACTTGAATTAATGGTAATGTCCGGAATGCCTCTTCCTCTGGCAGTAATGATAACTATTCCGGAGCCCTGGAAGAACGATAAGAACATCTCAAGGGCAAGGTACGACCTCTATCAGTACTATGCGACAATGATGGAGCCCTGGGACGGACCGGCATCCATTATCTTTTCTGATGGTGAGGTCATGGGAGCAGTACTTGACAGGAACGGTCTCCGTCCGTCACGCTACTGTGTCACAAGTGACGGTTATCTCATTCTTTCCTCTGAGACAGGATGTATCGACGTACCTCCGGAAAAAGTCGTGAAGAAGGACCGCCTCCGTCCCGGAAAGATGCTTCTTGCCGATACAAAGCAGGGAAGGCTCATTGACGATGACGAGATAAAAACTGCCTATGCTGCACGTCAGCCATACGGCGAATGGCTCGACTCCAACCTTGTAAGGCTCCATGACCTGCACATTCCGAACAAGGGAGTGCCCACCTATTCGGGTGAGGAGCTTGCCAGACTGCAAAAGGTATTCGGATATTCATATGAGGACATCCGTACCTCTATACTTCCTATGGCAGAGAAAGGTGCTGAGCCGATAGCATCCATGGGAAGTGACATTCCTCTTCCCCCTCTGGATAAGCAGTCGCCTCCTCTTTTCAACTACTTCCGTCAGCTTTTCGCACAGGTGACGAATCCGCCGTTTGACGCTATCCGTGAGGAGGTAGTCACTGACACGAGCGTATACATCGGCAAGGACGGAAACATCCTTGAAGAGCGCCCGGAGAACTGCCATGTACTTAAAATAGAGAATCCTATCCTGACTGAAACTGATATGCTCAAAATAAAGGCGCTTAACGGAGAGGGCCTGAAAAGTGCAGTCATCCCGATAACCTACTACATAGGAACTCCCCTTGAAAAGGCTATAGAGAGGCTTTTCATCGAGGCAGACAAGGCCTACCGTGACGGTGCTTCCATACTCATCCTTTCAGACAGGGGAGTAGATGAATTCCACTGTCCAATACCTTCTCTCCTTGCAGTTGCCGCACTCCAGCAGCATCTTGTATCAACAAAGAAACGCACTGCTGTTGCTATGATACTGGAGTCAGCAGAGCCCAGGGAGGTACATCATTTTGCAGCACTGCTCGGCTACGGTGCCTGTGCATTTGACCCCTATCTTGCGCATGAGACTATCCGTTCCCTTATCGAGGACGGAAGCCTTGACAAGGACTTCTATGCCGCAGAGGATGACTACAATTCAGCAATACTCCACGGCATCGTGAAGATAGCATCCAAAATGGGCATCTCTACGATACAGTCCTATCAGGGCAGCAAGCTGTTCGAGGCAGCAGGTGTATCGAAGGAACTTATAAACAAGTATTTTTCCGGTACTGTGAGCCGTATCGGAGGTATCGGACTTGCAGATATAAGCCGCCGCACAGAAAGGCTCCACACCCTTGCATATGACCCTCTGGGACTTGCAGTCAACGGTAATATATCCAGTGCAGGCAGCCACAAGCTCCGCAGCGGAAAGTCCGAGCACCTCTACACACCTGAGACTATACACCTTCTTCAGCAGGCAGTATGGAACGGTGATTATGATACCTTCAAGAAGTACAGCAAATGTCTTGACCGTGAGGACAGTGAGCTCACCCTCCGCAGTCTCCTGGATATAAAGTTCGACGAGAACGGCGGTATACCCATAGACGAGGTGGAGTCCGTTGACAGCATCTGCACACGTTTCAAGACCGGAGCCATGTCCTATGGCTCTATCTCCCAGGAGGCTCACGAGTGTATGGCAGAAGCCATGAACAGCATCGGAGGAAAGTCCAACAGCGGCGAGGGCGGAGAGAGCCCCGAAAGACTCAGGTCTAACCGCTGCTCAGCTATCAAGCAGGTGGCATCCGGACGCTTCGGAGTTACAAGTGAATACCTTGTTTCCGCACAGGAGATACAGATAAAAATGGCTCAGGGCGCAAAGCCCGGAGAGGGCGGACATCTTCCTTCAGGCAAGGTGTATCCGTGGATAGCAAAGACCCGCCATTCCACTCCGGGAGTCGGCCTCATCTCGCCGCCTCCTCATCATGACATCTACTCTATCGAGGACCTTGCCCAGCTCATCTATGACCTTAAAAATGCAAACGACAAGGCACGTATATCAGTAAAGCTGGTATCTGAGGCCGGAGTGGGAACAGTAGCTGCCGGGGTTGCCAAGGCAGGAGCACAGGTGATACTCATTTCCGGCTATGACGGAGGTACAGGAGCCGCTCCAAGGAGCTCCATAGATATAGACATTAGTCTCCGTTCAAGGGTACGCATCGAAACAGACGGAAAGCTCATGACAGGCCGTGACGTACTTGTGGCAGCACTTCTGGGTGCAGAGGAATTCGGATTTGCAACGGCTCCACTGGTAACAATGGGATGTGTGATGATGAGAGTCTGCAATCTGGACACCTGTCCTATGGGTATAGCAACACAGAATCCTGAACTGAGAAAGAGGTTCCGTGGAAAGCCGGAATACATCGTAAACTTCATGCACTTTGCCGCCCAGGAGCTCCGTGAATACATGGCCAGGCTGGGCATACGCACAGTTGATGAACTTGTGGGACGCACTGACCTCCTTGTGCCTAAGAAGGATACTCATGGCATAGATTTTTCAGCAATACTCGGAAATCATACAGCGGAAAGCAAACAGCATTTTGACCCTGCTGATGTATATGATTTTGAGCTTGACAAGACTGTTGACAGACGTGTTATAATTAAAAAGCTGGGAAGCGCTCTGAAAAGCGGTTCTGCAAAAGCTATAACAGTTGATGTGGTCAATACAGACCGCTCTGTGGGAACTCTGACAGGAGCAGAGATAACCCGCATCCACGGCGAGAATACTCTTCCCGATGACACATTTACAGTAAAATGCAGCGGCAGCGGCGGACAGTCCTTCGGAGCATTCATACCCAGAGGACTTACCCTTGAACTCTGCGGTGACAGCAACGACTATTTCGGAAAGGGACTTTCCGGCGGAAGGCTGGTGCTCTATCCGCCTGAGAAGTCAGGATTCAGAGCAGACGAAAATATCATCGTCGGAAATGTTGCACTCTATGGAGCAACATCCGGTAAAGCCTTTATAAATGGCATTGCAGGTGAACGTTTCTGCGTTAGAAATTCAGGAGCTGTAGCTGTATGTGAGGGAACAGGCGACCATGGCTGTGAGTATATGACAGGCGGACGTGCGGTCATACTCGGACGTACCGGAAAGAACTTTGCTGCCGGAATGTCAGGAGGTATAGCCTACGTCCTTGACGAAAAGCATGACCTCTACACCCGGCTCAACAAGGCACTTGTTTCCCTTGAGCCCCTGACTGATGAAGAGGACATCGCAGAGCTGAAAGCTATCATTGAAGAACACGCTGAGGCTACAGGCTCGGAAAAGGCAAAGGCTGTGCTTGCAGATTTTGAAGGGTATATCCCATGCTTCAAGAAGGTCATCCCTCATGACTATGCAAAGATACAGAGCACAGTAAAGGCTCTGGAAAAGTCCGGAGCATCACACGAACAGGCTGAGATAGAAGCCTTTGAGCTTATCAGAAAGGAGGCGTGAGCCATGGGAAAGTCAACAGGATTTCTTGAATATGCAAGATGCGAAACTGCCGCAAAGGAGCCCGTGGAGCGCATAAAGGACTTCAACGAGTTCCATATCCCCATGGAGGAGCAGCAGCGCCGTGAACAGGCGGCAAGGTGCATGGACTGCGGAGTGCCATTTTGTCAGAACGGAAAAATGCTCTGCGGTATGATGTCAGGCTGTCCTCTCAACAATCTCATCCCTGAGTGGAATGATCTGCTGTATCACGGACAGAAGGAACAGGCGCTGAGCCGTCTGCTCATGACCAATAATTTCCCGGAGTTCACATCGAGAGTCTGCCCGGCACTTTGTGAAAAGGCCTGTACCTGCGGACTGGATGGCTCTCCTGTAACCGTAAGGGAGAACGAAAGGGACATTATAGAATATGGCTTTGAGAACGGTCTCATGGGTCCTGCGGCACCGAAGATACGCAGCGGCCGGAGAGTTGCAGTCATAGGCTCAGGTCCTTCCGGACTTGCAGCAGCAGACACCCTCAACAAGCGTGGCCACAGTGTTGCTGTGTTTGAGCGTTCTGACCGTGCAGGCGGACTTCTCATGTACGGTATCCCGAACATGAAGCTGGAAAAGCATATCATCGAGCGCCGTACAGAGCTCATGAAGGCTGAGGGAGTGGAGTTCATCACCGGTGCTGATGTGGGAGAAAATGTTTCCGCAGATGAGATAATGAAGGACTTCGACGCTGTTATACTTGCCTGCGGTTCATCAAATCCCCGTGATATAAAGGCAGAGGGCAGAGATGCAGAGGGTATATACTTTGCAGTGGACTTCCTGAGAGCCACCACCAGGAGCCTTCTGGACTCCGGACTTTCGGACGGCGATTACATTTCCGCCAGGGATAAGAACGTGGTCATCATAGGCGGAGGAGACACGGGAAATGACTGCGTCGGCACAGCAGTCCGCCACGGGTGCAGGTCTGTGACTCAGCTTGAAATGATGCCTAAGCTGCCAGATGAAAGGGCAGAGAATAATCCATGGCCTGAGTGGCCGAGGGTGTGCAAGACTGACTACGGTCAGGAGGAGGCCATAGCTGTTTTCGGCCATGACCCACGTATCTATACTACTACAGTCAAGGAGTTCATCAAGGATGAAAACGGCAGACTTTCAGCAGTAAAGACCGTTAAACTTGAATTTGTGAACGACGAGGCCAGCGGACGGAGAGTGCCTAAGGAGATAGCCGGAAGTGAAGAGGTCCTTCCCTGTGAGCTTTGTCTGATAGCCGCCGGATTCCTGGGATGTCAGAGTTACGTGGCAGAAGCCTTTGGAGTGGAGCTTGACCAGCGAACAAACGTAAAAACTGCCTCAGGCAGCCATGCTACCAACGTACCAAAAGTATTCACTGCGGGAGATATGCACATCGGACAGTCTTTAGTCGTAAGGGCTATCCGTGAGGGCAGGGATGCCGCCGCAGAGACAGACAGGTATCTTATGGGATACACCAATCTTTAACGGAGGACGAAATGATATATTCAGAAAATGAAATATTACAGTATATTGAAGAAAACGATGTTAAGTTCGTAAAGCTGACCTTCTGCGACCTTCACGGCAGACTGAAAAATATCTCCATACTGTCATCAGAGCTTGCCGCAACATTTGAGAACGGCGCAAGGATAGCTGCAAAGAAAATATCCGGTTTTGATACCGCCGGAGGAAAGGACCTTTTCCTTTTCCCGGATGCACAGACTATGACTGTACTGCCGTGGAGACCACAGCAGGGCAGAGTCATAAGGATGTTCTGCTATATCCGATACAAGGACGGCACTCCCTTTGAAGGGGACGGAAGGTACTTCCTGAAAAAAGCTATGAAGGCCGCAGTTTCAGCAGGCTACTGCTTCCGTTTCGGTACCTCCTGCGAATTCAAGCTTTTCAGAAATGACGAAAACGGCATCCCCACTAAAACTCCCCACGACTATGCAGGCTACTGCGATACAGCTCCCGACGACAAGGGTGAGAACATCCGACGTGATGTCTGCCTTACTCTGGAGCAAATGGGCATACATCCTGTATCCTCCCGTCATGAGAGCGGCTGCGGACAGCATGAGATAGACTTTAATGCGTCCTCAGCACTAAAGGCGGCAGACACCTTCCTCAGCTTCAAATCTGCTGTAAAGTCAATTGCTGAGACTCACGGGGTACACGCAAGTTTCATGCCTAAGCCGCTGCGGAATGACTGCGGCAACGGTATGCATATCAGCTTCAATATTTTCCCTGACAGCGACTTCCTTGAAGAGAGGACCACGGGAGATGAGCTGAAAAATGCAGCAGCAGGCATAATGGAGCATATCAGTGAATTCACGCTCTTTACCAATTCAACAGTCAATTCCTACAGCAGACTGGGTGAGTTCAGTGCTCCGAGAGACATACTCTGGGCATCAGATGAAGGCTCACAGCTCATAAGAATGGCTGATGATGCCGATGATTCACCTGTTGAGCTGAGGGCGGCAGACTGCGTGTGCAATCCTTATTACGTGCTCGGACTTATGATATACGCATCCCTGGAGGGAATAGCAGAGAAGGCTGAACTTCCGGCGGAAAACGAAAGCATCAGCAGACTTCCTCTTTCACTGGAGGAGGCAGCAGACTTTGCGGAGCACTCGGAGTTCATCCGAAAGTACATCCCTGACAGCATCCTGGATGCAGTTATTTCCCACAGCAGAAGGGAGTGGAAGGAATATTCCACTGCATATGACAAGGATGCATTTGAGAATGAAAAGTATTTTTACAGTTTATAACGGAGGTCAGCTTTGGAAAAGGTACTTGTAATATCAAGCAATAAAAGCGCCTCTGAGAACCTCGTTGATTTTATCCGTGATTCCTTCCGATGTTCACCAAAGCTGGTGGAGTCCGCATATCAGGCCAGAACATACCTTGACTCTGAGCCTTCTGTTGAGCTGGCAGTCATAAATTCTCCTCTCATGGACGAATCCGGACTTGAGCTTGCTGAGTACATCATTGAAAAGACAGCAGCAAACTGCATTTTCATGATAAAGGAAGAGCATATAGAAAAAGTGAGCGGACGTGCTGAGAAATGCGGTATAATAATCATAGGCAAGCCCTTCAGCCGAACTCTCCTTTATCAGCTTGTGAAAACGCTGGATATAGCCGTGAACCGCTCTATGAAGCTCTACGCTGAAAATCGTCGGCTGGAAGAGAAGATAAGGGATATACAGACTATCGACAAGGCAAAGTTCATGCTGATGCAGTACAAGGGCATGACTGAGGATGAGGCTCATGCCTATCTGGAGCAGTATGCAATGAACAAGCGGAAGAAAAAGAGCATTGCAGCTCTTGAACTGATAGATAAGATAAATGAGCAGTATCTGTAAACTGAGGTGTAAATATGTTTGATTCAATACATGAGGAATGCGGAGTTTTCGGCATATATGAGAACGCAACTGCTGACCCTGCATCCTCGGCATACTTCGGACTTTATGCGCTCCAGCACCGTGGACAGGAGAGCTGCGGCATAGCTGTCTGCGACGACGGAGTATTCAGGCATAAACGTGCTGACGGGCTTGTTTCGGAGGTATTCAGCCGTGAGGAGCTTGAAAAGCTGGGAAAAGGAAATATGGCAGTGGGACACGTCCGCTATTCAACAACAGGAGGACATAATCCCAATAATATCCAGCCTCTTGTTATCCGCCATATCAAGGGAAATCTGGCTCTTGTCCACAACGGCAATCTGGTGAACGCAGCAGAGCTCCGGCGGTCTTTTGAGATGTCGGGAGCAATATTCCACGGCACCTCCGATACTGAGGCTATCGCATACGAGATAGTCCGTGAGCGCCTTAACTGCCATTCAACAGAGGAGGCTATAGAACGTGCTATGCCCCGTCTTAGGGGAGCGTATTCATGCATAGTCATGACCGCCACAAAGCTCATAGCCTTCCGTGACCCGGACGGTTTCAGGCCCTTGTGCATCGGCAGGACACATGACGGAGCATACGTGGCAGCATCAGAGTCATGTGCCCTGGAGACAGTAGGTGCGGAGTTCATCCGTGGCGTAGAGGCCGGAGAGATAGTAGTCATAGGCAGGGAGGGTATCAGGTCGATACGTACAAACTGCGTGAACAAGCGGAATATCTGCATATTCGAGTATATCTACTTTGCCCGTCCGGACTCGGTCATAGAAGGAGTGTCAGTCCACCACGCAAGACTGAAAGCAGGTGAACTGCTGGCAAAGTACAGTCCGGCAGATGCAGATATAGTAATTGGCGTTCCGGACTCAGGGCTTGATGCGGCACTGGGCTATGCCAACGAAAGCGGGATACCCTACGGGATCGGCTTTATCAAAAACAAATACATCGGCAGGAGCTTCATCCAGCCGCAGCAGGCGCAGCGTGAGAATGCCGTAAAGATAAAGCTCAATGCAGTCCGTGAGACTGTGGCAGGAAAGCGTGTCATAATGATAGACGACTCCATAGTGCGAGGCACTACCAGTGCAAGGATAGTGCGGCTGCTCAGGGAAGCAGGTGCAAGAGAGGTCCATGTCCGCATATCCTCTCCGCCTTTTGTTCATTCCTGCTACTTTGGCACAGACATCGATTCAGAGGAGAACCTCATAGCCGGAAAGTGCAATTCTACTGAGGAAATAGCAGAGTACATAGGTGCTGACTCACTGGCATATCTGCCCGTTGAGGCTCTCGGCCGGCTGATAGATGAAAAAAGCGGATACTGCTGCGGCTGTTTTACAGGGGATTACCCGGTAGACATAACAGGCGCAGGAAGCAAGAATAAATTTGACGAAAAAATACACGGGTGACATTCTTCAAGGACTTGCATCAATGGCGCTGCAAGCTCCTATACTACTCGATTCGGAGGAATAGAAATGTGTACGATAATGGGATACTGCGGCAAAGGCGGCAGTATACAGCAGGTGTCAGAGGGACTCAGTGCAACTGTGTCAAGAGGTCCTGACGACGAAAGAATAATCGATATAAAAGAAGGCATACTTGGATTTCAGCGGCTCTCGATAATGGGACTTACCCCTGAGGGTATGCAGCCCTTTGAGCTTGACGGTGACTATGTTGTCTGCAACGGTGAGATATACGGTTTCAGAAAGCTCCGTGAAGAGCTCATTTCCAGAGGCTACAGCTTCAGGAGCGGAAGTGACTGTGAGATACTCCTGCCAATGTACAGGGAGTACGGCACAGATATGTTCGCAATGCTGGACGCAGAGTTTGCCTGCATCATCTATGACCACGAGCAGAACACCTTCATAGCTGCCCGTGACCCCATAGGCATACGTCCGCTGTATTACGGCTATAACGGAGATTCTATAGTGTTTGCCAGCGAAGCCAAGAACCTTGTGAAGATATGCAAAAAGATAATGCCCTTTCCGCCGGGACATTACTACAAAGACGGCCAGTTCCATTGTTACTGCGACATAACCGCTGTTGACAAGGTGGTGCATTATGACATCGGTACTGTGTGCAGGAATATCCACGACAAGCTGACAGCAGGAGTTGAAAAAAGGCTGGATTCCGATGCAAAAGTAGGCTTCCTGCTCTCCGGAGGACTTGATTCTTCATTGGTCTGCGCTATAGCTCAGAAGAGGAGCAGTCAGCCCATACGGACATTTGCTATCGGCATGAACACTGATGCGATAGACCTTAAATATGCAAAGCAGGTGGCTGACTACATCGGCAGTGAGCATACGGAGGTCATCATCACGAAGGATGACGTTATAAGTGCCCTGGATGAGGTCATCCGGCTCCTCGGCACTTATGACATTACCACTATCCGTGCGAGCATGGGAATGTACCTTCTCTGCAAGACGATACACGAGGAGACTGACATCCGTGTGCTCCTCACAGGAGAAATATCAGATGAGCTTTTTGGCTATAAGTACACAGACTTTGCACCCTCTGCCGAGGCATTCCAGCAGGAGTCAGTAAAGCGTGTAAGGGAGCTCCATATGTACGATGTGCTCCGTGCAGACAGATGTATATCCGTAAATTCTCTGGAGGCGAGGGTACCATTCGGAGACCTTGACTTTGTGAAGTATGTCATGTCCATCGACCCGGAAATGAAGCTCAACAAGTACAACAAGGGAAAGTATCTGCTTCGCCGGGCATTTGAGGGAGACTATCTGCCTCATGACATCCTCTATCGTGAAAAGGCAGCATTCTCCGATGCCGTAGGCCACTCCATGGTGGACTATCTGAAAGAGTATGCAGAGGGCTGTTACTCCGACGAAGAGTATGAGCTCCGCCGGACGAATTACACTCATGCACAGCCATTTACCAAGGAATCTCTGCTTTACAGGGAAATATTCGAGAAGTACTATCCTGGAAACAGCGAAATGGTCGCAGACTTCTGGATGCCCAACAAGGAATGGGAAGGCTGCAATGTTAATGACCCCTCAGCCAGAGTTCTTTCCAACTACGGAGAGAGCGGAAAATAAGCATAACAAAAAGCCGCAGGACGAACTGCGGCTTTGCTGTTTAACTGTGGATGTATAGGTAAAAACTATACCATGAGCACTTGAAAAGAGGCTGGTGCTGTGATATACTTATTGAATGGATAGGAATTAAGTCTGGAAACCTATGCTTGCTAAGTGCGCTATATACGCAGCGTAGCCGCCCTCGATATTGTAAACATCATAATCCCGGTCCTCCAGTATCTCAGCGACTTCCTCACTGAGGTCACCGGTCCTGCACAGGACGTACACAGGCCTGTCCTTAGGGAGCTTTGAAAGTCCGGAGGATATTTCGTCAAAGGGCACATTTACAGAGCCGCTTATGCCTTTCAATTCAAATTCTTCCCGGCTGCGTATGTCAAGGAGGAGTACTTTTCCGGTGTCGAGTGAGGGTAATTCCGATGCATTTATACTTTTCATAACATGGTCCTTTCAGGAGGTAAAAATGGCTTTAACAGATGAACAGCTTGAACGTTATTCAAGGCATATAACACTAAAGGAGATAGGAGTAAGAGGACAGAAGAAGCTCCTGGGAGCAAAGGTCCTCATAATAGGAGCAGGAGGTCTCGGAGCACCTGCAGCAATGTATCTTGCCGCAGCAGGTGTAGGCACGATAGGCATTGCGGACTTCGACAAGGTAGAGCTTTCCAATCTGCAAAGGCAGGTCATACATACCACCGCCGATGTTGGAAAATCAAAGGTGGAGTCAGCTTCCGGGACGTTAAAGGCACTCAATCCGGATGTTAACGTGATAACATATCATGAGTATGTGAGCAGCAGAAATATTTCGGACATGATAGCAGACTATGACTTCATCATAGACGGTGCTGACAATTTCCCCACAAAGTTCCTGATAAACGATGCATGTGTCCTTGGGGAAAAGCCTTTTTGTCATGCAGGGATACTCCGCTTTGAGGGACAGCTAATGACATATGTACCGGGGAAAGGTCCATGTTACCGCTGTATATTTGAAGGTCCGCCGCCAAAAGATGCTGTACTGAGCTGCCGTGAAGCGGGAGTCATAGGAGCAATGGCCGGAGTTATCGGCTCCATGCAGGCCCTTGAAGCTGTAAAATACATCACAGGTCAGGGGGAGCTCCTTACGGGAGCGATGCTTGTATTTGACGGACTTAAAATGAAATGGCGCCGTGTGAAGCTGCCGAAGCGTGTAGCGGCCTGTCCCATATGCGGCGAAAGTCCCACAATAAAGGAGCTTTTTGATGAGGAGCAGACCTCGTGCAGTATGCTATAACCTGATTATATATCAGGCAAAAAAATTTGTCAATGACAAATTCACAGAAAACCTATTGACAAAGTATGCTAAATATTGTATAATATAACATACTTGAATGATAGGCATAAGGAGAAGAGTTATGAGCGCAAGTGATATAAGACAGAATGTTATTGACGAAAATGAAGCTGTATTCCTGCATAACGGCCTAATGTCATTAAGCCAACCGTATAATGAAAATAATCAGGAGTATGTTTAATGTAATAAGGCATACTCCTGATGGTCTTTATCTATAAAAATGCACGACG
>CACWPR010000091.1 GCA_902762855.1 Ruminococcus flavefaciens
CGGCTTTGCGGCACATCTGCTTGCATATTTTCCGGCATCTTGCACACAAATTCCTTGACATACGTCAGTATGCCTGCGAAATTTATGCACAATCTGCCGTAAAATCTGACTACGCATCTGCACCACAATCTCTGTGCGGTGTTTCCTAAAGGTCCGGCAGAGCTGCAAGGACCGGACGCATTTTTCTTTCATCCTCCGGGCAACAAAATCCTATTAAATGAATGATAATTTAAGCTAACTGATATTATGTACTTGCTGAATAGTGCAAAAAAGTACTGATACCTCTTGACAAAACCGGATATAATAAGTATAATAAGTGTAGATAGTTGATTAAATGATAGGCGTTTAATTAACGAGATATTAATTAGGCTATATATTAACAAATTATTTTTCAGGAGGATAATGACATGAGCAAATCTTTCAAACGTGTTGTCGCAATGACAGCCGCAGCAGCTATGGCTGCTGTTCAGTGCGGTGCCGCAGGTGTGTTCACCTCAACTGCCGCTGCTGATACCGCTGCATCTACTTCTTTCCCATATGTTATCGAGGGCGAGGACATGGAAGGGGCTACTACCTGGACCTCTATCTATGAGAATCAGCTCCCCGGCTACTCAGGCGAGGGCTTCTGGTACCTGACAGCTTCTCCCGCTTCATTCGAGGTAACTGTTCCTGAGGACGGTATGTACTCTATCGTTGTTCACGGCGCACAGATACTCAACGAGGAGGGCCGTCAGCAGGCTGTCAAGATAAACGGCATCAAGTATACAACTGTAGCTGCCTACTCTAATGAGTGGACTGACTATAACTTCGGTGTTGTACGTCTCAACAAGGGCGTTAACGAGATCGAGTTCATCAGTGAGTACGGCTATATGGCTGTTGATTACGTTACTGTTTCCAACGCTGTTTTCCCTGATCTCTCAAACGCTACAGGTGAGACCTGCGACCCTAAGGCTACTCCTGAGACAAAGGCTCTTATGAAGTACCTCAATTCCGTTTACGGAGACTACATTCTTTCCGGTCAGCAGGAGATTTACGGCGGCGGTCACAGCGTGAGCACTTCTATCCGCTATGATGCTCAGCAGGACGTATGTATCGACGAAAACGGTGTTACATACGAGATAGACAGAGACTCGAAGGATACCGACGAGCAGGGAAATACCTTCTACTGGCACTGCACAGGTCCTGACGGACAGGTATATACCTACAGTACCCAGAACCACAACTACGGCTACAATGACTACAACCAGGAGTGCGAGTACCTCAAGGACCTTACAGGGCACTATCCTGCTATCCGTGGATTCGACTTCAACTGTCATAACCCCGGTTTTGCCTGGGAGGACGGCGTTACAGACAGAATGATCTCATGGGCAAAGGACAAGAACGGTATCTGTACCGCAAGCTGGCACGTAACAGTTCCTAAGCAGATGTCCGACTTTGAGGTCGATGAGGACGGCAATATCACCAAGATCTCCAACGACTGGCAGGCATACACCTACGCTCTCCAGACTGATTTCGTAACTGCAAATGTTATGGTCGAGGGCACAAAGGAGTACTATTTCTTCAAGGAGGCCATGAGACTCCTTGCTGAGCAGCTCACAAAGCTCCAGGATGCAAATGTACCTGTTATCTTCCGTCCTCTCCACGAGGCAGAGGGTAATGCTGACCCTGATGGCACCGGAAAGGGCGCTTGGTTCTGGTGGTCAAAGGAGGGTACAAAGGTCTACAACGACCTGTGGAAGTACCTCTACACCACACTGACAGAGGAGTACGGCCTCCACAACCTCATCTGGGAGCAGAACCTCTATGCATGGTCTGACGCATCCGCAAACTGGTACACAGGCGACGAGTGGGTGGACATCGTAGGATTCGATAAGTACAACACAGTATACAACCGTCACGACGGCAAGACCTCCGGCCCTAACGAGGACGCTGAGAGCGGCATCTTCTGGTCACTGGTAGACTACGTAAAGAACAACAAGATGGTCTCAATGCCTGAGAACAGCACTATCCCCAGCGTTGATAATATGCTCACAGAGAATGCTAAGTGGCTCTACTTCTGCACATGGTATGACGACGGAGACAAGTTCATCTCCGGTGCTGACTACCAGAATGCTGATACAGTAAAGGAGATATTCCAGAGTGATTTCTGCATCACTCTTGATGAGCTCCCTGCAAACCTCTACGGCGACGGCACAGAGCCTGCTACAGACCCGTCAACAGGCGGAGACATCGTATGGGGCGACGCTGACGGCGATGACGTGGTCAAGATGAATGACGTTGTTCTCGTAATGCAGTCCATTTCAAATCAGGACAAGTACGGCCTCAAGGGTTCCGATCCTGATCACATCGACGAAGATGGTCAGAAGCGTGCAAATGTTGTTGATCCTGAAAGTACCGGATTAACTGTACAGGATGCCCTTCAGATACAGAAGTTCCTCCTTGAACTGATCACCGACCTCGACCCCAACGCTGAGCAGTAAAAGGAAAAGTGCGGCTGACCAGTCTGATACAGGTGGACCTGCACAAGGTCTTTGGCTGTACAGTTAGTGATTTTTGGGAAAATCCCTATTGAAAATCCGGCTGGAATATGCTATACTGATTAAGCAATAAAAATAGAAACGTAAACGACACACGTATTACCAAAGGGTATGTAAATCTGATCACGGGACGTTCATCGCCGTGGTGTACCCTTTGGATGCGTGTGTCTTTTTTCGTTTCGGGAAAGAGGTAAATATGCCAAGAAATCAGTTACAGCGAATGGTATTCGCATTCATCACAGTGGTCATAACAGTACACGCTTACGTATTCTACAGCCTGTATGTTATCAACGGCAGCACCTTTATGACGGCAACAGGGGAGAAGAGCGTTCTTTCTGCCATTGACAAAATGGGCGGAGTACAGGTACTTGGCAGGGCAATACCGATATGGGGAGTTGTTCTCATCGAGTTCCTGCTTGCCTATACACTTGAGGTCCTTGTGGGAAGTCCAATGTCATTCAAGCTGGTATGCAGAGTGTTCAAGCCGGGAGATGTACATCCGGTCATATTCGAGACAGCGATAATCACTGCAACAGTAGGCATAATGTGCCCTTCAATGAGTTTCCTTGCAGCCATACTGTACTATCCATATAACATGGTAGATTTCAATGTCTTTACATTCCTTGGAAACTGGCTGAAACTGGTGTGTTTTAATCTGCCTTTTGCATTTTTCTCACAGCTCCTGTTCATACAGCCTCTTGTTAGAACAGTGTTCAAGACTATATTTGCAAAGGATATAGCTGCAAGGGCGGTAGAGGCATAAAAAAGGGAGCGCACGTACTGTGCGCTCCTGTTTTTATATTACTTGAAGTATGCAACTCCGCTCTCAAAGATCTTCTGATCCTTGTTTCCGGGAACGTTCTTTCCGATGAATCCGCCCATTCTCTCGGAGTGTCCCATTTTACCGAGAACTCTTCCGTCGGGAGAAGTGATTCCCTCGATGGCTTCGACAGATGTATTGGGGTTATATCTGATGTCCATTGTGGGATTGCCGTCAAGGTCAACGTACTGTGTTGCTATCTGGCCGTTGTTTGCAAGCTGCTGGATGAGGCTTGCAGGAGCTGTGAAGCGTCCCTCACCGTGTGAGATCGGGATGCTGTGGATGTCGCCGACCTCGCATCCGTAGAGCCATGGGCTCTTGTTGGAGGCTATTCTTGTATTGACATTCATGCTCTGGTGTCTTGCGATAGTGTTGAATGTCAGTGTAGGTGACTGGTCTGTCATGTCAACTATCTCACCGAAGGGAACAAGTCCCAGTTTGATGAGGGCCTGGAATCCGTTGCAGATACCGAGCATAAGACCGTCACGGTTCTTCAGAAGGTCATGTACAGCGTCCTTTATCTTTGGGTTGCGGAAGAATGCAGTGATGAACTTTCCGCTGCCCTCAGGCTCGTCACCGCCGGAGAATCCGCCGGGTATCATGATTATCTGTGACTGACGGATAGCTCTCTCGAAGTAGTTCACGCTCTCTTCGATGTCAGAAGCTGAGAGGTTGCGGATCACAACAGTCTCAGTCTTGGCACCGGCTCTGCGGAAAGCTCTCTCAGTGTCGTATTCGCAGTTTGTACCGGGGAATACAGGGATGAGCACCTTAGGCTGTGCAACTGATGTATTAGCCTTGATGTGCATTCTCTCGCTGTGTGAGTATGTCTCAGGTGTAGCGTCGGTAGTCTTTATGCGGCAGGGGAATACAGGCTCCAGCTTGCCTTCCCATGCTCTCTGAAGGTTATCAAGACCGATAGTGTAGTCGATATTGCGTATCTTGTACTCGTCGATAGTCTTACCGATGACCTCCTCGCCTTCCTGAGCGTCGCCTGAGAGCTCGATGATGAAACCGCCGTAGCAGGGCTTGTAGAGCTGTTCTCCAGTGAGACGTGAAGTGAACTCGAAGCCTATCTTGTTGCCGAAGCACATCTTAGCGATACCCTCAGCAGCTCCGCCGTAGCCGAGAGTCCAAACAGCGCTGACTCTGCCTGCGGCTATCATAGCCTCGACCTTCTCAAATACGGCTCTGATGCTGTCCCAGACAGGGAGGCCTTCCTCGTCGTACTGAGGAGTTATCATTATTACCTGTGAACCGGTGTTTTTGAATTCTGTGGATATTACCTTGTCAGCCATTGCTGTGGATACAGCGAAGGAAACAAGTGTAGGAGGAACGTCGATGTTCTCGAAGGTACCGGACATTGAGTCCTTACCGCCGATAGAACCGCATCCCAGTTCGAGCTGAGCCTTGAAAGCGCCAAGGAGAGCAGCCATAGGCTTGCCCCAGCGGCGGGGGTCATTCTGAGTTCTCTCGAAGTACTCCTGGAATGTGAGCCAGCACTTCTTGTAAGTACCGCCGGCAGCAACTACCTTAGCGATAGACTCGATAACAGCCAGCATAGCGCCGTGGTAAGGTGACTTTTCGGAAATATCGGGATTATAGCCCCAGCCCATGAGAGAGCAGGTATTGGTCTCGCCTGTGAGTACAGGAATCTTTGCGGCCATAGCCTGTGAAGGTGAGAGCTGATAAGCTCCGCCGAAGGGCATGAGGACTGTGCCGGCGCCGATAGTGGAGTCAAACTTCTCGATGAGTCCCTTTTGTGAGCAAACATTGAGGTTTGTCATGACCTGTGTCCAGGCATCAGCATTGTCAGTAACATCGTACTCAGGACGCTGTGCAGGAGCCTCTACCTCTATATCTGTGAACTTTGGAGCACCGTTGGAGTTGAGGAAGTCACGGGAGAGGTCAACGATAGTGTTGTCATTCCAGACCATTTTAAGTCTGGGCTCTTCAACGACGTCAGCTACCAGTGTAGCCTCCAGGTTTTCTCTGTGAGCGAGCTCCATGAACTTGTCCGCATCCTCAGGAGCAACAACTACAGCCATTCTCTCCTGGGACTCGGAAATAGCTATCTCAGTGCCGTCCAGACCGTCGTACTTCTTTGGAACAGCGTTGAGGTTGATAACGAGGCCGTCAGTGAGCTCACCGATAGCAACTGAAACACCGCCTGCGCCGAAGTCGTTGCAGCGCTTGATGAGCTTAGTTACCTCAGGGTCACGGAAGAGTCTCTGGAGCTTTCTCTCCTCAGGGGGATTACCCTTCTGTACCTCTGCACCGCAGGACTCCAGTGATTCCAGTGTATGTGACTTGGAGGAGCCGGTAGCACCGCCGCAGCCGTCACGGCCGGTCTTGCCGCCGAGAAGGATGACAACATCGCCGGGAACTGGTCTTTCTCTTCTGATATTCTCAGCAGGAGCAGCACCGAGGACAGCGCCTATCTCCATACGCTTTGCAACGTAACCGGGGTGATATACCTCAGCAACATGGCCTGTAGCAAGGCCTATCTGGTTACCGTAGGAGCTGTAGCCGTTAGCAGCGCCGACGGTTATCTTTCTCTGGGGGAGCTTGCCGGCGATAGTGTCCTCAACGGGAACAAGGGGATTGGCAGCGCCGGTAACACGCATAGCCTGATAAACATAGGAACGTCCGGAAAGGGGGTCACGGATAGCGCCGCCGAGACAGGTAGCAGCACCGCCGAAGGGCTCTATCTCAGTGGGGTGGTTGTGGGTCTCGTTCTTGAACATGAGTATCCAGTCTTCGAGCTGTCCGTCGATGTCCACCTTTATCTTTACAGAGCAGGCATTTATCTCCTCGGACTCATCAAGGTCAGGGAGGAGGCCGTCAGCCTTGAGCTTCTTGGCAGCAAGAGTACCGATGTCCATGAGTGTGACAGGTCTGTCAGAGCGTCCCAGCTCTTCACGGACATTGAGGTACATATCGTATGTATCCTTGATGTAGGGAGTCTTTATGTCCACCTTTTCAACGTTTGTGAGGAAGGTAGTGTGACGGCAGTGGTCAGACCAGTAGGTGTCTATCATGCGTATCTCGGTGATAGTGGGGTCACGGTGCTCCTCATTGCGGAAATAGTCCTGGCAGAACTTGATATCGTCATAGTCCATAGCGAGGCCGAACTTGTCGATAAATGCGTGGAGTCCCTTTGCATTGAGCTTTGTGAAGCCCTCCAGCTCCTCAACAGTAGTGGGAATGTCATAGTTGGAGTCAAGGGTCTTGAAGGTATCAAGGGTAGCCTCACGGCTCTCAACGGGGTTGATTATATAGGCCTTGAGTCTGTTGAACTCCTCGTCAGTAAGTGTACCTGAAACGATGTAAACTCTGGCATTTCTAACACGGCATCTTTCGCCCTGGCGGAGTATCTGGATACACTGCTCACAGCTATCAGCTCTCTGGTCGAACTGGCCGGGGAGGTACTCAACGGCAAAAACACGGTCGTTCTCACCTATGCGGGGCATATCCCTGTATACAACGTCAACAGCGGGCTCAGAGAATACAGTGTTCACTGCGGCCTCGAAGTCCTCCTGAGAGAGCTTGTCAGCGTCGTAGCGGTTGAGTATCCTCAGACCTGTGAGACCAAGTCTCAGGGCAGTGCGGACGTCGCTGAGGACTGACTGAGCCTCAACAGCGAACTCCGGCTTTTTTTCAACATAAATTCTGAATACGGACATAAATATCTCCTTCCGAATTAAATAATATCATATTCAAGGTCATTCACGGGACGGCCGACACAGCCGTCGTGAGTGTACTCTTCTATTATAACACTAATTATCCGATTACGCAAACTTTTTTCGGGATTTTTTCTGAAAATTTTTATTGGTGTATAGTCCGGGGCGTGTCCCTGGTGAAATTCTGTTGAATTTTCACGTTCAAAGAGCACCGGGAGGGTCTTTCCCACCAGTGAGGAGAGGTATTTTTCACGGCACCGGCCGGCGGTTTCGGACATTTCCTTCCACCTTGCAGACTTTATCATTTCCGGGATCTGGTCAGTGCGGCCGGCGGCAGGGGTGCCGGGTCTGGGGGAGTAGCGGAAAACGTGGACCTTTGCGAAGCCGACTTTCTCCACGAGCTCCATGGACTGTCTGTGGTCATCGTCGGTCTCACCGGGGAATCCCACCATGACATCGGTAGTAAAGGAGCAGTCCGGGAAGTGGCTGCGGATGTTCTCTACAAGGGATAGGTAGTCCTCTGCGGAGTAGCGGCGGTTCATAGCTTTAAGGGTGCGGTCGCAGCCGCTTTGGAGTGAAAGGTGGAACTGCGGACAGAACTGCGGAAGTTCAGCCAGTCTGCGGAGGGTATCGGGAGTCATCATCTCCGGCTCAAGGGAGCCGAGGCGCACTCTTTCGATGCCGGGAGTTACGGCACATACTTTTGCAGCATCGGCCATATCCGCACCTGAGGGATCACGGTAAAAGGCGAGATTTATTCCTGTAATGACTATCTCCTTCTTACCGGACTGAGCCAGCCGGAAGGCCTCCTCACGAAGGAGGTCAATGCTCTTGGAGCGGCAGCGTCCACGGGCATATGGGATGAGGCAGTAGGAGCAGAACCGGTCGCAGCCATCCTGTATTTTCACGAAAGCACGTGTGTTGTCATCGTAGCGTGAGCATGACAAGGGCTCGAAGGGCTCTCCGGGGGCATAGGGGGAGAGCTCCACGATACGGCAGTGTTTCTCGCAGAAGTCCAGTACCAGTTCCGGGAGTCTGGAGCGGTCCTTGGTGCCGCAGACTATGTCCGCACCTGTTACCTTTGCGGCTTCGGCAGCATTGGCCTGAGGATAGCAGCCGGTGAGCGCTATCACCGCATCGGGCCGGAGTTCACGCATTTTACGGAGTGAAGTGAGAGCTCTGCTGTCTCCGGAGGATGTGACAGTGCAGGAGTTTATGACGATGACCTCAGCCTGGGAGGGAGAGTCTGCGGCAGTGAACCCGCGCTCTGCGAAGAGTTCCTTCATACACTGGGTCTCATACTGGTTGACCTTGCAGCCGAAAGTAATAAAAAATACTTTATACATATTTCACCTTATTATCACAAAAAATCCGCAGAACTATCATGTTGAATCTGCACAAAACTGATAGTCATTTTTTATGCACTCTCAATAGTTATCTGCAATGAATAAAAAAACACTTTTTCCCCTCAATCTAATTATACTAAATTGACGAATTTACCTTGAATGGCTTGACAAAGGGTTTTTTTAATGTTATTATATAGTTGCGGTAAGGCCAAAGCCGCAAAAAAGAAATAAACAAGAAAAAACACACGCACACCCGTTTTTGAACAAGGAGGTATAAGTATGACAAAGACAACTGTTAATCTTCAGGCTATCAATGATGTTAAGGAGTTTGTCAACATCGTTATGCGTTATGATTTTGATATTGACCTCGTTTCCGGAAGATACGCTGTAGATGCTAAGTCTATCATGGGTATTTTCAGTCTCGACCTCTCCAAGCCTATCCAGCTCAACGCTCACACTGACGATGCTGAGAAGTTCCTCAAGGAGATCGACAAGTTCATCGTTAAGTAAGGAACTGATATCCATAGCAAATCAAAAGACTGCTGCTTGAATGCGGCAGTCTTTTTTGTTTGTCCTGGAAAGGACGGGACATCAGTCCCAGTCCTTCTTGTTGAAGTGCTTGTGGAAGAACTTCTTCACAGGGTTGTTGACCTCCAGCTTCTGGAAGTGGTGATAGAGCACGTCCTGATTGCAGTTGGAATCAGGGAGATTCTCGTAGAATTTCTTGAGTCCGTCGATGTCCATGCCGACCCCGGAGTCGTTTTTCAGGTCCTTGTCTGTGAAAACGACGGCGCCGTAGACGGGAGTTGAGTCGAATCCACCCTTTTTGAGGTGGTGAGTAACATTGTCGATATGGGTCTTGTTCTGGAGCTCAGGGTTGTACAGCTTATGGACCTTAGTGCCGACCTTGTGAGTGAGCTTCTTGCCCTGAGAACACCGAAGCGTCCGAAAACCAGGTGGTCTATTTCCACTGTTTTGCGGTAAAGGGGGAGGAATGCATTGTTGATGATGCGGATGTTGTCATTCTTGCCCAGCTTTTTCAGGACTCCTGCAACCTTGCGTTCAGCGGCACGGCCCTTGCGGTTGCCTTTGCTGAAATAGGAGATGAGTCCCCAGATAATGAGGGCAGCGATAAGTACACCAATTACTATCAAAAAAATCTTAACGTTCTTTTCCATAATTTTCTCCTGAAAAACCGGAATCGCAGGATGATTTCGGGTAATAATACATTCAGACGCCTGAGGGCGTCAATCCCGAATAAAGAGGTGTTCTCAATATGTGGGACAGATTAGCTCTTATCCTCCTGATAATCGGAGGAATAAACTGGGGATTAGTAGGTATCTTCGAGCTTGACATGGTAGCATGGCTTTTTGGCGGCTCTGCAAGTCTCATCAGCAGAACGGTTTATATACTGGTAGCTATTTCTGCTGTATGGTGCATCTCTCTTCTTTTCAGAAGAGACGAAGAGCTGGCGCTGAATTCCTCGACAGACCGCTGACCCTTGAAAAAGCAAGCCGCTCCGTGATGCCGTGGGGCGGACTTGTTTTTTCTTTTATAAGAAGAGTGAGCCTGCGGATGCAAAAAAGGGAGACCGGAGTCTCCCTTTGATATTTATTAGTCGCTTACGTAAGGGAGAAGTGCTATGTGTCTTGCTCTCTTGATAGCCACTGTCAGCTCACGCTGATGATATGCACAGGTACCTGTAACACGTCTGGGAAGGATCTTAGCTCTCTCAGTCATGCACTTTCTGAGCTTAGCGAGGTCCTTGTAATCTATTTTCTCGATCCTGTCAGCGCAGAAGAGACAAACCTTCTTGCGAGGCTTTTTCGAGGGACGGGAATTTCTTTCCTTTTCCATGACTTTTCCTCCTATCATAATAAAGTAATGATTTTGTTGAACTTACCAGTTCGCTCAGAACGGAACATCTCCGTCGCTGAGTATCTCTTCGTAATCATTTACGTCGCCGTAAGACATACTGTTGTTAGGGGCAGGCTGCTGAGGAGCAGACTGCTGGGGAGGAGCTGAATAGCCGTTATTAAAGCTGTTCTGTGGAGCACCGAAGCCGCTGTTACCGCCCTGATAGCCGCCGTTTCCGCCGGACTCGTTCTTGCCTCCGACGAATTCCACGTTGTCAACATAGACATCAGTGGTATAATGAGTAACATCAGGATGATTTCTGTCCTGGTACTTACCGGTCCTTAAAGAACCCTCGACACCTATCATCTTACCCTTGCTGAAATAGCGGGTAATGAACTCAGCAGTCTGTCTCCAGGCAACACAGGTGATAAAATCAGCCTGTCTTTCACCGGTATTCTTATCAGCGACTCTTCTGTCCACAGCGACTGTGAATCTGCATGAAGAAATGCCGCTCTGAGTCTGTCTGAGCTCCGGGTCTGCGGTCAGTCTTCCGACTAAAATAACTTTATTCATCACTGCACCTCCAAATAGTATGACTTATCCTACGACTGTAACCAGTGAACGAAGAATGCCGTCTGTGATGTTGAGACGTCTTGAGAGCTCAGCGGGATAGTCAGGCTGAGATGTGAATGTATAGATCACATAGTAACCCTCTGTCTCGTCCTCGATAGGATATGCGAGCTTACGCTTACCCCAATCCTCGTTAACTTCAACAGCTTCGGCGTGACGCTCAATTCTCTCCTTGAACTTCTGGATGAGAGCCTTCATAGGCTCCTCGCCGTTCTTAAGGCTGAAAACGACCATTACTTCATACTTAGCGGATACCTTTGCCATGATGTACACCTCCTTCTGGATTTTGCCGGACAACCTCCTGCCGGCAAGGATATTGAGACCGTGTTTTCACACGATGCTTGTACATTATACCACCTTTTTCCGGACTTGTCAAGTGAATTTTGAAAAAAATCCGGGATAAAGTAACTTATACCACGATCTTATACTGCAATTGACTTTATAATTATAATGTGTTATAATGATAAGCGATAATATCTTCAATGAAGGAGGAAAACATGAAATATATTCAGGGAAAATACATTATTACCGGGAAAGAGGCAATTGCCCGGAATATTTACAGCTTTGAGATAAGCTGCCCAGAGGCTGCTTCGCTTGCAGTTCCGGGACAGTTCGTACACATCCGGGCAGCCGGACACACACTCCGCAGACCTATATCTATCTGTGGCATAAACAGAGAAAAGGGGACTCTCCGCATCGTTTTTGAGATAAGGGGAGAGGGCACTGAGCTCATTGCCGGTCTCAACAAAGGCGGCCTCATTGATATGCTGGCACCTCTGGGACACGGCTTTACCCTGTCACCGGACTTCGGAAAAGTTATCCTCATTGGCGGAGGCATCGGCACACCGCCTATGATGCCTCTGGCAGAGTACTACGGCAGCAAGGCCATTGCGATAAGCGGATTCAGAAACTCCTCTGCGGCCATTCTCCAGGATGACTTCAAAAAGACCGGCGCAGAGACTATACTCTGTACCGATGACGGTTCAGCCGGCATCCACGGATTCGTCACCGAGCCTCTGAAAGAGCTCCTTGCAAATGGCGGCATCGACGCAGTTTATGCCTGCGGACCCATGCCAATGCTCAAGGGAGTTTCAGCACTTTGCAGGGAGAACGGCGTTTTCTGTGAGATCTCCCTTGAAGAGCGTATGGCCTGCGGCATCGGAGCCTGTCTCGGATGCGCCTGCCGTACAAAGAGAAATGACGAGGAATATTTTGCACACGTCTGCAAGGACGGCCCTGTTTTCAATGCTGAGGAGGTGCTCTGGTAATGGCTGACCTTTCTGTAAAAGTCTGTGGAGTAGACTTCAAGAACCCTATAATCCCTGCATCGGGAGTATTTGGCTACGGAAGAGAATATGAGGAATTCTTCCCTCTGAGCGAGCTGGGCGGTATTGCCACAAAAGGAACTACCCTTCACCGCCGCACCGGAAATCTCTCTCCACGTATCGCAGAGACTCCTGCCGGAATGCTCAATTCAGTCGGGCTCCAGAACCCCGGCATCGACCA
The DNA here is from genome assembly GCA_902762855.1 of Ruminococcus flavefaciens. Taxonomy (GTDB): domain Bacteria; phylum Bacillota; class Clostridia; order Oscillospirales; family Ruminococcaceae; genus Ruminococcus; species Ruminococcus flavefaciens_V. The sequence continues at coordinate 12,380 of CACWPR010000091.1, forward strand.
TTTCATCGAGACTGAGCTCCCCTGGCTGCTGACCAAGGACCTGACTATCCTTGCAAATATAGCTGGTTCCACACCTGATGAGTGTGCAGAGGTAGCAGCAAAGCTGGATGATACCGACGTACACATGATAGAGCTCAACATCTCCTGCCCGAATGTAAAGCAGGGCGGAGCTGCTTTCGGTACAAGCTGCGACATGGCAGCAGAGGTCACAAAGAGAGTTCGCCAGGCTACAAAAAAGCCTCTGATAGTCAAGCTCTCACCGAATGTCACAAGCATCACTGACATCGCAAAGGCAGTTGAGGCCGCCGGAGCAGATGCAGTATCACTGATAAACACTCTCCTCGGAATGAGGATAGACATTAACACAAGACGTCCGGTACTCCGCAACAACGTCGGCGGAATGAGCGGTCCGGCAGTATTCCCCATTGCTGTACGCATGGTATGGCAGGTGGCTAACGCTGTTGACATCCCTGTTATCGGAATGGGCGGAGTTTCCTCCGGCCGTGACGCTGTTGAGCTTATGATGGCAGGCGCCTCCGCAGTTCAGGTAGGAGCCGCTATTTTCACTGACCCCTATGCTCCCGTGAAGATAGTTGAGGAAATGAACGAATTTCTCGATTCAAAGGGCATTGCGTCCGTAAAGGACATCATCGGGACAGTTCAGCCCTGGTAAGAACATGACCGATTTTTCACTGAGAAAAGCCTCGGAAAAAGATAGAGAAAGCATAGAACAGCTATTCATCGAAATGCTGCAAAGCATATATACAAATGAAGAAGCCGTGGGGTACAAGAGCGGATATCTTGATAGATTCTTCGCCGGCGGAGATGACTGGATATGTGCAGCAGAGGCCGAGAACAGAGTCGTCGGATATATTTCTGTCGAAGTTCATAAAGCACCGGAACTATTCGTCTACCTTGATGACCTTTCCGTATCGGTACAGTTCCGCAATTCAGGCATAGGCTCTGCACTCATCGAAGAAGCCGCAGCTTTTGCCGGAAAGATAAACGCAAAGTACATCGCTCTTCATGTTGAAAGCTCAAACAGTCAGGCCATAAAACTGTATGAACGGCTTGGATACTCAGTACACCACGCTGACGGAACAAGGCTTCTCATGCGGTATGACATAGCTGATGCATGACAAAAACTACAAACGGAGTTGCAAATAATGATAATAATGTCAGTTGACTTCGGTGACGCCCGGACCGGTATCGCAGTCTGCGGAAAGAGCGAGCTCATCGCCTCGCCGGTATGCGTCATACAGGAGAAGGACTTTAATGAATGTATAAAAAAGACCGCTGAGATAGCCAAGGAACAGCGGGCTGAGGAGGTAGTTGTAGGCTACCCTAAAAATATGAACGGGACAGTGGGCGAGAGAGCAGAAAAATGTGCCCTGTTCGCCCAGGAGCTTGAAAAGCTCATCGGCTGCCCCGTAAAGCTCTGGGACGAGCGCAATACTACGGTCTCAGCCCACAATGCACTGAATGTCACCAACACAAGGGGAAAAAAGCGTAAGGCAGTTGTGGATGCCGTAGCTGCAACTATCATCCTGGAAAGCTATCTCGGATTCAGGAGGAACAGCTCCGCTACATAAGTGCGGATTTTAAGTCGCTGAGGAGGTCGCCGGCAGCCTTTATGGTACGGCCGGCATCCTTCTTGATGCTCATTTTCTTAATGGGTCCGGCAGAGGAAAAAGCGTACCAGGCAAGACCTGCCGCTGTACCTGCCGCTGCGCTGACCGCAAATTTTTTCATGTCCATAAACTCACTCCAATGGCAGAAAACTGCCGTGGTTTGCAGGACTCACTGAGCCTGCAATGATAGTATATGCGGAGCATCCGCAGTTATAAGAGGAAAAAAATGCAGCTCAATATAGTACTGGTAGAACCTCAGATACCGCAGAATACCGGGAATATTTCCCGGACCTGCGCCGTTACGGGAGCAAGACTGCACCTTGTGCGGCCGCTGGGGTTCGAGGTCACCGATAAGCACCTCAAAAGAGCCGGGCTGGACTACTGGGACAAGCTGGATATAACGTATTACGACAGCCTCAGTGACTTTTTCAGCAGGAACCCGGACGGAAATTTTTTCTATTTTACAACAAAGGGCCGGAAGGTCCACAGTGAAGGGGAGTACCCCGACAACAGCTACCTGATATTCGGCCGTGAGGACAGAGGACTTCCGGAGGAGCTTCTCAGGGACAACCCTGACTGCTGCCGGAGGATACCGATGAGGAATGAGCTCCGGAGCCTTAACCTTTCAAATTCCGTGGCGATAGCGGTATATGAAGTGCTCAGGCAGTGGGACTACCCGGACCTCTCCCGGCAGGGAAAGCTGACTAAATATGAATGGGACTGATGACCTGCTTTCACAGTCTGTCATAAGTCCTGCAAAAAACAAAAAAGGAGTTAAAATCATGTCAAAAATAATCATCCTTACCGATAGCTGCTGCGACCTCCCGAAGGAGACCATTGAGGAGCTCGGCATAAAGGTACTTCCCTTTACCCTTACCGTAGGCGGAGAGAGCTTCCGGGAGATATTCGACAAGTCCACCCAGGAGGTCTATGAGCTTATGGCCAGGACCGACGAGATACCCAAGCACTCCCAGATATCTCCGGTGACCTTTGAGGAGACCTACAAGGAGCTCTATGACCAGGGATATACCGACATAATCAGCGTATCTATCAACAGCCAGGGCTCCGGCACATACAACAACTCCATTCTCGCAAAGAACGACTTCTTTGAGAACAATCCGGAGGCCAGAGAGAAGATACGTATTTTCAATGTTGACTCCAAGTGCTACACAGTTTTCTACGGCTATCCCATAATGGAGTCTGTAAAGAAGATACGCAAGGGTGCAGAGGCAGAGGAGATAGTTGCCTATCTGGAGGACTGGTTCAATGTCTGCGGTATCTATGCAGTGCCGTATAACCTCAAATATGCAAAGAAGTCCGGAAGAATTTCCGCAGCTGCAGCGTTTGCAGGAGAGCTCCTGGGACTCAAGCCGGTGATACTCTTCGGAGACGGCACAACTGAGACCGTTGAAAAGATAAGGGGAGAGAAGAATATAGTTCCCAAGCTGGTGGACATTGTTGAAAAGAACATGACTCCCAAGACCCCCTATATCCTTGTACACGGCCGTGACGATACACTTGCCAGGGAGATAGAGAAGGAGCTCATCAAGCGCACAGGCCGCAAGGCTGAGATGTACTCTCCCATAGGAGCAGTAGTTTCCGCAAACATCGGCCCTGACATTGTCGGAGTTATCGTTCGCAGGAAGAACAAGTAAATAACATCTTAAAAAGTAAGGGCGATGCAATGCTCACGTTTCTTAACGAAGAAAGAACAATATCAAACTGAATAGGAACAATAAATCCCGATACCAAACGAGTCGGGATTTATATTTTTTCTAACCATAGATTGCGTGTTTAAGTCACGTTTCCAGCTCCACAATCCTCTGCTTAGAATAGACTTCTAAGCAGGGCTGATTATCTATATCGCTGAATTAATAATCAATACTTTCCAATTCTTTCAGCCACATATTCGCGGAGGCGTCACTTGGCATCCGCCAGTCGCCGCGGGGAGAAAGAGTAACAGTTCCGACTTTTGGTCCGTCAGGGAGGCAAGATCTCTTGAATTGCTGGTTGAAGAATCGTCGATAGAATATTTTCAGCCATTTCATTATCACTTCCTTGGGATAGGTGTCGTCCTTGGGATAGGTGTCGGCGAATGAAAGGCAGGCGATACGGAATACCTTTGACGGAGAAAATCCATATCTCAGCATATAGTACATGAAGAAATCGTGAAGCTCATACGGTCCGACTATATCTTCAGTCTTCTGTGATATAGCACCGTTTTTCTCAGGCGGCAGAAGCTCGGGACTAACAGGAGTATCCAGTATATCGAACAAGATTTTTTTCAGCTCGCCCTCTGATATTTCAGCTTCATAGTTTACCAGCCAGCGC
>CACWPR010000092.1 GCA_902762855.1 Ruminococcus flavefaciens
GGAAAATATCCAAGCAGATTCAGTACAAAGACGTCAGGCGGTCTTTGTGCGGTGTTGCCTTAAAGGAGGACAGCCATGCTTACACATACAGGTACTCAGACTATAGAAACAGAAAGGCTCATTCTCAGGCGCTTTGAATACAGTGACTGCGGCTCAGTTTTTGCGAACTGGGCATCTGATGAGGAGGTGCAGAAAATGTACTCCGAGCCTGTGTACTCCACTCCCGAAGCCGTAAAAGGCCTGCTGGACAAGTACATCAGCGCCTATGAGAAGGAGGACTGCTACCGCTGGGCCGTCATTGAAAGGAAAAGCGGCCAGTGCATCGGCCAGATAGCCTATTTCCTCGTTGACAGCAAAAACCACTTTGCGGAGATAGAGTACTGCATCGGTCAGCAGTTCCAGTGCAGAGGCTTTGCAACAGAGGCGGCAAAAGCCGTAATAGACTTTGGTTTCAGAAAGATGAACCTGCATAAAGTCCAGATATGCACCAAAACTATAAACGCTCCCTCAAAGAGAGTCATAGAGAAATGCGGCCTCACCTACGAGGGCACTCTCAGGGACTATTTCTATATGGACGGAAAGTACGTTGGCAGGCTGTATTTCTCAATACTCAGGGATGAATACGAAAACCGGGAGGTAAAATATGACTGACAGTGAAACACTCGAAAAAGTAAGGGAAATGTTCAGGAATGACCGCTATGCCACTGAAACAGGAGCAGTTATCGACGAGATAGATGACCACTACGCAAAGGTCAGCCTGACTATTACCGAACACCACAAAAATGCAATGGGCGGTGTCATGGGAGGAGTTTACTTCACCCTTGCGGACTTCGCATTTGCTGTAGCATCCAACTGGCAGAAGGTCGGTGTGGTGGCTATAAATACCTGCGTTTCCTTTATCGGAGTCCCCAAGACTGAGCGCATCATCGCAGAGGCAGTGCTGGTAAAAGACGGCAGGTCTACCTGCTCATACAACGTGACAGTTACCGACGAGAACGGTGCGCCGGTAGCTATAGTCCAGTGTCTCGGATTCCATAAATCGTAATAATGACAAAGGCCTTCTCCCGGAGAGGGCCTTTCTTAATTGCAGCGTCACGCTGCCATTCGGCTTCACTTGACTTTATCATCATTTTGGTTTATAATAATAATGTATACGCTCCGGCAGAAAGGGTACAATAAGACCTGTAATAAAAATGTCAGGAGCGAAGATATATGGAAAACCAGGACACCACCACCCAGGACGTGCTCACCGAGGCGGAGCTCTCAGAAAAAACCGGAGAAACTGTCTCCCAGAACTCAAAGCACCTCATCCACTGCCTGAACATAATCGGACAGATAGAGGGCCACTACGTCCTGCCGGAGCAGAACAAGACTACACGCTATGAGCACATCATCCCCGCTCTGGTGGCTATCGAACAGGACCGCAGTGTTGAAGGTCTCCTCATGATACTCAACACCGTCGGCGGAGATGTGGAGGCCGGACTCGCTATCGCTGAGCTCATTTCAGGCATGAAAACTCCCACAGTCTCCCTCGTTGTCGGAGGCGGACACTCTATCGGAGTCCCTCTGGCCGTCAGTGCAAAGCACTCCTTCATAGTCCCCACTGCATCTATGACCATCCACCCGGTCCGCATGAACGGTACAGTTCTCGGAGTCCCTCAGACCCTGGACTACTTCAACCGTATGCAGGACAGGATAGTCAGCTTCATCACCCGGAACAGCCGTATCTCGGAGACTCAGCTCAGGGACATGATGATGAACACCAGCGAGCTCGTACTGGACGTGGGGAGCATAGTTGACGGCGAAAAGGCCGTGGAATCTGGACTTATCGACAGTCTCGGATGTCTCAGCGACGCTCTGGGATGTCTTTATGATATGATAGAAAACACAGAAAAAAGATACCCGTGACTCACAAAACGGGAGCAGAACAATGGAGGAAACAAATGGCAGCAGACGCAAAAAAGAAAAACACGAGCCGTCCTCAGAAGGCAGCTCCGCCGGAGAAAAAGGAGAAGTCCGGCGCTCCAAAAAACGACTCGAACCAGTTCTGGTCTATAATCCTCTTCGCCGCAGGTATACTTGTGGCCCTGATGACGCTCATCAAGGGCAGTGCCGGCTGGCTGGGGATACATAACTTCCTGCTGGGTATGTTCGGAGCGGCAGTTTTCTTCGTTCCCGTCATACTCATATACACCTCCGTCCAGATAGGAATGGAGAAGAGCCAGCGCAACGTGGCCGGCAGAGCCATCTGGGGCGTGGCTATGACCTTCCTCGCATCTGCGGCACTACAGATATTCTTCGTGGGAAAGATACCCGGCCACAGGTTCCTCGCCCACTTCTCCGCCCTTTATGAGGACGGCATCGAGCTCCACGGCGGCGGTGTTGCCAGCATAATCATCGCAGGTCCCCTGCTTACGGCCTTCGGCAGTCTGGGAGCACGTATAATCGCAGTCATACTGTTCTTCGTGTTCGGTATGCTCCTCTCCGGCCTGGGGCTCATCGAGTTCCTCAAGCTCCTTACCCGGCCGTTCACCTTCATCGGTGACTGCTTCCAGGGGCTCTACTACATCCTCACCGGAGGCGAGTTCGACGATGCCTTTGATGACGAGGAAGAAGAGGATGATGATGATGATGAGTACGATGACGAAGAGGATGACCTCTCCGTGCCTGCCGCTGACAGGAAGCAGTTTGACGAGGACCTGGAGGCCATTGAGCTCATAAACCGGAAGAACTCCGCTCCCCAGGAGCCTGTACGCATAAGCATGGGCGGCTCGGTGGTGGACGGCTTCTTCATGGATGTGCCCATCCCCTCTGAAAACGGGCAGAAAGCACCTGTTCTGACAGATGAGACTGTTTCTGAGTCCAAAGCTCTCACCGCATCTGACCAGCGTCTGGAGGAGCTCATCTCCAAGGCTGCCAACAAGCCTGCTGACGACCCGGACATCATCGACATCGACCCCGACACTCTTGAACCTCAGCAGGAGGAGATAGTCCTGGAGCCCCTTTATATACTCCCGCCCCTCGATTTACTCTCCCTGCCCAAGAATGCCTCAAATACCGCAGATGCCGCAAGGGAAATGCGTGAAAAGGCTGACACTATCGTCAATACCTTCCGCAGCTTCGGAGTTGAGGTCCGCATCCACGACATTTTCCGTGGCCCCTCTATCACCAGATATGAGGTCCAGCCCGGTACCGGAGTGAAAATCTCCAAGATAAAGAGCCTTGACGCTGACATCGCACTGAGCCTTGCTGCGTCAGGAGTGCGTATTTCCCCTGTTCCCGGAAAGCCTGTTGTGGGCATCGAGGTCCCCAACGGTCACAGGGACATGGTCTCGCTCCGTGAGATACTCTCCTCAAACGAGTTCCAGAACGCATCCAGCAAGCTGACCTTCGCAGTCGGCAAGGACATCGCCGGAAACTGCATCCTGGGCGACATCTCCAAGATGCCCCACGTTATCATCGCCGGCACCACCGGTTCCGGTAAGTCCGTCTGCACCCGTTCCATAATCATGAGCATCCTCTTCAACGCAAAGCCCACTGAGGTCAAGCTCATACTCATCGACCCGAAAATGGTTGAATTCAAGGTCTTTGACGGCATACCACACCTGCTGACTCCTATCATAATCGAGGCTAAAAAGGCTCCCGGAGCCCTGAACTGGGCAGTCCAGGAGATGCTCAAGCGCTACAAGATGTTCGCAGAGTCCGGTGCCAACGACCTGAAGTCCTACAATGAATACGCATCTGCAAACGGCCTTGACTACGTCCCTCAGATAGTCATTTTCATCGACGAGCTGGCCGATATGATGCTCGTTGCCAAGAACGAGGTGGAGGACTCTATCCAGCGTCTTGCACAGATGGGACGTGCCGCAGGTATGCACCTTGTAGTAGCTACACAGCGTCCTACCACTGACGTTATAACAGGTACTATCAAGGCAAACATCCCAAGCCGTATCGCACTTTCAGTAATGTCCGCCACCGACTCCCGTACTATCATCGACGACGGCGGCGCTGACAAGCTCCTGGGCAACGGTGATATGCTCTACAAGCCCATAGGAGTCAACGACCCCATGCGTGTACAGGGATGCTTTGCGTCAAACAGCGAGATACAGTCCACTATCGAATATATCAAGGCCCAGGGCGAGGCCGAGTACGACCACTCAGTCACCGAGGCTGTGGAGAGCTACGAGCCCCAGTCCAAGGGCGGTGACAAGTCCGACGGCGGCGGCGGAGACCTGTCCTCTGACGATGAGGACATCCTCTTCCGTGCTATGGAGGTGGCTGTCATGAACGGCCAGGTGTCCACTACCATGCTCCAGAAAAAGCTGAAGCTCGGCTATGCCAAGGCCTCCAGATTCATCGATGAGCTGGAGGAGCGTGGAGTCATCGGCCCCAGCGAGGGCTCAAAGCCAAGAAAGGTATATATGTCCCGTATGCAGTTCGACGAGATGAAGCTCCGCCGTATGCAGGACATCGACTGATGAGGTGATACTTATGTATGAGGGATTCCTCCCAACTACCAGAAAGGAAATGGACGAGCTGGGCATAGAGCAGTTCGATTTCATCTATATAACCGGAGATGCCTACGTTGACCACCCCAGCTTCGGAGCGGCTATAATCACCAGACTTGTGGAGTCCATGGGGTTCACTGTGGGTATCATCGCTCAGCCGGACTGGCACTCAGACCGTGACTTCCGGAGATTCGGCGCACCTAAGTATGCCTTTCTCGTGACCTCCGGCAACATCGACTCAATGGTAGCTCACTATACAGCCGCCAAGAGGAAGCGCTCCGACGATGCCTACTCCCCCGGCGGTATGGCCGGAAAGCGTCCTGACAGAGCCGTTATCGTGTACTGTCAGAAGATACGTGAATACTTCGGGGACGTCCCGCTTGTAATAGGCGGCCTGGAGGCCTCCCTCCGCCGGTTTGCCCACTACGACTACTGGGATGACGCTGTAAGGCCCTCAGTGCTCCCGGACAGCGGCGCAGACCTGCTCATATACGGCATGGGCGAGCACCAGATAGAGGAGATATGCCGCAGACTGGCCGCCGGCGAGGACATCCATGAGATACATGACGTCCGTGGCACCTGCTATATGACAGAGCCGGTGAACACTCCCCTCGGAGCCGCACAGTGCCCCTCCCTTGAACAGGTCAGCACCAACAAGGCCGAGTACGCAAAGGCCACAAAGATACAGTACGACTGGCAGGACGAGGTCTACGGAAAGACCATAATCCAGCGTCACGGGAAGCTCATGCTGGTCCAGAATCCCCCGGCATACAGCCTTACTACCAAAGAGCTGGACCATATCTACAGCCTGCCCTACACCAGAATGGTGCATCCCTCCTACGAATCACAGGGCGGAGTCCCAGGCATCGAGGAGGTACGTTTCTCCATAACCCACAACCGTGGATGCTTCGGCTACTGCAACTTCTGCTCCATTGCCCTCCACCAGGGCAGACGTGTTACCGTCCGGAGCGAGGAGTCAGTTCTTGCCGAGGCAGAGCGCATCACGAAAATGCCCGATTTCAAGGGATACATACACGACGTGGGAGGTCCCACTGCAAACTTCCGCCATACCTCCTGCGAAAAACAGCTCAGCAAGGGACTCTGCATGGGCAAGAAATGTCTCGCCCCCACCCCATGTCCCGCACTGAAAGCCGACCACACCGAGTACCTTGCCCTCCTCAGGAAGATAAGAGCCGTCAAGGGCGTCAAGAGAGTGTTCATCCGCTCCGGCATACGCTATGACTACCTCATGGAGGACAAGAACGACGAGTTCATGCGTGAGCTCATAAAGTACCACGTAAGCGGACAGCTAAAAGTAGCTCCGGAGCACTGCTCTGCGGTGGTCCTTGACAAAATGGGCAAGCCCCACATCGAGGCCTACAAGGCCTTCCAGAAGAGATTCTACGAGATAACCAAGGGAATCGGCAAGGAGCAGTACCTGGTACCCTACCTCATGTCGTCACACCCCGGAAGCACTCTCAATGAAGCCATAGACCTGGCCATATTCCTCAGGGACAACAAGATACGTCCCGAACAGGTCCAGGACTTCTACCCCACCCCCGGCACCATATCCACCTGTATGTTCTACACCGAGCTGGACCCCTACACAATGGAGAAGGTGTACGTCCCCAAGACCCCGAAGGAAAAGGCTATGCAGAGAGCTCTGCTCCAGTACTTCCGTCCCCAGAACAGGGAGATAGTCCTGGAGGCTCTGAAAGCCGCAGGCCGCCGGGACCTCATAGGTACATCGCCGAAATGTCTCGTTGAGGACATGGCTCCACGAAGAAACAGCGCCGGAAAGGGCGGTGACAGAAAATGGCAGGATACAGGAAAAGCTCCCCGCAGCAAAGGTCACAGGACCGGCGCTCAGACGCAGAAGAGCGGCGCCTTTTCAAGGAAGCGCTCCGGGAATACCACAGGAGGCAGGTCCGGAAGAAAAGGCTGAGAGCTTTACTCGCTGTACTTGCTATTGCGGCCATAGTCCTGTACTTGTGCTGGCCCAGGCTTATGAAGCTCATCCACCGGGAGGAGCCTCCACTGCCTGCTGACGACAGGCTGAAGGTCTGCTTCATCGACGTAGGTCAGGGAGATTCCACCCTTATCACCGCCGGCGGCAAGACCATGCTGGTGGACTGCGGCGAGGAGGAATTTGCCGGAGATGCGGCAAAATTCCTGAAAAGCTCCGGCATAGAGCGGATAGACTACCTTGTAGGGACTCATCCCCACTCCGACCACATGGGCGGAATGTACCGGATAATCGAGGACTTCGACATCGGAGAGGTCATCATCCCGGATATGCCCGACGAAATGCTCCCCACCACACGGACCTTTGAAAAGTTCCTCGATGCCTGCCATGAAAAGGGGCTCTCAATAACCAGAGCAGAGCCGGGACGGTTCATATACATAGGCGATGCACGGGCAGAGATAGTCGGTCCACAGGGCTCTGACTACACCGACCTCAACAACTATTCCGTGAGCCTTTACATCCGCCACGGAAAGAACAGCTTCCTCCTGACCGGCGACGCTGAGGAGGAGTCCGAAGCTGATATGCTCAGCAGCGGTCAGCTCCGCCATGCAGACGTTTACAAGGTGGGGCACCACGGCAGCAGCAGCTCCTCATCGGCGGCATTTCTCAGAACGGTCTCCCCGGACTATGCCGTAATATCCTGCGGAGCTGATAATCCCTACGGCCATCCCCACGAATCAGTCATGGAAAGGCTGAAAAGGTACACCGATAAGATATACCGCACAGATAATTGCGGTACCATAACTTTCACATCCGACGGCGAGACCCTTGAGGTCTCAACTGAAAGGAACTGACATGGTTATTATAGACCGTTTTGAAGAGGACATGGCAGTCCTCGAAACAGAGGGCGGTATGCTGACCGTCCCACGGGACACCCTTCCGGCAGAGGCCTCGGAGGGCGATGTGCTGGTCCGGGACGGTAACGGCTGGACCGCCGACAAAAAGGCTGCCGCCGCCCGGCGCTCTGCCATAAGAAAAAAACTGCGGAGGCTTACTGAACGACATGACTGACATCATTATAATAGGAGGCGGAGCCGCAGGCTGTATGGCTGCGGTACAGGCCGCAAGACTGGGAAAGTCCGTGACGGTGTTCGAGAAGAACGAGCGACTGGGGCGAAAGCTCCGGATAACCGGAAAAGGCCGGTGCAACGTCACCAACGACTCTCCCTCGGAGGAGCACATGAGGAATATCCCGGTAAATCCCAGGTTCATGTACAGCTCCTTCTCCCTGTTCTCCCCGGAGGACACAAAGGACTTCTTCGAGGAACTGGGAGTCCCCCTCAAGACCGAGCGTGGGAACCGGGTGTTCCCGGTGAGCGACAAGGCCGACGACATAGCCGATGCCCTTGCAGGTGAGATGCGCCGTCTGGGTGTGGATGTCATCCGGAAAAGGGTCAGCTCCCTGCTCATCAGTGACGGAGTATGTCAGGGAGTAAGAGCCGGCGGAGAGGAGTACCGTTCAAATTCCGTGCTCATCGCCTGCGGAGGAAAGTCCTACCCCAACACAGGCTCCACCGGCGACGGCTACGACCTGGCAAGGTCAGCAGGACATACGGTAACAGAGCTGAAGCCCAGCCTGGTCCCCCTGACCTCCCCTGACAAATTCTGTGCGGAGATGATGGGACTCTCACTGAGGAACGTTACCCTGACTCTTCTGGACGTGAAGAAGCCCATATTCAGCGAACTGGGCGAGATGCTGTTCACTCACTTCGGAGTCTCCGGACCCCTTGTGCTCAGTGCAAGCTCCCATATCAGGGACATGGCTCCCGGCAGGTACTCCCTCACCATAGACCTCAAACCCGGACTGGACCCGGAACAGCTCGATGCAAGGATACAGCGCGATTTTGCCGAAAACCTCAACCGTGACTTCGTAAACGGCATCCGAAAGCTCCTGCCTGCAAAGCTCATACCTGTGGCAGTACGGCTCAGCGGCATCCCGCCGGAGCAGAAGGTCAACAGCATAACCCGTGAACAGCGCAGGAAGCTCGGTGAGCTGATAAAGAGCTTTCCGGTGCGTATCTCCGGATTCCGGCCCATTGACGAGGCCATAATCACCAGCGGCGGAGTCTCCGTAAAGGAGATAGACCCCCGGACCATGGAGTCGAAGCTCACTCAGGGACTTTTCTTTGCCGGAGAGGTCATAGACGTTGACGCTTACACAGGCGGATTCAACCTGCAAATAGCCTTTTCGACGGCATACAGTGCGGCACTTTATATGTGAGGGACAAAGTATGGATCCGATGCAAGAGGATAATTTAACGCAGCTCTTCGGGTACATAATAAAAGGTCTGTTCAAGGCAGCGGCCTTTCTTACCATGAGCAAAAAG
>CACWPR010000093.1 GCA_902762855.1 Ruminococcus flavefaciens
GGATGAACAGCCGGATGAACAGCAGGATGAAACATCCGCTCATGAGCAGGTGTTTGATAATTACATAAAAGCATTCTATACCGATAAGGATGCGGAAACAGTCATGAACTACTCAGTACCTCAGTCAGTTATATCTGCTCTGAAGGACAATGGTTCCTTTGACAGTGCCCTCGGCGGATTTGATACAAAGATAAATTCACAGTTCCATGCTTACGGAGATGCTCCTGATTACAAGGGCGTTCTCAGTGTCAGTGAGCTTGACCCGGCGGCTTTTCCTGCTGCTGCGGATTATCTGAAGAGCTACTGCGCAGACACTGATGTTGCTGTGAACGTGTCCTCAGGCTACGAGTTCAAGTACTCTATCGACTACCAGAGTCCCAACGGCAGCACCTCCAATAATGAGTGCTCTGCCTGCGTTGTCGGTGTCGACGGCGACGGCTGGAAGGTCATTGACGGTATGGACGGAGACATTCTCCAGCTTCTCTACAACTCAAAGTAAGATTATTAAGAGTATTTTAAGGTCCATATTATAATATGTTATACGGAGGACCAGTGTCTGAGGCTTCCAATTGGAGTTCTCTGACGGACCTCCGTATTTTTAAATGAAGGGAGCTTGTTCCTATGATAGACCCCCGCAGACTTGCAGCTCTTTTAGCTGCCGCAGTCGTCTCAGGAGTATCTGCCGTTTCCTGCGGCAGCAAGTCCAGTGACAAGGAGACGTTTCCGGAGATGACCGTTACTTTCCTTGACGTCGGAAAGGCTGACAGCATGATCATCAGGACACCGCAGAGCACAGTCATAATAGACTGCGGTGAAAAAGGCGACGGCAAAGAGATAGTCAGTCTCCTTGAAGATGAAGGCGTGACCACTGTTGACTACCTCATCATCACCCACTACGACAAGGACCATGTAGGCGGAGCATCCAAGGTCATAAAAAACCTTGATGTAAAGAACGTGCTAGCTCCGGACTATGAAGAGATAAGTGAGGAAATGGACAAGTACCACAAGGCACTTGCTGAGAAAAATATAACTCCCCAGCTCCTGACCAGTGACCTTTCCTTTGAACTTGACAGTGCTGACTACACCGTTTTCGCCCCTGAGAAGGACTATTACGGCGAGGATAATGACAACGACTTCTCTCTTGTAACAAAGGTGAAATATCACGATATAACCTTCCTCTATACAGGTGATGCCATGGAACAACGCCTGGAGGAGATAATGGATGTGGGGCACTGCGATCTGCTGAAAGTCCCCTATCATGGCAGAAAGCTGGATAATCTCAAGGACTTTCTTGATGCTGTTACCCCTGCCTGCGCTGTGGTATGTACATCTGCGGAAGAGTTTGCTTCAAAGACTCAGAACGCTCTCAGTGAAATGAACATCCCGACCTATTCCACCTGCTACAACGGCCGCATAACTGCTGTCAGCAATGGCCGTGACCTGAACGTCACATCTGAAAAATAAAAACAGGCACCGCAAGGTCATTCCCTGCGGTGCCTTTTTATATGAAAGCAGCCCTCCGATGAAGCGGCGGACTGCCTCTTCCGCACTGCGGCGCACCTTCTGCCGGCAGCTATCCACGGGGAAAACTCCCACTTCCGGCGGTACTCATCTTTCTGCTGCTTCTACTATTCTATGCAGAAATATCCGAAATGCAACAAAGAAAATTCTGACAGGCCCGCCTTTGCACAGGAACATTTTTTATGCCGCCGGACACAGTACAGTGTCTTTTTTCATAATTGTTATTTTTATGTAACCGGATAGAATCGGTCTGTAAATAATCTGCCCCAAAATGTATCATATCTGAGACTTTCCTGTTATTGCTTTTTCCTCTCGGATAGGCTATAATATAATCACAGCAAGAGAAAGAAAGAGCTTGACATATAACGTCTTCTATACCTCCAGACGTTAGCAGATGGTCTTATCTGACGCACACAGGTGAGGCCATAAACACACACCTTTTCAGATAGGGAAAGAACCGGCAGTCCTCTGTCGGTTCTTTCTCTTTACAATTCATTTTTTTAATGGTATAATGTTATGGATAATTATATTTATACGGAGGAATTTATGTCACAGGAAAAGACCGCATCTGCCGGAAAGACCTCCGGCGGACTTATGAAGAAAAAATGGTACCTCTATCTCACTGAGTTCTTCTCAGGTATGTCAGTAATGGCAGTTGAACTCGGTGCAAGCCGTCTGCTGGCTCCCTATTTCAGCTCATCTCAGATAGTCTGGACCATTATCATCGGTACTATCATGATAGCTATGGCCCTCGGCAATATCTACGGCGGAAAGAGTGCCGACAAAAACCCTGACCCGGACAAGCTCTATGCACGGATACTGGTGGCTGCTGTCTGGATAGCCGCTATCCCTTTCTTCGGCAAATTCGTTATTCTCGGCATATCTGCCCTGTTGGTTGTCACAGTCAATACCAACTTCCTTATCTGGGCGGCATTCATCACCTGTATGGTGGTATTCGTTTTCCCGCTTTTCCTGCTGGGGACAGTTACTCCTTCTCTGGTGAAATACACCGTTGACAGCCTCGATGACAGCGGAAAAACTGTCGGTACCCTCGGCGCTTTCAATACCATCGGCAGTATCATTGGTACCTTCATACCGACATTTGTATCCATACCCGCTGTGGGTACTGCCGCTACCTTCCTGATATTCGCCGGTATCCTCCTTGTGCTGGGACTGGCTTACTTCCTCGTGAACAAAAGAGGTGCTGTCCGCAGCGGAGTCACTGCCGCCTTGTTCCTGGTGTGCTGTGTGCTCTCAAATCTCATGGGATTCGCCTTCTGGGAAAAGGACCTGGTCTATGAGGGTGAGTCTGTCTACAACTACCTCCAGGTCAAGGACGACGGCGAGACTACCTCTCTTTCTACCAACGTCCTTTTCGGAGTTCAGTCCGTATATGTAAAGAGCGGTCAGCTCTCAGGGATGTACTACGACTACGCCATGGCAGCTCCCCTTATGACCGGTACAGCCAATGATAAAAAGGACATCCTCGTGCTGGGCATGGGCACCGGCACTTTTGCAAAGCAGTGCATCAACTACCTCCCGGACGTCACCGCTGAGGGGGTTGAGATAGACGACAAGATAACCTATCTCGCCCACGAGTACTTCGAGCTGCCGGAGGATGTGAATGTCACCACCTACGACGGCAGAGCCTTCCTGAATGTGAACGATAAGAAGTACGATGTCATTATGGTTGACGCTTATCAGGACATAACTATCCCCTTCCAGATGTCATCAGTTGAATTTTTCAGGCTGGTCCGTGACCACCTGAAAGAGGACGGTGTTATGGTAGTCAATATGAATATGAGGTCCGACAGTGCTGACGGCATCAATAACTGGCTCTCAGACACCATAGCAAGCGTTTTTGACTGTGTTTATACCGTTGACGTCAGCGGAGCTACCAACCGTGAGCTCTTCGCATCTGATAACCCCGATATGGCTGGGACTCTGGTAAAAAATACCGAACAGCTCAGCGACGAGCTCCTCAGGACGATGATGGGCAATGTATCCCGTGGGCTCACTCCCTATGAGGGCGGTGACCGCATCCTCACAGATGACAAGGCTCCCGTAGAGCTCCTTGGAATGAACGTTATCGACGACATCATACAGGATGAACTGGTCTACTACAAGGAACGCTTCAACGAAAAAGGCTTCCAGGGACTTCTGGAATGACCCTATATCAGAGCTGCGCTCTCCGGAAAACGGAGGGCGCTTTTTTTGGCTATCTGTAAAATGCCGCATCATAAATGTGCACATCCTTGCGGATTATTTTATATAGCTGATGTATAATATCAAAAAAATCTTCTTAACATGACAGTATTTTTCATTGTTTTTGACGGCAGGATTATGTATAATATAAATTATAGACGGATTGTTAATCCGTAAGAGAAATAACCAAAACTATTTTTATTTAATTTTATTTCTTCGCAGTCACTTCTGCGGGGGGAAGGGATCTTTTTATGAGCAATGGATTCAAACGCATCTTATCTGCCGTGGCTGCACTGGCAGTCTGTGCAGGCTCTGCGGCTCTGCCGCCTGTGAAAAACAGTGAGCCGTTCCTTAACGTATCGGCTGCATCCGTAGGCGATACCAACGTCCTTGAATACCTTGACAGAGGTATTTGCGCCGTCAATACCGGCTCAGGTATGCTGGTAAACTGGAGGTGGCTCAACAGCGACTCCGATACCGCTGTATTCAACCTCTACCGTGACGGCACGCTCATCTACACGAGCGAAGGAAATGCCGGTACCTGTTTCCTCGACAAGTCCGGTTCAGCTTCATCAGTTTACCGTGTAGACCGTCTCGAAGGCGGTGTACTCAAGAGCTCCGATACTTGCAGCCTGAAGTCCGGAAATGCCTATTTCGACATTCCCCTGACTCCGCCGTCCTCCATTTATTCCCCTAACGATATGTCAGTCGGAGACGTTAACGGCGACGGACAGTATGAGCTCTTCCTCAAATGGGACCCTAATAACTCAAAGGATAACTCCCAGAGCGGCAAAACTGACCCCGTTTACATCGACTGCTATGACCTGTCAGGAAAAAGGCTCTGGAGAATAAACCTCGGTATAAATATCCGTGCCGGCGCTCACTATACCCAGTTCTACGTTGGCGACTTCGACCTGGACGGCAAGGCTGAAATGTGCTGCAAGACCGCTGACGGCACTACCGACGCTGCCGGAACTGTTATCGGAGATGCAAGCAAGGATAACCGCAATTCCAGCGGATACGTCCTCTCTGGAAACGAGTACTACACTCTCTTCGACGGCGAGACCGGAACTATCCTAGATACCGTAAACTATGAACCTGCAAGAGGTACTGTAAGCTCCTGGGGCGACAGCTACGGCAACCGTGTGGACCGTTTCTGGGGCACTGTGGCCTACCTCGACGGAATTCATCCCTGCGTTGTTACCGGCCGTGGATACTATACAAGAATGACTGCAACTGCATATAAAGTCGAAAATAAAAAGCTGGTCAAGATGTGGACCTTCGATACCGGCAACAGCTCCTCAACTGCCGGCTACGGCGACGGCAACCACAACAGTATGCCTGCGGACGTTGACGGCGACGGCAGACAGGAGATAATCACCGGAGCTGCTATTATCGACGACAACGGCACCCTCTATTATACTACCGCCCAGGGCCACGGAGACGCTATGCACGTAGCTGACCTTGACCCCACAAACCCCGGTATAGAGGTCTGGATATGCCATGAGGAAAAGAAGTCCGGATATGGTGTCACCCTCTATGATGCTGATCAGAAAAAGATTATCTATCATCAGAACGGCGCAGGAGATACCGGAAGATGCTGCGCTGATAACGTCTGGGCAGGGAATCCCGGTGCTGAGTGCTGGGGAAATAAGCTCTCCGATAACTCAACCCCGGTTGTGGATACAAAGGGCAACGTACTCGACTGCCGCAGGCCTGCCATAAACTTCCTCTCCTACTGGGACGGCGACCTTGAACGTGAGATACTGGACGGCTATACCGACTCCCCTGCCACTATCTCCAAGCTGACCGGAAATGAAGGAAAGACTACTATAACCAACCTTCTCTCAACTGACGGCTACTATACCTGCAATACCACCAAGGGTACTCCCTGCCTTTCTGCTGATATTTTCGGTGACTGGCGTGAGGAGCTCATTGTAAGAGCAGCAGACAGCAAGTCAATACGCATCTACTGCACTACCTATGACACTGACTACCGTGTGACTACCCTCATGCATGACCCCCAGTACCGTATGCAGGTATCTTCTCAGAATACCGCCTATAACCAGCCTCCCCATCCCAGCTTTTTCCTGGGTACCGGCTATGACCTCCCTGAGCGCAACAGATGCCCTGTAGGCGAAAGCGTCAGCGGAAAGCCCGGCGCTGTCATCGACACATCTCATTACTATAAGATAAAGAACGTCAACAGCGGCCTCTATATGGAGCTTGCCGGAACTGCTGCAAATGGCACCAACGTTCAGCAGGGCAGCGACGATATGGCCGGAGTATGGAGCCTTGAATCAGCAGGCGGCGGTTACTACCGCATCTACTCCTATGCCGGCGACGGTAAGACTTATCTCCTCGACCTGGACTACGGCAAGCCGGATAACGGTACGAATATAGGCATCTGGGGCGACACTGCCAGCGATGCACAGCTATTCAAATTCGTGGACAACGGTGACGGCTCATATACTATCTGCACCAAGGCTACCAGCGACGAAAGCTGTCTGGGTGTCATCTCAGGCTCAAAGGACAGCGGTGCAAATGTGCTCCAGTGGGTCTGCAACGGCAGCGATGACCAGAAATGGCAGCTTGAGATAAAGGTACTCCCCAAGGACGGCACTCTCATCAAGCAGCTCGTAGTAAAGGACCTGGAAAATTACCAGGACTGGCTCATCTCCGACTCGACCTCCGAGGGTACGGCAGTATTCGGAGACAGAGATGTGACCTACCTCTCTCTTCCCGCAGAGATAAACGGCGCTGAATCCATACTCACTGCCTGCGACTCAAAGAACGCTTCCGGTGACCTGGCTGAATTCGTGGCAGGAGCTGACATGACTGTTTATGTGCTCCTCGACGAGCGTGTGGAGACAAACGGTTCCGTACCTGCATGGCTCGGAAGCTGGACTAAGTCAGGCGACACAGCCTCCAATAGCAATAATGTTACTTTCAGCATTTACCGCAAGGACGTTTCCGCCGGTGAGACTGTAGTCCTCGGCAATAACGGCATGACCGGCAGCGTTGTTAACTACACTGTATTCGCCAAAAAGCTCCCTGAGAGCGGACGTCTTGTAAAGTCCCTTGCAGTTCAGGATACAGCCAATTCCGGCAATTGGTCCATTGCAGCAGCAGTCAGTGCCGGCGACGCTGTTTTCGGTGACAGAGATGTTGCTTATCTCGAAATTCCCGCATCTCTCAGCGGTGCTGAGTACATCAGAACTGCCTGTGACTCCAAAAATGCCTCCGGCGACCTTGCAGTATTCACGGCAGGAGCTGATATAAAGGTATATGTTGCACTTGACCAGCGAGTTGAGGAAAACGGCTCCGTGCCTGCATGGCTCGGAAGCTACACCAGGACCTCCGAGACTGTTTCCAATGAGAACGGTGTTGTTTTCGCCCTTTACGCAAACACATACAAGGAAGGCGAATCTGTAGTCCTCGGCACAAACGGCATGACCGGCAGTGTTGTCAACTATACTGTTTTCGTAACTGAGGACTCCGCACAGTCCCAGGACCCCACTGACCCTCCCACATCTGACCAACAGCCCCTTTACGGCGACGCTGACTGCAACGGAGAGGTCAAGATGAATGACGTTGTGCTCATAATGCAGGTACTTTCAAACAACGATGAATATGGCCTTGAGGGCAGTAACGATTCCCACATAAAGCCGGACGGAGTTACAAATGCCGACTGCTATGACCCCGGCTCACTCCTTACCGTCAGGGACGCTCTCGCTGTTCAGAAATTCCTCCTCGAAATACAGCCGCTCCCTGAAATGCCCTGACTCAACACCTCAGCAGGGATAATGCAAAGCTGATGATATATAACATTTTTCTATAATCTGCAATGGTTTTTTCGGATTGGACAAACTCAGCTCCTGATGATATAATTTAGACATACCAAAGGAAAGGAGCGGAAGCAATGAACAACATACTATCCGTAATACTATATGAACTCCGCTCTATAGTGAGAGGAACGGACCGAATGTGCAGTAAAGGACGATGTTTAAATTTCTAAGCTGGAACCATTAAGTGTATGACCTCCTAAAATACATTTACATGAACGACAAAACAGTTTCTTCTGCACGAAGAAACTGTTTTTTTACGAGGTGTTTTATGACTTTACAACAGATAAACTATCTTCTTACAATATCAGAATCACGCTCTATGAACAAGGCGGCTGAAAAGCTGTTTATCGCTCAGCCTACACTGACGGGAGCTGTCAGGGATGTTGAAAATGAGCTGGGTATACAGATATTCCACCGCACTCACAAAGGTGTTACCACTACTGTTGAGGGAGAAAAATTTCTCGCAAAAATAAAGCGGGTCTATCAGCAATATGAGGAAGTAATGGAAGAATACGGCGAGGAGATGAAGTTCCGCCGGCGTTTTGCAGTTTCTATGCAGCACTACTCCTTTGCAGTCAAGGCATTCATACAAATGGCAAAGCATTATGACTCAAAGCAGTTTGACCTTGCACTGAGAGAAACTGCAACTGCCAACGTGATAAAGGACGTAAGCTCGCTGAAAAGTGAGATAGGGATGCTCTACACCTGCGAGGCAAATCAGCGTGTGATAAACAGGCTTCTCCGTGAGAATGAACTGGATTTTACATCGCTGATAGAATGTCCTGCCAGCGTATATCTCGCTCGCAGTCATCCCCTTGCCAAAGAAAAGGAGCTGACCTTTGAACAGCTTGAACCTTATCCCTGCCTCTCATTTGAACAGGAAAATGAAACGGAGATATATTTTGCCGAGGAGATACTCATTGAACACGCATATCAGAAAACTGTCAAAGCTACCGACCGTGCAACGATGATGAATCTCATGGCAGGTCTTAACGGCTACACGCTGTGTTCCAGTATCTTTTCCGAGAAACTCAGCGGAGACCAGTTCCTTGTGATACCGTTCAAGAATGATGACAGCGTTCAGAGCACCATGAATATTGGCTATATCACCAAGAAAAACAATGTCCTCAGCAGTATGGGGAAGCAGTTCATTGATGAGGTAAAGCGTGAGCTTGAATCGAGAAAATGAGAACAGCCGCCTGATAGAAATATCAGGCGGATTTTTTGTGTT